>CAMONC010000136.1 GCA_946620235.1 uncultured Lachnospiraceae bacterium | reverse complement strand
ATCTTCTCGGTAGGCGTATTCAGATCTGACATAGGTGCATCGTGATTCATGAAGTCTATGATGGATGCGATGAATTTGCCCATGTCGGCCTGCAGATAGTAAGGTCTGGTATAGAGATCGGGATCGATGTAGTTGAGGTTGGTGGTCACGATCCTGTCGAAATAGCATTTCTCATATGCTTCGTCAAACGCAGCGAGCCCATCGGTGAAGAGACCGAAGGTGGTGCATATATACACACGCTTGGCGTTCATTTCCTTAAGCTGTCGGGCTGTATCGATCATCGAACCGCCGGAAGAGATCATGTCGTCTATGATGATACAGTCTTTGCCGTCTATATTGTCACCGAGAAATTCGTGAGCGACTATAGGGTTCTTGCCGTTTACCATCTTGGTATAATCACGTCTCTTGTAGAACATACCGGCGTCCAGTCCGAGGACCGATGCGAAATAGATAGATCTGTCCAGGGCACCTTCATCGGGAGAGATGATGATGGTGTGATCCTTATCTATGATCATATCGCGCTCGTTACTTAATAGAGTGCGAGCGAACTGGTACATCGCGTTGAAGTTGTCGAATCCGGTGAAAGGAGCCGAGTTCTGGATACGGGGATCATGTGCATCAAAAGTGATGAAATTCGTGATTCCCATATTTGACAGCTCTTTGAACATATATGCCGCATCCAGGGATTCGCGGCCGCTGCGCTTATGCTGTCTGCCTTCATAGAGAAAGGGCATGATCACATTGATGCGGTGAGCCTTGCCGTCGATGGCGGCAAGTATACGTTTCAGATCCTGAAAATGGTCATCAGGTGAGTAATGATTCTCAAATCCCTGCATCTTATATGTGAGGGAATGGTTGGTCACATCGGTGATTATGAATATATCATCGCCTCGTATAGAGTCGAGCAATGTACATTTGCTTTCACCGCTGCCGAATCTGGGCAGATCTATGCGTGCTATGTAATTATCCTTGATATATCCCTGAAAAGCAGGATCGGCTTTGAATTTATTGTGGAGATCCTGTCTGAATTCGATCAGATACCGGTTGACACTGCTCCCGAGCTTCTCGGCACAGGGAGGTATGATGAGTTTGATGGGTGCAACAGCCATCAGCTGCTCTAATTTCTGTAGATTTGCCATATAAATGCTCCGTATAAAAGCAGACTATATTTACGTGTCATATTTTATTATCCGACAGATAGCACGTCAAGGCGATTTGGGGTAAACTTAAAGATATGAGATCCGATAAGCGTGTAGTAAAAGACATAATACAGGGGTCACCCGCAGACGGAACCGGGATATCGGGAGGAGATACTCTTGTTTCGGTTAATGGTGAAGCCGTAGAGGACATTTTTGATTATCAGTATCTGACTCTGGAGGAAGAACTGGATCTTGTTTTGATAAACGGGGATGGTGAGGAGTATTGCGTGCATATATCCAAGATGCCCGACGAGGATCCGGGACTGCTGTTTGAAGCAGGGCTCATGGATGAGTACAGGTCATGCACGAATAAATGCGTATTCTGCTTTATCGACCAGATGCCTCCCGGCATGCGCGAAACCCTCTATTTCAAGGATGACGACTCGAGACTGAGCTTTCTTCAGGGTAACTATGTGACACTCACCAACATGTCCGATCATGATGTCGAAAGGATATGCCGGTATCATCTTTCTCCGATCAATATATCATTTCATACCACCAATCCCGAACTCAGATGCAGAATGCTCAATAACCGGTTTGCCGGCGAGTCTCTTAAGAAAGTATATAAACTTAAGGAAGCCGGGATCACCATGAACGGTCAGATCGTTCTGTGCAAGGGCTTAAATGACGGAAAAGAGCTTGAACGCAGCATATCAGACCTGTCGAAACTTATGCCCGAACTGCAGAGTGTTTCGGTAGTTCCTGTTGGGCTGACCAGATATCGTGACGGTCTGTATCCGCTTGAACCTTTTGGGCATGATGATGCACGTGAGGTTCTGGGGATCATTCATAAATGGCAGGACAGGATTAAAGAAGAGTCCGGCTCTTATTTCGTACATGCATCGGATGAATGGTATCTGACAGCCGGTTTGCCGCTCCCCGATGAGGAGAGGTATGAGGGATATGTTCAGCTTGAGAACGGTGTGGGCATGGTCAGACTGATGCTTAATGAATATGAGGATGCGCTTCGGCATGTTCATTTCATCAGGAAACCGCATGAAGAACTGTCTGTAGTGACCGGTAAACTCATGTATCCGATCATATCCGATATGGCGGCACGACTGATGGGGATGTATCCCGGATTGAATATACATGTATATGAGATCGTTAATCATTTCTTCGGAGAAATGATCACCGTATCAGGTCTTCTGACCGGCCGGGATATGGCGGAACAATTACGGGGTAAAACTTTGGGCAGACGAGTGCTGATCCCCGAGAATACACTTCGTGCGGGAGAGGATTATTTTCTTGATGACATGACGCGGACACAATTGGCCGAAACTTTACAATCAGACGTACAGATTGTAAAATCAAGTGGATATGATTTTGTAGAAAAACTAACATCTTCGGGCATCCGCCTGGGGATCCGGAGCAAATATGAGTCACACTGATAATCGTCCCATAGTAGCAGTTGTGGGACGTCCGAATGTAGGTAAATCCACCTTTTTCAATGCAATAGCCGGTGAGATGATATCCATAGTCAAGGATACACCCGGCATAACCAGAGACCGTATATACGCTGACGTTGAATGGCTTGATAAGACATTTACCATGATAGATACCGGCGGTATAGAGCCTGACAGCTCTGATGTCATCCTTTCACAGATGCGTGAGCAGGCACAGATCGCTCTCGATACCGCTGATGTGATCATATTCATGGTCGATGTTAAGCAGGGACTGGTTGATGATGATATGCGTGTCGCCGATATAATACGCAGATCCTCCAAGCCTGTAGTTCTTGCTGTTAATAAGGTCGACAGCTTTCAGCGAGATATGGTTGATGTATACGAGTTCTATAATCTCGGCATCGGGGAGCCTTTCCCCATATCAAGCGTGAACAGGCTCGGCTTCGGTGAACTGCTTGAGGCGGTCAGCGAGTACTTCCCGGAAGGCGCTGATACGGACGCCGAAGATGAGGCTGTCAAGATCGCTATCGTTGGAAAACCCAATGTAGGCAAGAGCTCCATTCTGAACAAGCTGGCAGGCGAAGACCGTGCGATCGTGTCGGATATAGCGGGAACCACCCGTGATGCCATAGATTCACGTATCATGCATGACGGTAAGGAGTATCTGCTCATAGATACCGCCGGACTCAGACGTAAGAATAAAGTCAAAGAAGAACTTGAGAAATATATGATCATCCGTACCGTAGCTGCCGTAGAACGTGCGGATATAGTCCTTCTGGTCATAGATGCTACGGAAGGCGTCACAGAGCAGGATGCAAAGATCGCCGGCATAGCTCATGACCGCGGAAAAGCCATCATCATTGTCGTCAATAAATGGGATGCCATCGAAAAGAACGATAAGACAGTCAATGAGTATACTGCGGACATCCGCAATACGCTAAGCTTCATGACCTATGCGGAGATCGTGTTTATCTCGGCCAAAACAGGTCAGAGGCTGAATAAACTCTATGAGACAATAGATGCGGTCAATGAGAATCATTCGATGAGAGTAGCCACCGGTGTATTGAACGAGATCATGGCTCAGGCTACGGCAATGAAGCAGCCGCCTTCCGACAAGGGCAAGAGACTGAAGCTGTTCTATATTACCCAGGTTGCCGTGAAACCGCCGACATTTGTTATATTTGTAAATGACAAAGAACTGATGCATTTCTCATATACAAGATATATAGAAAACCAGGTTCGTGAAACATTCGGCTTCATGGGTACTCCGCTTAGGTTTATCATACGTGAGAGAAAGGACGACAAGTAATGCTTGAGAGGATATTGTGTCTGGTCATAGGCTATGCTTTCGGACTGATTCAGACAGGATTCATATACGGCAAGATGCATGGGATCGATATCAGAGAACACGGGAGCGGTAATTCCGGTGCGACCAATACCCTGCGAACACTTGGGACCAAGGCCGGCTTCATAGTGCTTTTCGGAGATGCGATCAAGTGCATAGTGGCCATAGTCATCACATATTTCCTTTTCGGCAGGAGTAATCCCGAGTATCTTTTTTTGTATCGCATGTACACGGCTTTGGGAGTGATCCTTGGTCATGATTTCCCTTTTTATCTGCAGTTCAAGGGCGGAAAAGGAATAGCGGCGACTGCAGGTGTTATCGTCAGCTTCGGACCAGTTTCTTTTCTTATACATTTACTGGTTTTTGCACTCGTTTTCCTTACAACACATTACGTATCTCTTGGCTCGATTTTGATATATATCACGTTCTTCGTGTATATTCTGGTATGCGGTCAGACAGGGGCTTTGGATATGCGAGCCGGAGTGGATATACCGCAGCCGGTGATGTATGAGATGTATGCGGTGGTTCTGGTCATGACCGTCATGGCTGTATGGCGTCACAGAGCCAATATCAAACGTCTGCTCACTCACAGCGAGAGCAAGGTTTACTTAAGCAACCGCGGTAAGGAGAAATCCGGTAAAAAAGACAATGACGATCTGGTTTGAGTACACTACCGGAAGAGATAATTGACAACAGGAGAGAATAAATGGCTAAAATCGGCATAATCGGAGCAGGCAGCTGGGGCACAGCCCTTGCATGGCTCCTTAACAATAACGGACATGAATGTATCATGTATTCGGCTCTGCCCGATGAGATAGATATGTTCAGGACATATCACGAGAATAAGGATAAGCTACCGGGAGTCATTCTGTCGGAGGCCACAACCTATACAACCGATATAGCCGAGGCTATCAGCGGACGTGATGTGATCGTGATGGCTGTACCGTCCAAGTTCGTCAGAAGTACGGCTAGACTGATGTCACCTCACGTGGCTGACGGACAGAAGATCATAGACGTAGCTAAAGGCATAGAAGAGGGCACCTCATATACCATGTCACAGATCATCAAGGAGGAGATACCTCAGGCAGATGTATCCGTGCTTTCGGGTCCTTCACACGCCGAGGAAGTGGGTAAGGGCATCCCCACTACGATCGTGGTCGGCTCCAAGTCCAAAGACACTGCTAAATATCTTCAGGATGTATTTATGAGCGATGTGTTCCGGGTTTATATAAGTCCGGATATCCTCGGAATTGAGATCGGCGCCGCACTTAAGAACGTGATCGCACTTGCTGCCGGAGCAGCTGACGGACTGGGTTACGGAGACAACACCAAGGCAGCGCTTATCACCCGAGGTATAGCTGAGATATCCCGTCTGGGTGTCGCCATGGGCGGAAATGTGCAGACATTTGCAGGTCTGACAGGAATGGGTGACCTGATAGTTACCTGTGCTTCCATGCACTCCAGAAACCGGAGATGCGGCATCCTGATCGGTCAGGGCAAGAGCCTCGAGGAGGCTCAGGCAGAGGTCAAGATGGTTGTAGAGGGTGTATACTCGGCTAAGGCAGCCATGGAGCTCGCGAAGAAGTACAATGTTGAGATGCCTATCATCACAGAGGTCAACCGCGTCCTCTTCGAAGGTAAAAACCCTTCTGAGGCAGTTAAAGACCTCATGATGCGTGACAAGAAGATCGAGAACCCGCTGATACCCTGGAGTTGAAAAAAGGTCGGGAATGCCAAGCATATATTCACAAGGAGAAAAAATGTCTGATAACAAATTTGCGTCCACAAATACATACGTCGCTTCTCAGGAACTTCTTGACGCCGTAAACGTTGCGATGGTCTTAGAGAAGCCCCTTCTCATCAAGGG
>CAMONC010000135.1 GCA_946620235.1 uncultured Lachnospiraceae bacterium | reverse complement strand
ATCATGATGTCCCAGATACAACCGCACTTCCTGTATAATACACTGGCATCGATACAGGCCCTATGTGCGACGGATCCTCCCAAAGCGGCCAGAACCGTAGAGATATTTGCAAATTACCTGAGACAGAATCTTGAATCGCTCGGTGAGAGTGAACTGATCCCGCTTACCAAGGAGCTTGAGCATACCAGGATATATACAGAGATAGAACTGCTGATGTTTCCGGAGATCCTGATAGACTATCAGATCAGTGACCAGAGCTTCAGACTTCCGGCACTGACCATACAGCCGCTGGTCGAAAACTCCATACGTCACGGCGTCAGAGGTATACGAAATCCGTCTGTCTATATAGTCACCCGCAGGGAAGCCGAGGATCATGTGATAGTGATCCGCGATAACGGCAGAGGCTTTGACGTTACGGATGAAACACTGATGAGCGGCAGGCATATCGGTATACGCAATGTCAGGGAGAGGATCGAGAAGATGTGCGGCGGCCGGTTGGAAGTGGTCAGCGAACCGGACATGGGATGTACGGTCACGATACGTATCCCGGTAAAAACAAGCCCGGGTAAGAGATGATCCGGAAATGAACATATGATCGGATGGCCGGGGGGCGTTGTGGCATCCGACCCCAAAATGAGTTATTATATCTGATAGCAGTATCATACTAAGGAGATACCTGTGGAGCGCAATATACACAGATTGGACAAAAACAGCTTATACAGGGCATTGTTTACAATATTCGGTATATTGATAAACGTTATCCCTGCTTTTGTAGCACACAGATTTGATCTTCCCTTTTATGCTGACACACTCGGGACAGTCTTTGTATCGGCATTGTGTGGCAGCTTTTCCGGAATTGTCACTGCGGTACTTACGAGTGTTATATGCAATTTCTTTAATGATCTGTCCATATATTTTACACTGATTCCCATACTTATAGCTTTGATCACATCCGGTTTTGTCCGTCAGGAACGGTATCGCATAAAGCGTAATGTGATCGTTCTCATCCTCGTTTTGAGCATCGTCAGCGGGGTGATGGGGACTGTTTTCCAGTGGATATTGATCGGCGGACCGCAGTTCACCTATGTGTCACAGGCGGTGGATGCCCTGGCAGGCCAGTCTGCCGTAGGTTCTTTTTTTGCAGCCGTGCTGATCAGTACGCTTATCAATATAGTGGATAAGGGAGTACTGACCATGATCGCGGTATTCATGCTGATGCTGATACCCGCCGATATCAGAGACGGCATCTATAACAGTGCGTGGCGTCAGAAACCTTTATCCCCGCGCGAGATCAGTGAGATCAGGGGAAACAGGCACGGTTCGGGACGTTCGATCGCAACCAGACTGACTTTAACTTTGACGGTCGGATCCATCCTGCTGGTGGCAGGTATGATGTTTCTGAGCGTGAATATGTACTCCAGGAGTATTATCGGGCAATACAGTAATGTGGCACGCAACGCTGCGGTAGCTACGGCGAGCGCCTTGGATACGGACCTGATAGATACGTTTATCAGGAAGGGCAAATCATCGCCCGGTTACCGGGACACGGAGAGGCGCCTTATTTCCATCAGAGAGAATTCGTACGGTGTTCAGTATCTGTATGTGGTCAAGGTCGATGAGGATGGGATGACCGTGGTATTTGATCTGGATTCCGAGCAGGTTGAGGGTGCCAATCCCGGGACCCATTGGGATTTTGAACCGGCCCTGTTACCACAGCTTGACCGGATGCTGGCGGGACAGGAGCTGGACGCATTTGACGAACATGGTCAATACGGCTGGGTACTCACTTTGTATTATCCGGTACGTGATGATGAAGGTCACACCGATTGCTATGTGGGCGTGGATCTTTCACTGGATTCCATCAGAGAGTATGTTACCGACTTCATAATCAAGGTCATCATGGTATTCTCCGGCTTCTTCATACTGATACTGGGATTTGCACTGTGGATGTCCAATCATTATCTTGCCTATCCGATAGGCGCCATGGCTTCCATGATAGACGATTTCTCACTGGAGAGTGTTGATCAGAACATACTCGATGACAATGTACGTAAGCTACGTACACTGGATATACATACCAGCGATGAGGTCGAGGTCCTGTATCGTGCCATATGCGAGATGGCATCCGGGGAAGCGGAGCAGATGCGAAGTATCCGGTATCTGGCCGAGTCCACATCCAATCTGCAGAACGGCCTGATCATCACCATGGCGGATCTGGTCGAGAACAGGGATTCCGATACCGGGGCTCATATTCAGAAGACAGCCGCATATGTCAGGATCATAGCGGAGGGCCTTAAAGCAAAAGGATACTATGCCGAGAAGATGTCACCGAAGTTCATATCCGATGTGGTCATGTCCGCGCCGCTTCATGACGTGGGCAAGATAAACATATCCGATACGGTGCTGAATAAACCCGGCAAGCTTTCCGATGAGGAATTCGAGATAATGAAGACGCACACGACACACGGACGTAAGATCATAGAGAAAGCCATAAGTACGGTAAGCGGTGAGAGCTACCTGAAGGAAGCGCGCAATATGGCAGCATATCATCATGAACGCTGGGACGGCAAGGGATACCCGGAAGGCCTTCACGGACAGGTCATCCCTCTGTCCGCGCGTATCATGGCGGTAGCGGATGTCTTCGATGCGCTGGTATCTCCGCGTGTATATAAGCCTGCTTTTCCGCTGGAAAAGGCACTGCAAATACTCGAAGAAGGCGCCGGGACCCAGTTTGACCCCAAATGTGTGGAGGTATTCATGGAAGCCCTTCCCGAGGTCAAACATGTCATGATCAAATATCAGGAAGACTGATGCGGACGGATCGCGGAATATGAAACCATACAATTGTATTGAGAATCTGATATTGAGGATCCGGACATTGATGTCCGTCCGGATTGCGGCTGTCATCCCGGCTTTTATCGTGTCGCTGGCATGTGCCTGCATGTGCGTGATGGATACACATGCGGCCGCAGATACACCGGAACCCGTTCTTTACGGCGGCGGCTATGCGGCATCCGGGCAGATAGATAACGTGGGAGTCATGGCGGAACTCTACAATATCGAGAACGGCCTGCCCACATCAGAGGCCAACTTCGTCATGTGTTCATCCGACGGCTATATCTGGATCGGCGGATACAGCGGGATCATCAGATATGACGGTACATCCTTTGAGAGACTGGATTCCTCTGACGGACTGACCAGCGGCAGAGGATTGTTCGAAGATTCGCGCGGACGCATATGGGTGGGCACCAACGATAACGGAGTGGTCGTGCTTGACGGGGGCGAAAGAACTCATCTCACCGTGGATGACGGCCTGCCCTCATCATCCATACGGGTATTCACCGAGGATGGGTTCGGGAACATATATGTAGGAACCACAGCCGGGCTGTGCTATGTGGATCAGGATATGAATGTACACATCATGGACGATGAGCGGATCAATGATGACAGAGTACTCAGACTGTGTACCGATTCGAGCGGCCGTGTATACGGTCAGACCAGAAACGGTTGCGTATTCGCGATAGATTCGGCCCGGATCACCGAAATGTACACCTGTGAAGACCTGGGTATGAGCGATAAGATCACGACCATAGTGTGTGATCCCGATATGCCGGGCAAGATGTACTTCGGCACCGAGTCAAATGTGGTATATCATGGATACTTTGGCGACAATGCATGGCATATGGAAAAGATCTCAGTGGCCCCGATAGAGAATATCCACTGGATGGAATATGCCTGCGGCCGGATATGGGTGACGTCAACATCGGAGGTCGGATATCTGGATGAGAACTACAGGCTTCATATGGCAGAAGGTCTGGATCATATTGAAAGCCTGGAGATGATCACCGGGGATTATCAGGGTAATCTGTGGATGGCTTCATCCAGACAGGGCATTATCAAGGTGGTGGCAAACAACTTCCTCAATCTGACCGAGAGAG
The DNA here is from genome assembly GCA_946620235.1 of uncultured Lachnospiraceae bacterium. Lineage (GTDB taxonomy): Bacteria > Bacillota > Clostridia > Lachnospirales > Lachnospiraceae > XBB2008. Next base: position 2,007 of record CAMONC010000135.1, on the reverse strand, counting down.
CAGGTATGGAAACTGACGTGGTAAACTCAACCTGCGTATATCAGGGAAATCTGTATATAGGCACCGATACGGGGCTTAAAGTGCTGAACGGCAACAATAAACCCGTCACCAACATGCTCACCTCCCATATCGGTGATGCGCGTATCAGATGCATCAAAAAGGATGACTCAGGTAATATATGGATATCCACATTCAAGAAGGATCTTGGGCTTGTATGTGCGACCGCAGACGGTGAGATCAGGGATTATACCGCCTATGACGGCATGCCTACCGACGAGATCCGGTGCACCGAGACCGCGTCCGACGGGTCGGTTCTCGTAGGTACGGGTAACGGACTTGTGGTTATCAAAGACGGCCGGATCACCAGAACACTGGATGATACCGATGGTTTACATAACACAGTTTTTCTGACGGTGACCGAAGGGCCGGACGGTGAAATATATGCCGGTACGGACGGTGACGGCCTTTATGTTATCAGGGGTGATGAGGTTACCAGACTGGGAGCCGAAGACGGCCTGACCAGTGATGTCATACTGCGTATCAAGAAAGACAGTGAACGCGGCGTATACTGGATCATCACATCCAACTCCATAGAGTATATGAAGGACGGAGTCATCACCAATGTGACCACTTTCCCGTATAACAACAATTACGATCTGTATTATGACGATCACGGATATATATGGGTGCTGTGTTCCCACGGCATCTACACTGTCAGAGCCGAGGATATGATCAATGACAGTATATCGGATTACCGGATGTATACTCACGCGAACGGGCTTGTATCGATGCCTGTCGTACATTCACACTGCGAGTTCGATGATTACGGTAATCTGTACATGGCATGCCAGACCGGTGTGATCAAGGTCAACATCAATAACTATGTGGACGGAGATACTGCGGTCAAGATCGACGTCGGCTCCGTGTATGCTGACGATGTGAAGATATATCCTGACGAGAACGGAACCTATACCATTCCCAAGGATGCAGCCCGTATACAGATATCTCCCTCCGTAATGGACTATTCCATGTCTGATCCAATGATACGCGCCTACATGGAAGGAGCCTCCGATGCCGGTATCACTTTACACAGGAGTGAGCTTTCCGCTCTGGAGTATACCGGACTTGAGCACGGTGATTACGATCTCCACATTCAGACTCTCAGCACCGGTACGGGAGCAGTGGTTCAGGACCGGGTATTCAGGATAGTCAAGAAACCGAAGCTTATGGAGCTGATGGTTGTGAGGATGATAATACTGATACTGGTGATGGGCATCGCGGCTTTCGTGGTATGGCGTGTAATGACCGGGACCGTCATACGCCGTCAATACGGTGAGATACAGCAGGCCAGAGACGATGCGGAGCGTGCCAATACCGCCAAATCCAGATTCCTCGCCAACATGAGCCATGAGATACGTACCCCTATCAATACCATTCTGGGTATGAACGAAATGATACTCCGCGAGGACAGGGCTGATGTACCCAAGCCGTACTATATGTCTGTCATAGGATACGCCCTTGATGTAAGGGATGCCGCCGAATCCCTGCTCGCCCTGATCAATGATCTGCTCGACATGTCCAAAATCGAATCGGGCAAGATGCATCTGGTCGAACAGGAATATGACACGGCCTCGGAACTCAGATCGATAATCAAGATGATCCGTGTCAGGAGCAACATCAAGGATCTGACATTCGATGTCGATGTCGATCCGGCTGTCCCCCGGAGGTTGTACGGCGATTCCGGCAAGATCAAACAGATCGTACTCAATCTTCTGACCAATGCGGTGAAGTATACCGATTTCGGCGGATTCACGCTGTCGGTATCCGTTGAAAGTAAGGATGATGAGAAATGCTCCCTCAGGATATCCGTTAAAGATACGGGTGTCGGGGTACGTCCCGAAGACATGGATAAGCTGTTTACCGCATACGAAAGGCTGGATGAGGAGAAGAACAGCGGGATACAGGGAACCGGGCTCGGGCTGGATATATCGAGAAGGTTTGCCGCCC
>CAMONC010000134.1 GCA_946620235.1 uncultured Lachnospiraceae bacterium | reverse complement strand
GGACCACAGGCCTGCCTATCAATCAGGTCAAGCTGGATAAGAGCTTCGTGGATATGATAGATGATCCTCAGATGTGTATAGTGATACAGGATACCATAGCGATGTTCAAGGAAATGGGCATAGAAGTACTGGTCGAGGGTGTCGAGCAGGAAGCTGTAGCCCGTAAGTTCTCTGATCTGGCGGCAGATCTGATCCAGGGATGTGAGCTTATGCAGGGATTCTATTTCTGCAAGCCTCTGCCCGCAAAAGAGTTTCTGAGTTTTCTGGAGGGACGATCATAGTTCCTTCAGGATATCGGCGATCAGATCGCGTTCATCCATGGGGTGCTTGACACCGTGGATCTCCTGATAATCTTCATGGCCCTTGCCTGCGAGCACGATGATGTCTCCGGGGAGGGCATTTTTCATGCTGTAGGCGATCGCTTCCTTGCGGTCCGATATCTCTACGTATTTCCCGTCGGTTTTGGATATGCCGGTCTTGATGTCATCTATGATGGCCTGAGGTTCCTCGTCTCTCGGGTTATCGGAGGTGATGATGGTCAGATCCGCCAGCCTGCCGCTGACTTCCCCCATCTCGTAACGACGGGATTTGGCCCGGTTGCCGCCGCATCCGAAGAGGCATACCAGTCTGCCGGGATTATAAGCTTTGAGTGTGGTGAGCAGACTCTCCAGAGCCATGGCATTGTGGGCATAGTCTATGAGCAGAGTGTAGTCATCCGATACATGTATGGGCTCTACACGTCCCTTGACTTTCGTATTGGCCAGACCGGCCTGCATGACATCCTCGGATATTCCGAGCGTATGACATATGGATATTGCACAAAGTGCGTTATATACGCTGAAGTAGCCGGGAGTGGGCAGGGTGATGTGTACCGGCTGCTCTCTGTCGGGGATACGGGCGTCAAACTCGACTCCGAGTATGCCCGGCCGGTTGATCAGCTGTATGTTTCCGGCTTTGATATCAGCATTGTCCGAGGTGATGCCGTATGTCAGGACATCGCATGTATGTCCCTCGAGCATGCGGGAAGTGTGTGAATCGTCTATGTTGAATATGCCGTGCCTGCACTGCTTGAACAGCAGACTCTTGCAGTGGATATAATCATCCAGATCCTTGTGCTCGTTGGGACCTATGTGGTCCGGCTCCAGATTCGTGAATATGCCTATATCGAAGATGAACCCCTGGGTACGGTGGAGCATCAGCCCCTGGGAGGATACTTCCATGACCACATGCGTGATCCCCGCATCTACCATCCGGGAGAAATACTCCTGTACTAGATATGACTCCGGAGTGGTGTTATCGGCGTGGATATGCTCATCGCCTATGATGATCTCTATGGTACCGATCAGGCCGCACTTAAGGCCCGAATGCTCGAGAATGGATCTGACCATGTAGGTGGTCGTGGTCTTGCCCTTCGTGCCCGTGACGCCGATGACGGTCAGCTTATCGGCAGGATTTCCGAACCAGGCAGCCGATATGAATGCCATGGCATAGCGGGTATCATCAACCCTGATGACGGTGACGGTGTCGGGTATCGTATACGGAGTGTCTCCCTCGCTCAGCAGAGTCTCGATCTCCTGAATATCCCGGGAGACCACGATGCAGGCAGCTCCTTTGGCGATCACGTCGGGGATGAACTTATGTCCGTCGGAGTTGGCTCCGACTATGCATATGAACAGACTGCCCGGAGTAACTTTGCGGGAGTCATAGATAACGGATGATATGTCTATATCGGAATTGCCGTGGAGGCAGGTGTATGTGAGACCGGAGAGAAGATGCTTAAGGGTTTTCATATGTGGCTCCTTTTTGTGGTGTTTTTATACTTTGTATTATAACATATGGAGATACGGCATATGTTATAATACAGATTATGGATTTTGTGTGTAAGGGTGTGAGAAAGGCATACGGCCGCAGTGTGATATTGCGGGGGATCGGCTTCGAAGCTGCGGGGGGTGAGATCATCGGTTTTTCCGGCGATAACGGCTGCGGTAAGAGTACCCTGCTCTCGATCCTGGCAGGTGTGGAGAGACCGGATAAGGGTGAAGTAAAGCTTGACGGCAGGAGCATATATGCGATCCGTAATCTGACTGACCGTATCGGATATGTCCCCCAGACTGATCCTCTCCCCGGAGAATTGAGGGTAAAAGAATGCCTGAAACTGTGGGCAGTATCGCGGGATGATCTGGAAAATACCATGTATGATTATGAACTGGACGGGATAGCACGGATGAAGATATCCAAGCTCTCGGGTGGTATGAGACGCAGAGTTTCGGTAGCCTGTGCCACGGTATCGAGACCGGACATTCTGATCCTGGACGAACCCACGGCTGCACTTGATATGCACTATAAGCAGCTGATACGGAGCGATATGCGCCGTATGGCCGAGATGGGTACGGCTGTTATACTGGTGAGCCATGATTATGATGAGCTGAATATGTGTAACACCTGTTACAGAATAACCGACGGTGTCAATGAGAAACTTTAAACTGTTTATCCTTCAGCTTAAAACTGCATTTAGTAGAGTATCTGTCGGACTGCTGATAATGGCAGTCCTTTTTGGAGTGCTGTTTGGCGTTTTTCGATTTGTTATGAGTGACAGTGGAATGCGGGAGAACGTCATTTCTGACGGCCTGATAGATGTGGCGGTTGTGTCGGATGATACGGTCTTTACGGATTATATACTCGGCCTGACGGAAGGTATCCCGGGTGTGACCGGGATCTGCAACCTGATCAGGATGGATATGGATGAGGCTGTGGATAACCTGAGCTCGGGTGAAGTGAGCATGATCATAGAGGTACCGGACGACTTCTATGAGGAAGCATCGTCGATGAGAGATGCCCGACTGGTCATATATACGGATGGCGAACCGACTAAGACCGAGTATAAGCTGCTCGCCATGCTCGGGAGTGTCACAGGTCTGATGGAGATCACCGATGCAGAGATACTGAGCATGTATGACGGTATGGCTGCTTATGACCTGCCGGTGTCCAGATCGGATATGGAATGGCGGATGTTGAGTGCCACGTATGCCGGGTTCACAGACAGGACAGAGAGGATTGATGTGGAAAATGTATCCGCGTACGGTTCGTATGATGTGATCAGGTTCTATCTGACAGCTGTAGTGCTGTGCATGATCATCATAGGCAGTGTGACTCTGTTCGGTATATACGGCAGGCAGGATATCAGGATGGAGAGCGCGGTATGCCGGGGCGGCCGGTTGGCCTTGCTTTCCGCTACTGTCAGTAAGGTATGTGCCATGTGGATATCTTTGGGAATATGGGGAGAAATAATCGGGTATTTGTTAAAAGCAGCTTTAATAAATATGGATATCCTGATGGATGGACAGCTTATCAGACTGTCCACAGGTTCACGTTTTCACATAGCAATATGGGTAACCGCACTGTCAGTTGCTGTCTGGATACACTTCATATCTTCGATCATCGGAACAGATACACCTCATTTCCGTGTGACATATGTGGTTACCGCTTTGATCATGCTGATCGGAGCGGGGGCTGTCATACCCATCGTCTACCTCCCGGAGCCTGTACGGGCTGTCTCGGACTACCTGCCTGCGGGAGCATTACACAGGATGTTGATATCCGGGATGTGGAACAGCAGGCGCCTCAGAGGAATGAGCAGTATAGAGGGATTGATCGTTACGCTTATAACCGATGTGATCCTGCTTGGAATAGCGGTTTTACTGTATAGAAGAGAACTGTTAAAACACGATTAAATAAAGTATATGGTCAGGTTGTTATACAAATGGGTTGTAACCCGCATAAAAGTGAATATCCGAAGCGTTTCGTTCTGGCTGATGACCGTACTTATGGCACTGGCTTTGATACTGATGCGGCGTGTGATAGGACAGTACAGTGCAGATACGGTGGTGTTGCTGTATGCACCGGATGCCGTCTCTTCCGGTTCCGGAGAGCAGACAGATGCTGTTTCTTCCGATTATGATGCGCAGGCGGATGAGCTCACTGCCGGAGAATGGTGCTGCCGGTATTTGATCGAGCACACACCGGAAGGATTTGTATACGAGCCGGTGGATAGTGAGGAACAACTGATATCCCGTGTCAGTACAGGTGACGTGTCCTGCGGCGTGAGTTTCGGAGAGGATGCGAATGCGAGGATATACCAGACTGCCGGTTCAGTGGATGGGTATGTAGTGAGAGAGATGGTTTATCCCGTTATCGCTGAGTATATGTCTGCGGATAGTCTGACTGACTATGTACATGAGTTATATCCGGCACTGTCGGAGGACGTAATATCAGGCCGGGCGGATGATGCGGCTTCATACGTGGCCGAGCGTTACAGGGATCATATGGATGAGCTTGATCTTGAGATATATGAGATCAGGGATATCAGTGAAGACGTGGCAGAGGGGCATGTGACGGCTGAGGCGGGTTCAGAGACTCGAGCCGGGCGGCTGGAGCGTTTGGTAATGTGCACATTACTTATAGGTCTATGCGGCCTGATCGTTTACGACATGATTAATACGGACAGAGCCTTTTACAGAGCTTTTTCGACTGGCAAAAGGATAATGCTCGCCGGAGCACAAGTATTAATAACGAACGTTATGGTGGCAGGGATCGCATTTGTCCTGGCTTATGTGCTACGCTGATTCCGGACAAACGGTGGATGGCTTGAAGTGGAGATGAAGGATTGAAGTATACAAACGCACTCATATATCAAAGCGGATGCGGGTTCAGACGCGGTTCGTTCGTTGTTGAGGATGGACGGTTTGCGCTGATATCCGTTGAGGACGACCATCATAGCGAACACATCAGAGACGACTATAGCGGTTACGATAGAGACCACCATCATGGCAGTTTACCGGGCACGGATGATACCGGCAGTGAAGACGTTATCAATCTGGGCGGTCGTTATGTGATCCCCGGACTGGTGGATATACACATACATGGATGTGCCGGAGCGGACTGCTCGGATGGGGATCCGGTCGGTTTACGTACCATGGCTGCATTTCTGGCATCAAGAGGTGTCACATCGTTTCTGCCGACATTGGCCACACTTCCCGAAGCGGACCTGGAGAGAGCATGTGGCATGATAGCGGATATGCCCTTTTTTTCTGAGGGGGCAGATTCCGGGAGCATACGGGCAGCCGGATACGCGGGAAACGGTGCGAGGGTGCTGGGCTTGCGTATGGAGGGACCGTATCTTTCTCCCCGGAGGAAAGGATCGCAGAATGCCGGCAACTTATGTAAACCAAATGCTAAGCAGTTCATGGGATTATACCGGCTATCCGGCGAGCGTATCCGTATAGTGGATATCGCACCTGAGCTGGATGGTGCGGATGAGTTTATACATGAGATATCGAAGATATGCCGGGTTTCACTCGCACATACTGAAGCGGACTATGATACTGCTTCCCGTGCGATCAGTGCGGGCGCATCACATCTGACACATCTGTATAATGCAATGCCGGGCATTCATCACAGAACCCCCGGGGTGATAGGCTCAGCTTCGGAATCTGATGAAGTCACAGCTGAGATCATCTGTGACGGGATCCATGTGCACGAGAGTGCGGTGCGGATGGCATTTAAACTTTTCCCGGGCAGGATATGTCTGATATCCGATGCCCTCAGATGTTGCGGTATGACAGAGGGAGAATATGAGTTCGGCGGACAGACTATACGTCTGACGGGGGGAGCGGCATATCTGCCGGACGGTCATCTGGCCGGCAGTGCCACAGACCTATGGAAATGTCTGCAAAATGCGGTCAGTTTCGGCATAGACTTAAGCGAGGCGATAGATGCTGCTACGATCATTCCCGCAACCATAGCCGGTGCGGACAGATGTGTAGGTTCGATATCGGTCGGAAAGTATGCGGATTTCGTAGTATGCGGCCATGATCTTGACAAGCCTGAAGTGTACATGTCCGGTCGGGAATTGATTGGTTCACATAACCCGGAATGCTGATAAAAACACTTTTATAGCATGTGTTTTTTATTGGGTTAGGGGTGTTTTTTTGATGAGGCAGTTGTTATAATACTCGGGTGG
>CAMONC010000133.1 GCA_946620235.1 uncultured Lachnospiraceae bacterium | reverse complement strand
CCTTCCCGCCGACCGTGATCGTATCTCCCATACGGACGCCCATGTTATGGGCATGCATCCGGTCAATGGCGATCTCCGAGCCGTTCATGGGGGCACGCCCTTCGTTAAAGGAGGCCTGATCGACCGGTGTATCACTTCTGAATACCCTTATCGTCGCATCCTGTGTTCCGTCATTGTCGGCATCCTCGGATTCGTCCATGTAGAAATCCTCATAAACGCTGACTCGTACGGCTGAAAATCCTTCGTCATCAAGACCGTATTCTTCCGAGATCTCGTCCCACTCGTCGTCAACTGCTTCTCTGACCGCATCATGCGCTTCTTCGTATGCCCTGTCAGAGGCTTCGGTAAACTCATCGGATTCTCTCGCCTCTTTTATCGCACTGTCATAGTTTTCAGCTACAGCTTCATCTATCCGGTCAAGGATCATATCCTCATCGGTAATGCCGTATGCTTCACATTGCGTGCGGACAGCTTCTTCGATAGTATTTCTCACCTGTTCATCGAGTTCTTTTTCGATCGCTTCCGAAACCTCGGAATCTGCTTCCTCCATGCCCTTGTCCAGATAATACTGCCGCACATCCGCCATTTCACCGGTACTTATATCTGCCAAAAGTTCGGGAGTGGCCTTTTTTGACAGTTCAAAAGAACCGTCTTCGAGTTTTAATTCTTCTTTTCCCTGTTCGATCGAAGCCAGCATGCTGTCATGACCAACATACATGCCGGAAACAAGTCCGATCATCAGGACAAGAAAAACTATGATCACAAGGTACTTATGCCAGTCGGAGATCAATTCCCTTGGTATACGCCTTATAAGCGGATTTTTCATTTCATGCCTCCTTACCACTCGAGCTCGGAAGCAGGGGTTTTGACTTCGTTGATGTCATTATGACGGACAACCCCGTCCCTTAATTTGATCACATGATCCGCCATATACCTTATGGCTTCATTATGAGTGACCATGATGACCGTACTGCCGTACTTGCTGTTGCAGCCTTCTATAAGTTCGAGGATCTCTTTTGACGTCTTATAATCGAGTGCCCCGGTCGGTTCGTCGCACATCAGAATGTCCGGATTCTTTACCACGGCCCTTCCTATGGATACTCTCTGCTGCTGGCCGCCCGACAGCTGGTTCGGATACTTGTATTTATGATCCTGAAGACCGAGAGTCGTGATCACCTCTTCAACATCCAGCGGATCGTCGGAAAGGTAGGCGCCGACTTCGATATTCTCTTTTACATTCAGATTCGGTATGAGGTTGTACATCTGAAAGACGTAGCCCAGATGCTTTCTTCGATATAACGTAAGCTGTTTTTCCGTCATATCCTCAAGTTTGTCTCCGTTAATGCTCACGTATCCCGAATCGGGTGTATCGATGCCGCCTATGATATTGAGCAGAGTGGATTTCCCGGAACCGGATGGACCGAGAAGCACGCAGAACTCGCCTTTCTTCACCGTAAAATCCATGCCTCTGAGAACATCCTGTTTTGCCTCTCCGGAGCCAAAACTTTTTTTCAGGCTCCTTATCTGTAAAAAACTCTCATCCATTTTCTATCGTCTCCGATCTGTTGTTTTTTGCACCTAAAAGGTGCGTCATACTCTTCAGTCCTATCGCCACGGTAGATCCGTTATGAAGCATCGCGGATGTCGCGGGCGGCATAACGCCGGCTATGCCAAGCCCTATGAGCGCCGTATTGAATCCCACTATGGTTCTGTAATTGAACCTGATCCTTTTCATCAAAAGAGTACTGATATCCCTGAGTACAACGATGCTTTCAAGATCATCGGAGCCTATCGTGATATCAGCTATCTGCCTGGCTATTTCCGCGCCGTCGCTGATCGCTATTCCGGCATCCGCTGCGGATAGTGCCGGGGAATCATTGATCCCGTCGCCTACCATGATCACCCGGTGTCCCTCTTTCTTCATTTTCTCCACATATCCGGATTTATCCTCCGGAAGCACTTCCGAATAGTATTCGGTAATAGCTGCTTCGGCGGCGATCCTGGCTGCGGTTCTTTCGCTGTCACCCGTCATCATCACGATATGCTCAAACCCGCGTGCCCTGAGGTTCTCCACCACATCCGGTGTTTCTTTTCTCATCGGGTCTTCTATCAGGATGCAGGCCGACAGTTTACCGTTCTTGGCAAAATACAGATGAGAGTATTCGTCCGGCAGTGCATCGAACAGCTCTCTCCTGTCATCATCTATGACAACTCCTTCGTCTTCAAACACAAAATGATAGCTTCCTATAACGGCTCTTTCATTACCGATCTCAGAAGCAATACCATGCGCAACTATATACTCCACACTTGCATGAAGTTCATCATGCAGCAGACCTTTCTCCAGTGCTTTGTCTACCACGGCTCCGGCAACGGAATGCGGGAAGTGTTCTTCGAGACACGCTGCCTGTCTTAACAGCTCGTCTTCGGATTCATCGCAGAACGATACAACGCCTGCTACGGCCGGTTTTGCTTTTGTGATCGTGCCGGTCTTGTCAAAAATGATCGTATCCGCATCCGCTACCGCCTCAAGAAACTTTCCTCCCTTGACGGTCATGTCATACTCGGATGCTTCCTTTATGGCGGATAACACCGATATCGGCATCGCCATCTTGAGTGCACACGAATAATCAACCATGAGCACGGATACAGCCTTGGTAATATTCCGGCTTATCGCCCATGTCAGTCCGGCGGCGAGCAGCGTATACGGAACAAGTCTGTCAGCAAGCCTCTCTGCTTTGCTCTCCAGGGATGACTTCAGTTTCTCGGACTCCTCGATCATCTTTACTATCTTGTCAAAGCGTCCGCACCCTTCGGTCTGCGTCACCCGGATGGTAAGGTCGCCTTCTTCCACGACAGTCCCGGCAAATACGCTCATGCCGCATCCCTTGTGTACCGCTGCGGACTCCCCGGTCATGGAAGCCTGATTGATCATTGCATCGCCGGAAACAATCTCTCCGTCAAACGGGATCATATTTCCCATTCTCACGACAACCCTGTCGCCGCATTCGACCACGGATGCATCTGTCTGTACTTCTCCGCTGTCCGTCAGCAGCCATACCGTGTCGATGTTCAGAGACATCCTTCTCGCCAGATCGTCAACCGATCGCTTATGCGTCCATTCCTCCAGAGTGTCTCCGATCTTCAGGAGAAACATTACATTTGATGCGGTATTATAATCTCCGATCAAAACTGCGGAGCTGATAGCGATTGCATCCAGCAGTTCAACCTGCAGACGTCTGTTTTTTAGAGTCTTAAGCCCGCGCCATATATATCCGATTGTTTTAATGATGTCCAGCACTCTGCGTATGGCAAACGGGAGTATTAAACGTCTTGCATAATGGAGTATCACCGTGGTCACCACCCTGTCGTAGTAACCGGCACTGAGTTCTCTGCCGGAGCACTCAAATACGCGCTCCGGCACCTGAACGTCATCAAACGAAAAAGCTCTGACTATCTCTGTGATACGTGACCTGTCACAGTCAAAAAAGATCACCGCATCCGCTGTCCGCTCGTATACACGGACATCGCTTATCTCATCAAAGCCCCTTAAGTAGTATTCGAGGATATCCGCTTCTCTGAAGCTAAGACGTTTCACGGGCAGATGCAGACGTATCCTGTTTTTGAGTTCATGTCTGATCGTAAAGTTCATTCTTCGCCTGAATCTTCCTTCCCGGCTCTCTCCTCGTTTATCGCCTTGGCTTCCTCGTAGATATCACTGCAGTTTTCCTGCAATATGGTAACCTGATCCATCACACAGTCTTTGGCTCTCAGGACCCCGGCTGTGCAGCGTGTATATATCTTTTTGGCATCCCTGGAGGACAAAAGTTTGATCCCCTCCAGTCCAAACAGAGTTCCTAATGCAAATAATCCGACACCTTTCAGTTTCATATGATCATCCTCCTATCATCCTAAAAACGGCAATGCAATGTGATATACGATACAGGACAGGATCAACGCGGCCAGAATATAGAATCCGGCAGTTTTGGCTGTCCACTTAAGCGAATGAGATTCTTTGTACGTGGTGGAAAGAGCCATAAGGCAGGGAACACTGAAAGTGCACGCAAACATAAATGCCAGTGCCTCGGCTCCCGATATGGTCTGAGTCATCATCTGCGAAAGAGCCGATGTATCCACGCCGCCCGTGGCAGCATTGAATGCAACATCAGCCACATTACTCTGTCCGGCAAATACGGCATTCAGCGTACCGAGTACGGCTTCCTTGGCAAAAGCCGCAGTGATGAATGCCATGAACGTACGCCATCCCATACCGAAGATCCTGGTCACGGGCTCAATGAATGTTCCCACCTTATACAGGAGAGAACTCTCTACATTTCCTGAAGGGCTGAACGAGAACGCCCAGAATATGATCGATACCAGCGTGACTGTCTTAAGTGCGCGTTTGAACATATCGAAGCACTTGATCCATGCTTCCTTGATGATGTATTTCCAATGAGCTTTATGATAAGGGGGAAGTTCCATGATCATACCCGACCTGGTACTCTCGGGTACAAGTTTGCCGCCGAATACACGGGATACTATAAACATCAGTACAAAGATATAAAGAATAATGCCTATGCACACCAGTACTGTTCCCCATGCAGGGAAGAACATACCGGAAATAACCGGAATGATGCTCCAGATTGAAGCGCAGGGTACTGCCCATACGACCATCATAGTGAGCATCTTCTGGCCCCAGTTGTCCATGACTCTGGTTCCGCTCGCACCGCCGATGGTACATCCCATGCCCATCAGGATCGGAGCAACAGCTTTGCCCTGAAGTCCGAGCTTGGACAGCACACCGTCAAACTGATAAGCGGCTCTGGCCAGAAATCCTATCTCCTCCAGAAATCCGAAGACCACATTTACACCGAAGACAAATGCCGACATCGAGATGCAGAAATAGAATGTATTGGGAATGAGCAGACTGAATACGGATACAAGCCAGGGATGAACATTCAGCCCGTTCAGGAACCCGGCTATGGGAGCACCAAGTACCTGAGGAAGCATGCCCGCCACACTCATGAAAGGTGACATTATCAGCATCGCAGCGAGAAATCCCACTAAAATGATCAGGATCGTCATCACTTTTCCCCAGAAAGGTTTAAGCATGATCCTGTCGAATCCGGATATCGTATAGGTCTTTTCGGATGTGCTTGCTGCACCTTCAAGTATGCTGTTGATCCAGGCATATTTCGCATTGGCATCTGTCATAGACTCAGTCACGAGCTTATGCGGTGCCTTAAGTTCCCCTGCGATCAGGGATTTTAATCCGTCAAAGCCTTTCCCGTCCGCAGCTGTAAAAGGAAGCACAGGGATGCCGAGTCTCTTCGAGATCAGCTTATCATCGATCTTTTTGCCCTGTGATGTCGCGACATCCATCATATTTAATATCAGGATCGAAGGAACATCCATCGAGGCGAAATCCGCGAGCATATACATGCTTCTTTCGAGCTGTGAAGCATCTACGAGAACACATACCAGATCGGCCTGTCCGCTTTTGATGAACTGCTCCGTAATGATCTCCTCATCGGAGTTTCCCGACAGTCCGTAGCTTCCCGGCAGATCCACTACCGTGTATTTTTCGTTGTTATAGCTGTATGTGCCTTCGCTTTTCTCTACTGTCTTGCCCGGCCAGTTACCCACGTGCTGCCTGGATCCGGTCAGCTGATTGAATACGGTCGATTTACCGGAGTTTGGCTGTCCCAATAGTGCTATACAGTTCATGCCTCTACCTCCGCTACTTCGATCATGTCACAGTCTCTCCTGTTGAGCGCAAGAAGTGTCTCTCTCGCATACACGAGTACCGGCATCTTCCTGTCGTTCTTCACCACCTGAAACCGGGCACCCTCGGTCAGACCGACTGAGGTGATCCGTTTTAAGAATCTCTCGTCTCTGCCGAGAGACTTCACCGTTCCGGTCCTGTCAGCTTTCATTTCACTTAGTTTCATTTCTCATCCAGCCTTTCTTTGATCACGTCTTTTTATGTATATAAATGCCTCTTTGGGTTAGTCTCACATCAGACTTGGGTTAGTTGTGGCTAACCCAATGGGCAAAAAATACCGC
>CAMONC010000132.1 GCA_946620235.1 uncultured Lachnospiraceae bacterium | reverse complement strand
ATATGTCCAACACACATCCACAGCTCTCAGTTCACGGTCGAAGAGTGCATCATTATCGGACAGAATGATCTCATTCATCCCGGGATCAATCTTTTTAACATACCAGGGATGTTGAGCAGGAATACCGAGTCCTTTACGCTGACCTATGGTATAGTCGCATATTCCGGTATGTTCGCCGAGGAATTCTCCGTTCTCCGTCACGAAACTACCGGGCTCACATTCCACTCCCTGTCTCCTTAAGAATCCCCTTGTATCGCCGTCGGGTATAAAACAAATATCCTGACTGTCCGGTTTGTTTGAGTTAACGAATCCGTACTCATCCGCGATCCGTCTCGTCTCATCTTTGGTAAGCTCCCCTATGGGGAATCTGATATGAGACAGTTGCTCCTGACTCAGCATATACAGAACGTAGCTTTGATCCTTAGCCGGATCCAGCCCCTTGTGTAACTCATATTCACCGGTCCCGGGATTATATATGACTCTGGCATAATGTCCGGTCACCACAGTATCGCATCCCAGTTCCTGTGCACGTTTCATCAGACGGTCGAACTTCAGATATCTGTTGCAATCGATACAGGGATTCGGAGTGATACCCCGGCTGTAGCTGTCCGTAAACTTCCTGATCACGCACTCTCCGAATGCCTCACGGAAATTCGCCGTGTAATGGTCTATGCCCAGGGTCTCGCATACCCGCTTCGCATCTTCCGTATCATCCAGAGAGCAGCATGTTCTGCCGTTCGCCCCCCGGTCGCGTACAGTCTGCGTGCCATCTCCGTATACCGTAGCATTGTCGTAGAGCTGCATCGTGATACCGATACACTCATATCCGTCACGCTGCATGCACGCCGCGGCGACAGACGAATCCACACCGCCGCTCATGGCTATCAGGGCCCTGCCTCTGCCTGAAGGGACTGAAGCACTCACATCAGCCATAGAACTTCTCTCTGACTATATGTTCAAGGATCTCCGCACTTCCTTCTACGCCGAAAGTTGAGCTGTCTATGCACAGATCACGTCCGCTGAACGGATTCTTGTATCCGGGAATGTAATTCTTGTGATACTGCTCTCTGGCGGTATCAACTTCAGCGATCATCCTGCGTGCTTCTTTCTCATCCATACCGAGTCTGGTCACGCAATTATTCAGACGTTCCTCCACCGGAGCATAGATAAACACGCTCAATACTCTCGGATGATCACGAAGTATGTAGTCGGCACATCTGCCGACAACGATACCGGACTGTTCCTTCGCAAAATCACGGATGATGTTCTTCTGAACCTCAAATATCGAGTCTCTGAGTCCGATTTTCTCACCGAGAGGAAATGCCCTGCGCAGGAACTGACCTATGCCTACTTCCTCGGAATTACTGATCTCCGATACGGGCTGTCCCATACGCCTGGCGGTCTCTTCGACTATATCCCTGTCTACATATTCAACATCAAGTCTCTTAGCAAGTTCGGCTGCGATCGATCGTCCCATAGATCCGAACTGTCTTGAAATGGTGACTATATATTTATCCATATTCACACCTCGTAAGCCGGCTGACTACAGCACCTTGTTCAGGAAGTCGATGGTACGTGCTTCTCTGGGATGGCCTATAACTTCCTCGGGAGTACCCTCCTCGACTATATATCCTCCATCCATGAATATGATCCGGTCCGCCACTTCCCTTGCAAATCCTATCTCATGAGTGACGATCACCATGGTCATACCCTCTGCGGCAAGCGACTTCATTACATTAAGTACTTCGCCGACCATTTCGGGATCCAGCGCGCTGGTGGGCTCGTCGAAAAGCATGATATCGGGATTCATGCACAATGCTCTGGCGATCGCTACTCTCTGCTTCTGTCCACCTGACAGCTGAGCGGGATAGACATGAGCCTTTTCCACCAGATCCACTCTCTTAAGCATCTTCATTGCGTTAGCTTCGGCCTCTGCTTTATTTGCCTTTTTAAGCATTACCGGTGCAAGCGTCATATTGCCGAGCACATCATAGTTGTTGAACAGATTGAAGTGCTGGAATACCATGACGATATCCTCGCGCATCTTATTGATATCCACGCCTTTGGCATAGATGTCCTTACCGTCGACCACGATCTCGCCGGAGGTTTTCTCCTCGAGACGGTTTAAGCATCTTAAGAAGGTTGACTTACCGGATCCGGAAGGACCTAAGATGACCACTACCTCCCCTTCGTATATGTCGGTGGAGATATCCTGAAGAACTTCGAGATCACCGAAGCATTTTCTCAGATTCGATACATGTATCTTTACATTTCTATCGTCCACGATTCATCCTCCTCTCCATCAGTTTGGCCGCATAAGACAGTATGGTGATGACTACCAGGTACATGACACCGACTACCGCCCATGTCTGGAATGACAGGAAAGTGTTGGCCTGAACGTTCTTAGCTGAATTAACCAGTTCCGGGAAACCTATTACCGACAGAATAGACGTATCTTTGAGTGTGATGATGAACTGATTGATGATGCTCGGTATCATGGTACGGATGGCCTGAGGCATCACGATCTTGCGCATGGTCTTTCCATAGGATAAGCCGAGCGATCTGCCCGCCTCCATCTGTCCTATATCCACGGACTGTATGCCCGCACGGATGATCTCCGCCATATATGCTCCGCAGTTTAGTGTCAGACATATGGTACCGGCCTGCAATGCCGTCAGCGTCATCTGCTTTCCGACGCCTATGATCGTATTCAGGAAGTACGGCACGCCGAAATAGATGAAGAAAGCAAGTACTATCATCGGCACGCCTCGTATCACGAATACGAATACCTGTGCGATGATATTACAGAGCTTGTTCTTGATCACGCTCATCAGGCCGAATATGAGTCCGACAATGCAGGCAAAGAACAATCCGTACAATGCCAGCAACAGTGTCTGACCCATTGCCTTGATGAGGAGTCCTCCGTATTTGGTAATGATGATTTCCATAAGGGGTAGATCCTTTCAAAATAATTAGTCTTTATGATAACTCAAGGCCGGAACCGAAGCCCCGGCCTTGCGGTATACTTTAGTCCTCAGGACGGATCATTCACCGAGATACTTGGCAAGGATCTCGTCATATTTTCCGTTCGCCTTGATATTGGCCAGTCCCTTATTGAACATATCTACCAGTTCCTGGTTAGCGGGATTGAAGATGGCGAAACCGTATGCTGCAGGATCGTTTCCGGTGCCCTCAACCAGCTTCATTGCTATACCGGTATCCTTGATATTGCTGGCCATGATAGGGGTATCATCGAAGCAGCCTGCTACCTGTCCGCCAACTACAGCCTGATACATGGTAGGTGAATCCTCAAAATATGTAACGGTGAAGCCGTAATCGGCTGCAAGACTCTCGGCATAAGCTGCTGACATGGTACCTGTCTTAACTGCCACGGAAAGGCCGTCCAGATCACTGAAGCCCTTGATATCGGAATCAGCTGCTACAGCCATGCACTGATTGGCATCATAGTATCCGTCAGAAAAGATCCATCCGCTGGCTTTACGCTCTTCGGTAATGGATGCGCCGGCGATCATGCCGTCTGCCTGACCTGCCTGGCAAGCTGCGATGGAAGCGTCCCAGCCGAGTACCTGTACTTCATAATCGAATCCCTGATCCTCAGCTACAGCTGCAAGGATATCCATGTCGATACCTACGAAGTCGCCCTTCTCATCGGTATACTCAAAAGGCTTGAAAGATGTATCGGTAGCAATGATCCACTTCTTGGAATCAGTAGTGCTCTCCGATGCAGTGGCAGTGTCATCTGCCGTCTCTGTTGCTGCAGCGTCATCAGCTGCGGGTGCGGCAGTATCTGCGGCCGAACCGCATGCGCATACAGATGCTGCCATGGCCATACCGAGTATGACCGCGATGATCTTCTTTTTCATAATATCTCCTCCTCTGCAATCATAAGACTGGCGTCTTACAAAAATACGCAAAGCGATCAAAAATCGCCTTGCGTATTATATCACAAAACTAATTACTATGCCAACCTAAGGCTGCAGGCAAGTAAATACTATCTGCACAGATCTGCAGCGGCATCATAATCGAGAGGTTTACTCCATACGAAGCCCTGTATGAAGTCGCAGTCATACTGGTTCAAGAGCCTTAACTGGCTTTCCTTCTCCACGCCCTCTGAGATAACCTCACAATCCATCAGATGGCCCATATATATAACGGTCTTGACGAAATCTCGGTTGATCTCACTCTCTTCAATATTGTCTATGAGACTCTTGTCTATCTTGAGCAGCGTCACCGGAAGATTGAGAAGCTGCGACAGAGATGTATATCCCGTACCGAAATCATCCACAGCAATCTTCACTCCATACTCTCTGAGATACTGAATATTCGCGATGGTATTCTCCACCGATTTGACCAGGGAGTACTCTGTGATCTCTATCTCGAGACATTCGGCAGGGAATCCGGTCTCACGCACCATCTCCATCACCTCATCGGCAAATCCGGGACTCGACATCTCTTTGGCCGATACATTCACGGATACGACCAGACTATCGCCGGTCTTCAGGCAGATCTCCTTAAATTCGGTCATGGCTCTGTGTCTGACATATCTGTCTATCTCAAGTATCAGATCGGTTTTCTCGGCTATCGGAATGAATTCACCGGGTGATACGACGGATCCGTCAGGCATACGCAGCCTTACGAGAGCCTCAAATCCTCTGAGTTTCTTTCCGTCCAGCACATACTGCGGCTGATATTGCAGATAGAAATACTCCTTCTCCAGAGCATCCTTGACCAGTTTCTCAACCTCGGTCGTTCTGGCCACCTTTGCCTTCAGTGCGTCATTGTATGTACATATCTTCACCTCATCATGATTGACCGCATAATTCATCGCCACATCAGTACACATCATGACTTCTTCGGTGCTCAAATGTCTGTCATAGAAGTCTGCTACTCCGAAATTCGCCGTCACGAAGCAGTTAACTTTGATGCCGTTTCTGTCCACCTCGATAGGTGCCTCCACAGCATCTATGGTCTGACTTAGGATAGCTTCATAGTCCGCTGTTTCCGACAGGATGATTGCGAACTCCGCACCCTCTATCTTATACACGTCCCCACGCTCTCCTATGACGTCCGAGATACGCCCGGCGGTCTCAGCCAGAATGATATTGCCGTATTTTCTGCCCAGATTCGCGTTCAGATCATGGAATCCTCCGACATGGAGATATGCCACATATCCTCCGCCTATGGCACTCAGTCTGTTAGTCAGTGCGCGCTCGAAACCATAGCGGTTCGGCAGACCCGTACTTGAATCTGTCAGTGCAAATTTGTCCGAAGCCGCAAGCTGATTACTGATCAGAAATGTTACGAAGATAAAGATAACGCAGTTAGCCGCACCGGGAAGCGATGCCATGGATCCGGTTGCTATTATGCCCCGTGCTATGCCGAATATGGAAAAAAGAAAAGTAAAGAGTCCCAGCTTAAAGCCGGTCTTATAGTCAATGATGACCATCAGAATACAGGCCGTTGCGCTGACTGCCTGTACAACACCCGAAATACTGCTGGTTGGAATGGAATAATCACCGAATGGCAGATTTAAAACAGAATTACCAAACCGGTTAGATATAAAACCATTGCTGATAACAGCTATTATACCGACTGCAAAAGCCAGATACAGATACAGATTCCTGAATCTGGAATCCGCCAATCTATGAAAACGTCTGTCGGAATCCTTTCCGCCACTCATACATAAAACCCCCGCAAAGGTACAAATACCCTTATAAGGTAATGTATACCATTTGCGGGGAAAAATCAATTCAAGTGTTCATTATTGTGCACGAAATGCAAATGCCAGGTCAGTCAATTATAGTTTCTTCCGTATAAGTCATACTCGCCTCATTACCGCCCTCACTCCTGTAATCGTAGGTGATATGCTCATTCAGGATATCCAGCATCTCCTGCGGTATGTCAGCGTTAAGGATCGACCCGTAATACTCACTCGGAATACTCTTATCACTGTCCTTCTTATGTATCATCGTGGATACGGTCACGCCGGCAGTCCGGTCGTTCAGTTTCCATTCATACCAGTTCGCGGTAATTATATGCTCCGCCACAGCCTCG
>CAMONC010000131.1 GCA_946620235.1 uncultured Lachnospiraceae bacterium | reverse complement strand
TCGTAAACTGGGCAAGGATGCACATGCTATGACCATCACACTCCTTACCGATTCACAGGGCAAGAAGATGGGCAAGACCGCAGGCAATGCAGTATGGCTTGATGCGAATAAGACTTCACCCTATGAATTCTATCAGTATTGGAGAAATGTCGGTGATGCAGATGTTATCAAGTGCATCAAGATGCTCACATTCCTCCCGATGGAGCAGATCAGAGATATAGAGAAATGGCAGGGAGAAGACCTGAACAAGGCAAAGAAGATCCTGGCACATGAGCTGACAGAGCTCGTTCACGGCAAAGAAGAAGCAGATAAGGCAGAGGAGGCATCCGCGGCTTTATTCGGTGGCGGATCAAATTCTGCCAATATACCTCAGGCGACGATCACAGACGATCAATTCGTCGATGGACGCATAGATATCATGGGCGTTCTGGTTGCCGCCGGCATGGTTACTTCCAGAAGTGAAGCCAGACGTGCCGTAGAGCAGGGCGGAGTATCCGTCAATGATGAGAAGATCACCGATATTTCGGCATCATACACCAAGGATCAGATCGGTTCCGGTGATTTCCTTGTTAAAAAGGGAAAGAAGAGCTTTAAGAAAATAGTTGTAGAATAATATAACAGAGGAGTCGGATATGTCGATCTTAAAAAACAATGAACCCAAAGTCGAAAGAAATCTTATGTCGTTTCTTCCGGAACTCAAGGTAGTGGACTGCACACTCAGGGACGGTGGACTGACCAATGATTTCTATTTTACGGATGAATTTGCGAGTGCTCTGTATCAGGCTAACATCAAAGCCGGTGTAGACTATATGGAGTTCGGATACCGTGCATCAAAGGAAATGTTTGATGTCAACAAATTCGGTAAATGGAAGTTTTCATCCGATGACGATATCAGAGAAATCATCAAGTCCGATAAGGCTGAGAATATCAAACTGTCGATCATGGCCGATGTGGGCAGATGTGATTATCAGAAAGATATCGCTGACAGGGCAAACTCTCCGGTTGATCTTATCCGTGTTGCAACATATATCAATACGATACCTGCAGCGGTGGCTATGATAGAAGATGCTCATGAAAAGGGATATGAGACATCCTGTAATATCATGGCGATATCCAAGTCGAATAATGAGGATATCAGAACAGCGGTAGAGCAGGTATGTGCATCGAATGTTGACATGATATATGTAGTCGACAGCTATGGATCGCTTTATCCCGAGCAGGCCAATCCTTTGTGCCAGATGTATGTGGATATCGCCGAGAGTTACGGCAAAACCGTAGGAATACATGCTCATAATAATCAGCAGCTTGCATTTGCCAATACTATAGAGGCAATGAGAACCGGCGTTCATTATCTGGATGCGACGGTATCAAGCCTGGGAAGAGGAGCCGGCAACTGTCCTCTGGAGATCCTGCTTGGTTTCCTAAAGAATCCAAAGTATCATATCGATCCAATACTTCTGTTCATAGAGAAACAGATCGTGCCTTTGCGGGAATCGGGTGTTAAATGGGGGTATGATATACCGTATCTTCTTACAGGTATATTGAACCAGCATCCCAGAGCTGCAATCCAGTGCGTAGAGGCCGGCAGAACAGACTATGAAGAATTCTACATCGAGCTTTCCGACAACTTCTAAAAAGATCATTAAAGGCGCATGCATCGCGGTGGCGGTGTATGCGCTTATATTTATTCTGATCAGATTGTTTTGGGACCCGGATAACGAGTTCTGGTATACGGCTTTTAATATGAGACGTATCAAGGGCTATGATTATACGGCTTTTGATCTGTTCGGACCATTGCACCTGACTGAGCTTGCCATAACGCTTATTGCTTCCGTGACAGCATACTGGCTGTTCAAAAGAGCTTCAGAGCATACACAGGACCGCGTTCTGATCATTTGGGCGTGGGCGATAGCGCTTGAGGAACTGTTTAAAGACACTGTGATGCTTGCCACAGGGCAGTTTCAATGGGATCACCTGCCTTTTCATCTATGCGGAGTGAATATCTTCATTGCACTGTGGTATGCATATGCCCGCAAGGATTATCTTGCCGAGTTCCTGTATGCATTGGGACTTTCGGGAACCTGGGTAGCACTAATCACGACGTCATGGCAGGCTTGTCCTTTTCTCAATTTCAGTCATCTGCACTCTGTTTTTTTCCATGCTTTACTGGCTGTTTATATAGTTATGGTACTGGCGGGGGGATTCAGACCTCACATATGGAATATATGGAAGGTTTTTGCGGTAATGCTTTTGACGATCATCCCTGCTGTCATATTCGATACGGCAGTAGGAACGAATTTCTTTTTTCTTTGTGTAACGGAGAATAATCCAATTCTGGAACTGATACATTCCTTGTGCGGAAGATTCTATCTGGCGGGATTGTTCGCTTTGGTTGTAGTCTGTGTATTTATCATGTATATCCCGTGGATCATCAGGGATATTGTTTTACATGTAAAATCCCGTTAAAGAATCCATTCTGGCACTCATATTTGACATGAGAGCATCGACGATCGTAATCGCACACATGCTTTCAACTACTACGACCGCTCTGGGAACTATTATGGGATCGTGACGACCGGAAATGTTTACGGTAGTGTCTTTGCCGTCACGAGTGACCGTTTCCTGGGTTTTATAGATGCTGGGAGTCGGCTTGATGTAGCTTCTGATGATGATATCGGATCCGTCCGACATTCCGCCGAGCAGACCGCCGCTGTGATTTGTCGCTTTGGTGATATTACCGTTATCCATACGGAAAGCGTCATTGTTTTCCGAGCCTTTGGCTTCAGCCACTGCAAATCCGTCTCCGAATTCCAATGCTTTCATGGCGCCTATGCTCATGATGGCTTTTGACAGATCGGCACTGAGCTTCCCAAAGACCGGATCGCCTATGCCTGCCGGCATTCCATTGATCACTGTTTCTATGATACCGCCGGCGGAATCATTCTCTTCCCTGATCTCAGACAGATAAGCCATAGCCTCGGCATCCGCCTTCTTGTCAGGCATGCATGTGGGCAGAGTAGTGATCAGAGAACGGTCAAATCTGTCTTTATCGATCGACACCGGACCTATCTTCAATGTATATGAATATACATCTATCCCCAATTCTTTAAGGATCTTCTGGGCAACGGCACCGGCAGCGACACGACAGAGTGTTTCACGGCCGGAGGATCTGCCTCCCCCGCGATGATCACGGATACCGAATTTTGAGTCAAATGTATAATCGGCGTGACCGGGTCTGTATATGTCTCTGATCTCAGAGTAGTCGGAAGAATGTTGGGATGTGTTTCTGACCATTATTGATATGGGACATCCGGTGGTCTTTCCTTCGAACAGGCCGGAAAGTATCTCTATTTCATCCGATTCTTTACGGGGAGTGGATATTGAAGATCGGCCGGGTGCTCGCCTGTCCATATATGGCTGTATATCGGCTTCGGAGAGTTCAAGTCCCGCGGGAACTCCGTCTATTACGACTCCGAGAGCCGGTCCGTGGGACTCGCCCCAGGTTGTGATCCTGAATATATTTCCTATAGATGATCCTGCCATGATTCGCTCCTTTTTCAGATGATTTATTATACCACAACATGTTGTGTGAAAAATAATAATATCAACTATTATTCCCCAACATCTTATTGACGATATATATTTATAAGGATATATTTAAATAGATGTGTTGTAAATTGGGTTTTTACGATGAATGTGACGTTTAAGGACAAGGTCCTGAGTTTATACAGGCGTACCATACGCAAGCATAAGATGCTCAAGATACCGATGCTGGTTTTGAGCGTTATTTTGCTGTTCTTTGATCATCTGGCTCGCCGTATACAGAGCGGTGCACGCAGATATATTGCTGTTTTGGCATCTTTGACATTTGCATTTGTCAGCTGTTCCTTCAGTTCCGTGATATGGGGTGAGGGAGAGTATGATTTCACAGCGGATATCACATCATATTATTATGAAACCGAAGAATCCGCGGCTTCATTTGCCGTAGAAGATGAGATCGATTCCGATCTGATAGATGCGGCTGGTGTTGATGAAGATGATGATCTGATCGATCCGGAGAGCATCACGGATATTTCCGAGCTGGATACAGTATCGGGTGCTGATATTATAGGCTCTATGGCTCAGATGGAGGTTTCCGATGACGAGGAGACTGAGCCCGCTGAGACTCAGGATGAGCATTCTGAGTTTTCCAGAGATGACTGGCAGCTTGTACTTGTCAATAAGAATCACCCTATAGCAGATGATTATTCATTTACATTGGGCGCGATCAAAGGAGCCATGCAGTGCGATGAACGTATACTTGCGGATCTTTATGCAATGCTTGAAGGCGCTCTGAATGACGGAGTCAATCTGATCATTTGTTCTCCTTACAGAAATGATGACCGCCAGCAGATGCTTTTTGACCGGAAGGTTGATAAGTATACAGCTCAGGGTATGAGCTATATGGAGGCATACAAGACAGCAGCACAGGCTGTTACGATTCCCGGTTCCAGTGAACATCAGATCGGGTTGGCCATAGATATGGTCAGTGACAGTTATGCATCACTGAATGAAGGCTTCGGAGATACCAAGGCCGGTCAGTGGCTGGCCGCTCATGCTTATGAGTATGGCTTTGTGATCAGATATCCCGAGGGCAAAGAGGATATCACCGGTATTGAGTACGAACCCTGGCATCTGAGATATGTGGGCAAAAACGCAGCCAAGGTTCTTTATGATGAGAATTTAACACTAGAGGAGTTCTGGGAGAAATACCTGTAGATGTACAAGATTATCAAAACAGACGGACGTGCCAAACGAGCGGAGTTCACTACGGTACACGGGACCGTACAGACTCCGCTCTTTATGAATGTAGGTACAGTTGCCGCCATTAAAGGAGCGGTAAGTACGGCGGACCTTAAAAGCATCGGGACTCAGGTTGAACTGTCCAATACATATCATCTTCATGTAAGAACAGGCGACGAGACGATAAAGAAACTCGGTGGTTTACATAAGTTCATGAACTGGGACAGGCCTATATTGACAGATTCCGGTGGCTTTCAGGTCTTTTCGCTCGCTTCGATCAGAAAGATCAAAGAAGAAGGCGTTACGTTCAATTCACATATAGACGGACATAAGATATTTATGGGACCCGAGGAGAGTATGCGTATACAGTCAAATCTGGGTTCCACAATAGCCATGGCTTTTGATGAATGCCCTCCGTCCAAGGCGGGGCGTGAGTATGTGAGGCCTTCGGTCGAAAGGACTTACAGGTGGCTGCTTCGTTGTATGGATGAGATGAAACGGCTTAATTCTCTGGATGATACCGTAAATCGTAACCAGCTGCTTTTCGGTATCAATCAGGGAGCTGTATATGATGATATACGTATTGAAAATGCTCAGATGATATCGGAGCTTGATCTGCCCGGGTATTCGATAGGCGGGCTGGCAGTAGGGGAGACGACTGAGGAGATGTATCATATTCTTGATGTGACCGTGCCACATCTGCCGCAGGATAAGCCGACTTATCTGATGGGCGTCGGAACTCCCGAGAATATCCTTGAGGCGGTCGATCGCGGTGTCGACTTCTTTGATTGCGTATATCCGTCCAGAAACGGGCGCCATGGGCATGTATATACACATTTCGGCAAGATCAACCTGTTTAATGCACAGTATGAACTTGACGAGAAGCCTATCGAGGAAGGATGCGGATGCCCGGCATGTGCAGGCGGCTATTCCAGAGCTTATATCAGGCATCTGCTCAAGGCAAAGGAAATGCTTGGATTAAGATTTTGCGTGCTGCATAATCTGTATTATTATAATCATCTGATGGAAGAGATACGCGATGCGATCGAAGAGGGAAGGTATTCGGAATTCAAGAAAGAGTCGATCCGGAATCTGAAATGTGCCGAACAGTCTTTATAATAGGTTTGCTTAATCTTGGGATTTATCATACAATACTATAAGTTGTGTAAAAACAGTTACGGAGGTTTTATATGTTTTCAGGAATTCTTTTAAGTGCTGAAGGAACAGGCAATCCTTACGGCGGCATCATCATGGTGGTATATGTAGTTCTGATCATTGCTTTTCTGTATTTCTTCATGCTTCGTCCTCAGAAGAACGAGCAGAAGAAGAAAACAGCGATGCTCAG
>CAMONC010000130.1 GCA_946620235.1 uncultured Lachnospiraceae bacterium | reverse complement strand
AAACGGACCGGCTGCAGTATATGATAACGGCATCCTGAGGATAGATACAGAGCTTGCCCCGGCCGCCGATATTGCCTATACAGAGTATTCGATAAGCGGTATTGATGAGAACGGCTCGGAGATGATCTATTCGGAGGGTGTGCTCGGCGATATCGTGACGGAACGAGATCCTCTTACACTGGATATCTCGGACCTCGATCTTCCGGCAGGAACCTACGTCCTGACTATCGATGGACATGATATAGAGTTCACTATATGAAGAAAAAGGATATAACTCTTAAGTTAATATCGGTTTTCCTAGTTCTGATCGTTTTGCTCACGATCGGAAGCATCGTGCTGCTCAAAGTTCTCATGAACGGAGCGGGCGGACCGGGAGGGACGGGTGGACAACCCTATGCCCGGCATTATGCTTTTATTCATAAGGGAGCTGATGAAGACCTGTGGGCGCGTATATACGACGGAGCACGTGCACATGGTGAGGAACTCGGAGTATATGTCGAAGATTTCGGTTCGCAGCTGACGGTTGATTATGATCGTGATGAGCTTATCAGGATCGCGGTTGACGCTTCGGTGGACGGGATCATAGTTGACGGTGAGCCGGATGAGGAGATGAATGAAGCGATAGCATATGCGACTTCTCTGGGCGTTCCTGTGGTCACCGCATTGGATGACTGCGCAGAATCGGATCGGGTGTGTTTCGTCGGTTTCAGTAATTATACCGTGGGTCGTCAGTACGGCGAGGAGATACTTAAGAGTGACGTGAGCGACGGGATCACGGTATATGTGGTCATGGACAACGAGAACGCCGGTGGCGCGAATCTGGTGATATCCGGCATATATGATGAGTTTGCAGAGCATGGAGTAGCCGACATATGCAATATCGAAGGTGTGTATGTCAACAACGAGACAACGTTTACGGCAGAGGAGGATATCAGAGACATCTTTATCAACGGATCTCTCCCCGATGCGATGGTGGCGATCAACTCCGTATATACTCGCTGTCTTTTCCAGGCAGCCGTTGATTATAACAAAGCAGGAAGTGTAGCGCTGTACGGGTTCGATGATTCAAAAGACATCCTGGAAGCAGTCAGCAAGAATCTGATCGAAGCAACGGTGTCGGTCGATGCCGCCAGGATAGGAGCTTCCGCTGTTGATGCATTGAATGAGTACGCAGATACGGGTTATGTCACGACTTACATAGCACAGGACACAGAGGTTATTCTTGCAGCTCATGCCGAGGAGCTGCTTAACAGTGAAAATGAAGAAACCGAGTAAGATCATCAATTGGAATAACAGAAGCATACAGTCGAAGCTGATCTTCATTTTCTTCATCGCCCTGGTATTCATCATGGGCGTGAATATCGTCATGTTCATCAATATCAATACCATGATGGGCAACCTGGAACGTATATATGTCAGCAATCTGAATCTGGATGAACTGCTGGCCTCCATGGGTGACGTGCACAGTTCCATGACGGAGTATCTGGATACCAAGAGTTCGGATTCTCTGGATAAGTATTACCGTGCCAACCAGTCATACCGCGGATCCTTGGATACGCTCAACACGCAGACTGTGGATGATGACATGCTCATGGCGGAAAAGAACATATATAATCTTTCAACCAGCTACCTGGATATAGTTGAGGACACTATCAATGCCAAGCGAGGCAGAGATGTTGAGAAGTACAGCGAGTATTATGAGACCGCGTGTGAGAAGTATAATGTCGTGGAGACATTCGTATACAGTCTGAACAATGCCAGGTTCAAGGCAAACAACCGTGACTATAACATATTGCTGACTTCACTTACTTACATAGAGACCGCCAACGTTGTCATACTTTTGCTTGCAGCGGTCATAACCATCGCACTGGTATCTGTTGTCACCGGTAATATCATCCGTCCGCTCAGAGACCTTTCGGATGCTGCCAAACAGGTGTCGGAGGGAGACTTCGATGTGGAGCTTGCTCCGGTTGAGAGCGGTGATGAGATAGGTATACTTTCGGGCACTTTTGCACAGATGCTGACATCCATCAAAGAATATGTGGTAAAGCTCGGAGAATCCATACGTAACGAGAGTGCGTTGAAGGAACGCGAGCTAAAGATGGAAACACAGATCAAGGATGCACAGCTTAAGTATCTGCAGGCACAGATCAATCCGCATTTCCTTTTCAATACGCTGAATGCGGGTGCACAGCTTGCCATGCTGGAGGGAGCCGAGAAGACTACGGTATTTATCGATAACATGGCCAGTTTTTTTCGATATAATATCCGCAAGCTGGATGAAGATACTACCATCGGAGACGAGCTCAGGCTGGTAGACAACTATATATACATATTGAATGTGCGTTTCTCCGGTGAGATACATTATCATAAGAATGTCGACGAATCGCTGGACGGCGTGAAGGTGCCCAGCATGATACTTCAACCCATAGTTGAGAATGCGGTCAACTACGGGATCCGTGACATAGACCGGGAGAAGATCATAGAGGTATCCTGCGTGAGGGCGGGAGATCATTATGAGCTTTCGGTGTGGGATAACGGAAAAGGCATGACACGGGAGCGTATCAGAGAGGTTCTGGACGGGAGTTATGACCCGGATGCAGTTGCTTCGGGATCTGGAAGCAATTCCAACGGTATAGGTATAGGGAATGTGTGCGGCAGACTGGAACTCTATTTCGGAGAATCCGATCTGCTCAGCATAAAGAGTGACGGTGAGGATGCCGGTACGGAAGTGATCATCCGCATACCGGCTTCGGAAGAGTAAAGGGGATAGTATGTACAGGATAATGCTGGCCGATGATGAAGGCATAGTGATCGACTCACTGAAGTTCATCATAGAATCGGAATATCCGGGAGAATACGAGATAGAGACAGCCAAGACCGGACGGTCGGTCATAGAGCTCGCAGAGCGTTTCAGGCCCGACATAGCTTTTATGGATATACAGATGCCGGGTATCAACGGTATCGAAGCCATGCGTGAGATCAAGAAGAACAATCCTTCGATCATCTTTATCGTGGTCAGTGCGTATGACCGTTTCATGTATGCCAAGGAAGCGATATCGCTCGGTGTGCTGGAATATATCAATAAGCCCTTTAACAAGCAGGGTATATGTGAGGTATTGGAGCGCGCCACCAGACAGATAGACTTAAAGCGCGAGCAGCATCGCAACGATCTGATCATTAAGGAAAAGATGGAAAACGTCATTCCGGTCATAGAGAGCGGATTTATTTATTCCATCATGTTCAGAGAGTATTTCGAAGAGGATATCAACAGATATAAGGAACTGCTCGACATACATACCTCCAATTGTTATATGATGGCATTTGTATTCGGTGATACGCAGGAAGGCAATTATATGACCAATGCCGTCGGTGTGAGCATTAAGTCCGTGGACAGTTATCATACGATCTGCGAGATCATCAAGGAGAGCTTCCCCTGCTTCGTGGGAAATATCATGTCCAACAAGATTCCTGTCTGTGTTCCGACCGATGCCCAGACCATGGACTACAATGAGAGAGGCGAGCTGATCGATGTATGCAGAGCCGTGAGTATGAGGCTGAACAAGGAGACCGGGATCAGTTTCCGTATCGGGATCGGTGGCATTGTACCTTTTATAGATGCGATGGAGTCTTATCAGGATGCGATCAAGGCGCTTATCAATTCGACAGGTCGTGTAGGTCATGTGGATGACCTGCAGATCGGGTGTGATTATGCTGATGATTATCCCATTGCTCTGGAGAAGAAGCTGTTTGAGGAACTGCATGACGGACATGTAAATGAGTGCATGCAGTCGTGCGGGGATTTCTTCGAATGGATGAATAAGACCTGCACCGGGGATATCAATAACATCCGGCTCAAGTGTCTGGAGTTCGTTATGCGAGCCGAATCGGAGGCATACTTAAGCGGTGGCATGACGTACCGTTTTGAAGCCAGAGAAGACTATCTGCCTCAGATAATGGATGCAGCCGGACTTGAGGAGATACGTAAGTGGTATATGGATAAGATGGCCGAGGCCTGCCATAATGTGATCGTCAAGCGCGGAGAGAAGTCCAATGACATAGTGGACAATGCCCGGAAATATATCGATGAGAATTACAGCAAGGATGTTTCGCTTGATGACATCTCACGTAACATGAATCTGAGCCCGTATTATTTCAGTAAGCTGTTTAAGGAAAAAACCGGAGAGAACTTCGTCGAATTCCTGACGCGTGTGCGCATTGATAAGGCGAAGGAGATGCTGAAGGATCCGGATAAGTCCATGAAAGAGATATGCAGTGAGGTCGGATACGGAGATCCGAATTACTTCAGCCGTATATTCAAGAAAGTTGTCGGGGTACCTCCGACTGAATACAGAGAAACGTTGAAGGGATAGAAGATATGCTTTTGCATTTATTTTCATTAAGAAAACAGACAATACGCAAACTGACGAGTCTGTTACTGTGTACGATCATCATATGCTCTTTTGCATCGTGCGGAAGTACCGAAGCACAGGTACAGCCTGAAGAAGACGACGGGACCATAGAGATCGGCTTCACCTTTGACTCGTTTATCATCGAGAGATGGGAGCGTGACAGGGATGTCTTCGTTGCCAGGGCACACGAACTCGGTGCAGAGGTCAATGTCCAGAATGCAAACGGTGACGTCGAAGCGCAGATATCCCAGATCGATTATTTCATAGATAAAAAGGTGGATGCCATTGTCGTGGTCGCCGTGGACTGTACGGCGCTTGCCAATGTGATAGCGAAAGCACACAGAGCCGGGATCAAGGTAATATCCTATGACCGGCTGGTGAGCGATGCCAATACCGATCTGTATATTTCCTTTGATAATCAGAAAGTCGGGGACCTGATGGCCGGTTCGATAATCTCCCAGATAGGCAAAGAGGGTAATATCGTTATGATCAACGGCCCCATGACGGATACAAACGTTCCGGCCGTGATCGAGGGCTTTGAGAAAAGACTTCGCCCCGGACGTATCACTGTCGAGGATACATACTATTGCAACGGCTGGCGTCCCGAATATGCTTTTGATTATATGAACAGATATCTGGCCGACCATGACGGCGTGGCACCGGATGCGATCATGTGCGGAAACGACTCGATCGCCGGACAGACGATCAAGGCCCTGTCAGAGCATAAGCTGGCGGGTACATGCATCGTGACGGGACAGGATGCCGATCTGGATGCCTGTCAGAGAATTGTAGAGGGTACGCAGTATATGACCGTGTATAAGCCTGTTGAAAAGCTGGCACAGCGTGCAGCTGAACTGACAGTGGAGATGGTGACCAAAGGCTATACCGATGTCGGGGACAGGATAGATGACGGCACATACAGCATTCCCTATGAAAAACTGGAACCCATAGAGGTTACGGCCAAGAATATGGACGAGGTCATTATAGGATCGTTTCATCAAAGAAGTGAAGTGTATCTGAATGTAGACCACTAGATATAGTATAGATAGCACAAAATTGTCACAAAATCTTGAGAGAGCAATTTTGTGCTATTTTTTTGCCCGTTCATAAGCCGGCTTGCAGACAAAAATATGAAGAAGGTAACAAGTTTGTCCTATTTACTTCGTGTTATATTGATAACGTCGAAGCGATGGACATGGTGTTCATCGAAATTATAAAAGGGAGGAATTCCAAATGAAGAAAAGAATTTTGGCAGCACTTCTTTCAAGTGCAATGGTAGTAACTCTTCTTGCAGGCTGCGGAAGCTCAGCAGACACAGCTGCAGATGCAGGCTCATCTGACAGCGCAGCAGCAACAGAGTCAACTGCGGCAACAGGCACAAAGGTTGGCGTTTCTATGCCTACCAAGGATCTCCAGAGATGGAACCAGGACGGTGCCAACATGGAAGCAGAACTTAAGGCAGCAGGCTTTGAAGTAGACCTTCAGTACGCTTCAAACGATGTTCAGACTCAGGTTTCTCAGGTTGAAAACATGATCTCCTCAGGCGCTAACGTACTCGTTATCGCAGCAATCGAGGGTTCTTCACTGGGTGAAGCTCTTGACATGGCTAAGGAAGCAAACATTCCCGTTATCGCTTATGACCGTCTTCTTATGAACTCGGATGCAGTAAGCTATTATGCAACATTCGATAACTACAAGGTTGGTACTGTTCAGGGTACATACGTAAAAG
>CAMONC010000129.1 GCA_946620235.1 uncultured Lachnospiraceae bacterium | reverse complement strand
AGAAGTATTGCATATACTACCTTTGTCGTGGCAAGCGCCTCCGCAAAGGAATCCCGGTATGAATCAAAATCCGCTATCTTAAGTATCTCTTTTGCAGGCACATCGACAGGTACAGCACTTAATATATTGTTATATTCGTCCGGTGACACGCCCACAATACGTGCAGCATTTTCCTTACTTGTGAGCACGAGACGAAGCGCATCATTGTCAATGATATCACTTATAGTAATGGTCGTTTCAACTCCTGTTATCCTGTGAATAAAGGTGAAATCATCGCCCGCGCTGATGCCGTAGTATTTCGCAGCGCCGCTTGTCATATAATACTCACCATAAGTAAGCGGCTTTCCCGATAAAGACTCTCTCTTAAGCAGCGTGTTGTCTTTATCATAACCTATAAGATTAAATGCTACCGAAGTGCCTGGTACTTCAAACATCACATCAATAAGAGTCTGACCATTCTCCACTTCCCCGGTACGGAAGGTTTTCAGTCCCGTCTCGTATCTGGCATCTCCCATCATGTCGGGCAGTACATTTTCAAGTACATTACGCTGTGAGTCCTGACACATGCCCCCGAGAAGTATGATCATGCTTGCAACGGTCATGCCTATGATAAACACCAGTGTCCTTACCGGATTTCCGATAAGGACACGAAACATATATACCGTTTTAAACCGAAGCCCCGAACCCCGGAAAAGCTTCCTGACCGTTTTTACATTCTTTCCTTTCTTCATAAGCATGGAAGCGTCTTTGCGAAGTAAAACAGAAGTAACAATAACAGTCACCATGATATTGAATATAATCGGCAAAATGAATGCAATAACCATATATATGATTTTGTATCTCACACTGTAAGGAAAGCTGTCGACATCATTGAAGAAAAATGCGCAGAAAGCTCTTGAGAACGGAATTCCCGCCAGAATCCCCACTAAGCTTCCGATAACGGACGGAATAAGCGCATAAAGAACATAGTGCCTGTTAAGCTCGCTCTCCTTATACCCAAGTGCCTTCAATGTACCGATATTAACCGATTCACCGTCTATGATACGCGAAAGCATAAACGCAACTATAACCATAACAAGTGCGAAAAGGATGATGCTGTAAGAAGAAAACTCCTCCTTAAGCATGACCACCTCACCCCTGAGTGTAGATATTCTGGAATTTGCGTCTGAATTGAAGTACTCGACAGGTCTGTAGTCCGCGTAAAGAGTCTGCCTGAATGGATTGATATTATTGCTGTCATAAAAGATCACACTGTAATATGTATTATCTGTAAGAGTCATATCCGATTTCAGAATCTTTTCATAAGTATCGTCACTTACAACCGCTGTCGTAAAATGATAATAGTCGCCTATGGTCTCCGTGAGATCCTTTAAAGTATTCAGATAGTCCGGTCGAATGGCATACCCGCCGATGGTCAATTTCTCATTACCGATTACTACTTCATCACCTATGGAGAGATTGTTGTAACCGGCGTATTTTTTACATATATATACAACATCGTCCGCGGAGAATGAAGGAGTTACATCTGTGCTTTTGCCATCTTTTGTCTCAAATATCCACGTAAGATTGACCTTTGAAGATGCGCTAAACACCCTTATGATGTTATCTCCGATTGTGATATCCGTATATTTTTGTTCCTCCAGTAAAAGATCAAAATCATCTTCATATCGCAACAGATCTTCATCTGATATCTTCTGCCCGGTAACAAACTGTGCATCTTCGACATACAGATTTCCGTATATCTCCTCACAGTTTTCTCCGATCGTTTTAGCGGTCGTAAGCGCACCTGTAAGCATGGTCACGGCTACGACTGTAAGAAAACAGGTGACAAGATAGAAAGACAGATTTTTACGGACGGATCTGAAAGCTTTACGGTCAAGTGTCATATCCCGAGTTCCTCTACCTTAAGTCTTTCTTTGGTGTTATTCTCCACAACCCTTCCGTCTTTAATGCGCACCAGTCTGTCCGCCATGCCTGCTATCCTCTCGTCGTGTGTGATCATGACGAGAGTCGTATGATACCGCTCATTTACGGCCTGAAGGATCCGGAGGACATCCCTGGTAGATGCGGAGTCAAGTGCTCCCGTCAGTTCATCACACAAAAGAAGTGCGGGGTTCTTCACGAGTGCCCTCGCGATCGAGCATCTCTGCTGTTGTCCTCCCGAAAGCTCCGAAGGAAAATGTGTCATATGTCTCTCAAGCCCCAGCACCTGAAGGAGTTCCGTCTCGTCCAGAGGATCTTTCGCTATATCCTTAACGACTCTGACATTCTCGATCACGTTCAATTCCGGGATGAGATTATAGGCCTGAAAGACCATGCCGAGTTTCTCACGGCGGTAGTCCGTAAGCTGCTTCCTGCCCAGAGACGTGATTTCAAGGCCGTCCACGGTTATCGTACCGCTGTCCACACGGTCAAGGCCTCCGATCATGTTGAGCAATGTACTCTTACCGGAGCCGGAAGGTCCGAGGATCACGCAGATCTCTCCTTTTGCTATATCCAGACTCACGTCATCCAGTGCCTTGACTGCGGATTCGCCCTCTCCGTACTTTTTGCAGATGTTTTTGACAGAAATATGTTCCATGGTATCCCGTCTCATTTCTTCCATTCATTGATCGCGCGGGAAATCTTAATATCCAGGTCTTCTCTTGTCTTCCTGCATTCCGTGGGGTAGTCTTTTCCCGCTTTGAACAGGCGGATAAACAGGCTGCTGCCTATGGGAAGCATCATTTTAAGAAGACTCTCGGGGAAGATAAAGTGGGTTCCGTGTTCATAAATAAGGATTTCCGGAGTGCACTCGTTCTCCTTTTCGTTAAGTCTCGCCTCCATCCGCCTGATATATTTGGCGGTATCCCACAGGACATCATCCTCGGCTCCGATCAGAAGGAGCTTCCCATGTATCCTTTCGACCTTAATCTTCTCTTCTTCTCTGACAGGATGAAGTCTCTCGGACTCATCAAACATTTTCCGTGAGGCCAAGAAATCCCCGCCTGCTTTCGATTCTTCCTTTATCTTACGGCCATACTCAGGATGCCGGTAAGCATAGGGCAGATACGGCAGGGGCTTCCCCTGCCAGCTGAGAGTAGATTCATTCTCCCCGGGCCATTCTGTATAACCATCCCTTTTGCCTTGATAAAATCCCTCCATGACAAAGTCGCTTGGTGAAAGTGCTATGGTAAGCGTTATCTCCGGATAGTAGGACGCAGCCACCAGAGAAAGCATTCCGGTGGTGGATGCGCCGACGATTCCGAATTTATCGATCCCTTTTTGTTTCATATATTCGATGGCATTGCCGATACGCTCCAGGGGCATATTGTGATGACCGTAGTCCTTGTGAGCGGGTGACAGAGTCATGACGCTGACACCGAATTTTTTATGAACCCACTTTACGGCACACTTTGCCATATAGTCTTCACAGTCATCACCGAGCATTGCAATGAGCGCTGCTCGTGCTCCCTCATATGGCCAATAGCAGCCGTAAAAGCCTTCGGTTATCTTTTCTTTGATCATTTTTCATCCTCCAGATGCCTTTCCTGCTTTAAGACTGCTTCTTCTTATATCCGCAGTCGCAATAAGGCCCGCCGGATGCCAGTGTATATTCCCTGACAAAATCGGAAGCGCCACCCAGTTCACTCATAGTATAGTCCAGATGACACATCGCAGGAACAAGATCATAAAACCCGTATTCTTTCATGAGCACGCATATTCCGCATTTATAGAACCTCGCCTCATACCCGCTCCCGTCATCATACGGAAGATAATCCATGTTCCACGAATAAGGATTACGGTCAGCGGCTTTTAAGACAGCGGTCATTTTCATACCTTCGATATCGCTGTCGGTGAACTTCTTCTTACCGCCCATACGACAGAATTTCTTTGTGGCCGGATTTGTCATTGCATGCTCATAATACCGGGTCGCTTCTTCTACCGATGGTCTTTTGTTCATGCTTAGAAGAAAGGCTGTTAAGACCGCGCAGTTTACGATGTTCGTCTTGAATCTGTCTTCCGCCTCAAACTCGGGAAGTTTTGCTATGATCTCCCTGTATTTTGGTTTTGCGGCCTTCGTTATCCTCTTTGCATCGGAAGGACTGTATCCGAGATCACCTGTAAGTGCTTTCTGAAATGATTTCCTAAAAAGCATCCACATTCCCGCCGGCATTCCACTGTACTTCATCTCTGTCCTCCTCTTATTGCCTTCGGCATGTTTATAAGCAGTCCGGTAAAGGTCACAAGGCTACCGAAGCTGAGCCATCCCGTTGAAAGCGCATAAGCCCAGGGGCGGTTACCTGCAATTCTCATGGCGATAATATCGATCAGTCCGGTCAGCATCATAAATACCCAGCACCACCCGGGATACGGAGTCTGTCCTTTTGCAAACGCCATGATCTGAACGATATTCATCACGAGGAAAAAAACAAAAAATATGGCTGTCACAGGGATCAGAAAATATTTAGCAAAGCTCATCGTCCCTTCTGTCGCCAGGCCCGGGTCAATTCTGTATATCGCGTTATGATGGTATATGGTCGCGCAGCACATGACATGGCAGAACGATCCAAGTGCAAGCATTCCTATAAGTCCCGCTCTGTATGCATGCGCATATCTTTCAGATCTCGAAGCTATGATCCTGTGTACACCGAAAAAGCAAAGCGTCTCAACAGTGATCCCGATCATTCCCAGAAAGCCCGACCAGAATATCCTGGCATCGGACACTTTTAAATATCGTGAAAAATACTGCTCCATTCCGGCTAAAGACATGTCTGCCGTTCCCCATCCCAGAACCATATCCCCTCCGATCATAGCCAAAAGAGATGCAAAAATGCCGATTTTAAATAAATGAGCGATCCTCGCCCAATCAGGATCCTTGTTTTTGTCATATACTTCTTTCATCTCTTCTCCCTACGTTTCCTTTACCGGAAACCGCAACAGGTAACAGGAAGCTGTCACCCACGCCGCATAATTCTACCCTGTTTTCTCACAAGTTCCACCATCATATCCCAGCCCTCCTTCGCTTCCTTTACGATCGGGAAAGCCGGATAGCAGTGGAACATTCCTTCTCCTACGATCATGTCATAATCCACGCCATACTTTTTCATTGCTTTTTCAAAAGACGGGGCACATGCGTATAGAGTCTCATCCGACCCGTATACGAATGTCACGTGCGGACAGCCTGTGAAGTCGCCCTTTTGCAGCCATATCATATACTCCGGAACACTCATGTCCCCGTGTCGCATGATATCAACGGCCGTTTTCATATATTCGGCAGGGATCGCCACATCTACTTTATCAAGTTCAAGCATCCTCTGCCATTCTTCATCCGTTTCAACGCAGGTTCCGGGAGAGATTGCAAGGATATATCCCGGTACGGGAATATCTTTATGTCCGTCATTGATGTACGGTATCATACCCAATGCCAGATTGCCTCCGGATGAAGTTCCGAGAATTGATATATTCTTCGCTTCGTAATCTTTGAGCATCTCCTTATATGTCTCATGTATCATTTCATATGCCACTGTCAGCGGATGATCCGTACACAACGGATAATACGGAACATATACATCAACGCCCGTTTCTTTGGCAAAGCGCAGGGCTTTTTTTATCGAATCCGGTCTCGGAGCCGATACCATTCCTCCGCCGATGATGAACAGATTGGCACGGGATGTCTTTTTTCTGTGGATCATCTTTATCACAATGGATCCCATAACCCGGATCTGTGTGATCTCAAATTCCGGATCGGAAAGCAGCGGGATCTTATTCTTTGCATTTTCCTTCTTTTTCTGAGCAACTATTTCCGCGGCACTTTTGCCGCTCCACGCATTTTTAAGTCCTATAAGTTTTACTATCCGCTTAAGGATCTCATATTTAACACTCATCTTCCTTATCCCCTGCAAACGTTCCTGATCCCCCTGACGAATTTCTCGGGATTAAACGGTGCCAGGCCGCCGTGGCCCACATTATCTATCTTTCTGAATATCGTATGCGGGAAAATCTTCCTGATATACGCGACATCCCAGCGTCTGTCATGTACTTCCTTCTCTGCGACCCAGTATTCAATGTTCAAACAATCGGTATGGACATCCGCAGGCATAGAGTAATTGTTGCATGAGTCGAAGGTATTCCAAATGGTCCGGGCACTTATCATATCAAGCACCTTTGCCGCATACTGAACATCCTCCTTGGACAGCTCATCGGTTGAAAATGCCTTTTCAAGCA
>CAMONC010000128.1 GCA_946620235.1 uncultured Lachnospiraceae bacterium | reverse complement strand
CGAAGTAAGTGACATTACCAATGCAAATAGTAATATAGTAATACATTGTAAAGTTGTGGGCGGAAATGCAGATAATCTTGTTGGCTATAAGGTTCGCTGGATGTGCGGCGATTTGGATATCAAGGATCCTGATACCACTCGTACCGGTTATATAGGCAATACGGTATATGCATCTTCTGCAGACAAACAGAATATTGAAATAAATGGTAATACCTATGTTTATGATCCGGTTAATTCATTTGACAGAGTAACACTTACCGGCGAGGACGATGAGATTATATTATCTTACATCGGGGCTACATCCTACACCGTTAAATTCTTCTATGAGAACCTGGAATGGGAAAATGAAGACGACAAATATACAGAGAACATAAGCGAGAGTACTCAGATTCCCAATCAAAGACCGGGAACTAAGGTAGGATATAATGCTATTGAGTATAAGGATATTGACGGTGTTCTGTACAAGCGCTGTCCGGTTGAGCAGATAACTTTAGCTCTTGAAAACGAAAAGAATATTGTAAATGTATATTACGATATGTATTACAAGAACAAAAAAAGAGGCGGTAAAGTTGAAGTTTGGTATTCACTCCTTTATCCCGGAATGCCTTATCCGAGCAAGCCTAAGAAAGACGATGTTGCAAAGTACTATCCTACCCAGCAGGATGGGCATATTAAGCAGGGATTATGGAAAGGAACCGGTGATATCCTTCCGGTAGGTACATGGAGTGTATTTAATCTATACAATGCTGATGGAACTCTTAATGAGAATGGCGTGGCTGACACATTGGCAGAGTACAATGTCCATATGGACACCGGGGCAGAGTCCGAGTTTAACACCTATCTGCGTTCCTTTGACAGTGGGGACAAGAAGGCTAAGGTTGTATGGTATACATACAAAAATGATGACGAAAAATATACCAGCCCTTGGTTTGTAAACGGATACATAGTGTATGAGGACGGAACCAAGATAGAGGATAATCTGGTTAAATATGACCAGAACTATACGAGCGAAGCTTATCCTAACGGTTATACATTTACAGATACGGATCTTCCGGCAGATAAGAAAACCAGTTACGTGATCAAGAGTTATGCTGAAACCGGTCTGGCCGATAGAGAAGGCTACCGTTTCCTCGGATGGTCTCTTAACAAGAGTGATATGAGTCCGGATCCTAAATTCGATCCCGGCGATACGATCACAGATCTGAATACGTATTACACCTTCTATGCAATCTGGGAGAAAAAGGCTGAGATTAAGGTTTATGCGAAGAGCGCAGAGCAGAAGTACAATAAGGAAGAACTTACTTGCCATGAGATAGAGAAGGTTGAAGGACTTCCTTCAGGATGGACAGTAATCGATCCTGTATTCAGTGAAGATAGCAAGATAACCGAGCCCGGAAGTGTTGCCAATGTTATCTCATCGGCTACTGTTAAGAACGGTACATCCGAAGCATCTAATGATTTGTATGAAATCGAGTATATACCTGGTACTCTGAAAATCACCGGTGATGTCGGAGATTTGAAGGCCAAAGTCAAGGTAGTTGGATATAAGGGCGTATATGACGGTAAAGAGCATGGTGCAGAAGTGCTTGTTTCCGGGCAGGGTATCGATAGTGGCAAGTATATAGTGTCCAAGGCTTCCTCGGATACCACGCGTATAAATGTAGGTCAAGTTGCTGCAAAGATCAGCCAGCTGGAGATAAAGGATGCATCTAACAATAATATTGTTACCAGTAAGTTTGATTTTGAATATGATTATACCGAAAGCCTGATAGATATTAAGCCTGCGCCTCTTACCGTTACAACTCCCGATGCTTCTAAGGTGGATGACGGAACGCCGCTTACAGCTCCCGGTACATATGAAGGACTGGTTCCCAGGGATAAAGCTATGGTTGAAGCTTTGAAATCTGATGGTATTGAGTTCTTCGAAACGACCGGTAAACAGGTTGGCGTAGGCTCCAGCCAGAATACGTTCAAGTTTAACTGGGATTTGATGCCTGAACTGTCAGATATGGAAGCCTCTGCTGCGGTAGCAGCTGCTGTGGTTGAAGACATGACCTCAGACGGAGTACGTGCAGTATCAGCTGAACCTCTTAGCCTGAAAGATAACTATACAATAGTATCCACAGTTGGAACGCTGACGATCACACCTCGCGGCGGCGGTGATACACCTGATACACCCGACACACCTGACACGCCCGATACACCTGATACACCTACAACACCGGATACACCTTCGACACCTGAAACACCTGAGACACCCGTGGTACCTGGCACACCGGTTACGACTGAAACTCCTGTCGCTACTGTAGCACCTACTCTGGCAACCGCCACCACCACCATTCCCGATGCGGAAGTGCCTCTGGCAGGAGTTCTGGGACGTAGGAGAGGTATCGAGACAGACGACTCATCCGTACTCGGACAGAGGCGTGCAGCTGCAGAAGCAGGAGTACTCGGAGCCAGACGTGATGCGGAGACATCCGATGCCAACCATATGGCTATGTATCTGATGATGATGGGTATCGCTACCGGAGTCGGTGGAGCATACGCTACTGGTAGACGCAAGAAACGCGAGAACTGATAACCGGTTAATACGATTGAACTGATAACCAACTGATAAAGCGGTCGCTTATGCGGCCGCTTTTTATGGTAAAATATACTCACGATCATAAGATGATGATATGAGGAGAGGATATGCTTAATTTCACTGTAGGACCCGTTCAGTCCAACGAAGAAGTGCTGGAGATAGGTGCACAGTCGGCACCGTATTTCAGGACCCCCGAGTTTTCGGAGGTCATGCTCGAGAATGAGAGGCTG
Organism: uncultured Lachnospiraceae bacterium; assembly: GCA_946620235.1. GTDB lineage: Bacteria > Bacillota > Clostridia > Lachnospirales > Lachnospiraceae > XBB2008. The sequence continues at coordinate 3,424 of CAMONC010000128.1, read as the reverse complement.
ATGAATAAGTTTGCCGGTGCTCCGGCAGGCTCGAGGACAGTATTTATCACCGGCTCGGGAACCGCATCCATGGAGGCGGCGGTCATGAATCTGCTGGATACGGATGACAGAGCACTGGTCATCAACGGAGGATCCTTTGGCGGACGGTTCTGTAAGCTCTGTGAGATACATGGGATACCGTATACTCCGATACAACTTGAGGCCGGACATGCCCTGACTGCAGATGATCTGGCTCCTTATGACAGTTCTGACGGACAGCATGAAGCTGCAGCTATTGATGCCGGATCCGCGTCGGGATCGAACGGCAGGTATACCGCACTTCTTGTCAATATCCACGAAACCTCTACAGGTGTTCTGTACGACATCGACCTGATCAGCGATTTCTGTAGACGGAACGGACTTTTCCTGATAGTGGATGCCATCAGCGCTTTTCTGACCGATCCCATAGATATGGCTGAGTCCGGGATCGACGTGATGATCACGGGATCACAGAAGGCTCTCGCAGTACCTCCCGGAGTATCTGTAATGGTTCTCGGGCCGAGGGCACTTGCGAGGACAGAGAGGATCAACAGCCGGTGTATGTATCTGGATCTGAAGGATGCCCTGAAGAACGGTGAGCGTGGACAGACTCCTTTTACCCCGGCTGTCACTACATTGCTCCAGATCAATGCGAGACTGCGGGATATAGATGCACATGGAGGTCCCGAATCCGAGATCAGGCGAGTACGAGAGCTTGCGGAGGACTTCAGAGGCAGGATCGTGGATCTGCCGTTTAAGCTTTTCTCAGAGAGCCCGTCGAATGCGGTTACTTCCCTGTATACGGAAGAAATATCGGCAAAAGAGATATTTACCGCTCTCAAAGATGAATACGGTATATGGATATGTCCGAACGGCGGCGAGCTGGCGGAACGTGTATTCCGCGTGGGACATATAGGAAATCTGAGGACAGAGGATAATATAACACTCGTTGATGCGTTTCGTGATTACCTGCATAAACGCGGCATCTGAATGATACAGGAATAACCTGAAAGAGACACAGGGAAGACAGAATTGGATAATCCTGCATACAGAATAGAAGAAGACTTTTATAAACCGGAAACCCGCTGGGACTTCTATATATCGGAGAAACGTAAGAAGGTCTGGGCGAAGGAACTCGAGATCCTGCTTGTGTTTGATTCCATATGCAAAAAACACGGACTCAGGTACCGCCTGGATGGTGGAACGCTCCTCGGAGCAGTCCGGCATGGCGGATTTGTGCCATGGGATGACGATCTGGACGTGGATATGACCAGGGCAGAGTATGAGCGTGCCCGTGCGATCATGAAAGAAGAATTGCCTTATCCGTATGAGTGGCAGGATCTCTATACGAATCTGAGCTTATGTACTCCCGAGCAGATCACGTCTACGCATATGCTTCCTTTTGCGAAGATACGCAATCGGGAGACCACCGCGATCGAACCTCCGGCCATGCCGGTGGAAATAAACCAGGGCATATGGATGGATATCTTCATTTTCGACGAGGGCTATGACGGACAGGGAATCACACCTGAAGTCCTGCAGATGGAAAAGGAACTGTATGTGGCCACCTTCGGTGTTCAGCGGCTGAAGGATAAGCTGGTTTCACCAGATTATGCTTCTGCTGTCCCCAAGGAGGATCTGAATACTATTTTGCAGCTTCCGGTCATTGAGAGATTCAAGATATATGAGGATACCCTGCTTTCGCTTGCGGGACAGTCCACCAAATACGCCTATCAGTATCTCGAGGTTCTGAGAGATACCCCGGGATTCTCCAAGACATATCACGATGAGATCATAGAAATGCCTTTTGAAGGCTTCCCGATGCCGGTTCCCGCCGGGTACCATGAATTCCTGACGGAGTGGTTCGGAGACTACAGCGTGCCCTACGTCAGATCTGAGCATAAGGTGATCTTCAATCCGGATGTACCGTATACGGATTATTTCGAACATCCGGACAGATATATAGACAATTTAAGCCTGGGGTGTGATGACTGATGACTTTTGATGATTCTTTTTTTGCAGGGGAAGAGAGAGACGGCTTCTATATCCGTCCCATGATGAAGCGCGTGTGGGCGGTGGAGCTGGAGATAGTATCGGTTCTGGCTGAGATATGTGAACGCCACAATATCAGATGGTTCGCCGACAGCGGGACTCTGCTGGGGGCGGTCCGTGAGAAAGGATATATCGCATGGGATGACGATATCGATCTGGCTATGCTCCGTCCGGATTACGAGGTCTTTCTCAAATATGTGAGAGAAGAACTGCCGGAAGGATGGTTACTTCGGAACAGCAGGTGGGATCCGGCACCGTATTCTCATACACTGAATATCTTCAATTCCGACCGGATCAGGATAGATCCCGGATTTCTCGAGCAAAACCACGGGTGTCCCTATGGAGTGGGCATCGATATCTGTGTGCTGGATCTTTTGCCCGTGGATGAGGAAGAGGAGGAGGTGTTCAGGCTTCTGGCAACTATGGCATATGATTGCTTCACGCTTTCACAGTCAGGTTTACTGCCGGATGAATGTGATGATGAGGTGAAGGAGCGTATACAGGCCCTGGAGGAGACTTCGGGACTTGAGTTTGACAGATCTGTGCCGGTCAAACCGCAGGCATTGCAATTCGCCGATCAGATATCCGCCATGTATTATGATGATCCTCAGGCTGCCGATGTGGCGATCATTCCTTTCTATACTCCCAATAAATATAACAGGAAGCCTGCTTCGGCATACGCATCTACGGTAATGATGCCCTTTGAGAATATGATGCTTCCTGTTCCCGCAGGCTACGACACAGTACTCCGTGTGGCATACGGGGATAATTATATGACCCCGGTACATGCGGCTCCGGCACATGAATATCCGAACTTTGCGGCTGAAGAGAGAATGCTTCGCAGGCACTTTGAGGAGCAGGGAGTGCCTTTTCCTGCTGAATTTGAGTGATATTTCGGGTTACATAAAAAAATTTGAAATTAGGGGTTAAGTAATTGAAGGGTCGTCCGATATATAAGGTGTAACGAAGTAAAAAAGGCGAACGGATTCGCAATATACAAACGGATCAAAAAACTATATTGCGGATTCGTTGGATTCAGATAAGGACACGGTCGCACGGAGGCGCCACCTTCAAGGAGGATAAAAAATGGTAGTACAGCACAATCTTACAGCAATGAACTCAAACAGAATGCTCGGTCTTACAACTAACTCACTTGCCAAGACTACAGAGAAGCTTTCTTCCGGTTATAAGGTTAACCGTGCAGCCGATGACGCAGCAGGCCTTGCAATATCCGAGAAGATGAGACGTCAGATCAGAGGTCTTACACAGGCATCAGCCAACGCACAGGACGGTATCTCCTGCGTACAGACAGCAGAAGGTGCACTGAATGAAGTACACGACATGCTGCAGAGAA
>CAMONC010000127.1 GCA_946620235.1 uncultured Lachnospiraceae bacterium | reverse complement strand
TTGCGGACAAACGGTTTTCAAGACCGCCTCGTTATGACCACTTCGATATCTCTCCTCGTCGCCACAAACGGGCTTTTGTCGGATAAGATTGCTACGGTGAACAATTATATCAAAGGACTTACTTCAATGTCAAGGCTTTGTTAAGGATTGCGGCGCCGACTGTCATATCCTCGGGTGTTGTGATCTTGATGTTGTCATATGAGCCCTCGATCATGCGGACACGGGTATCGGTAAACATCTCCACCACCATCGCGTCGTCAGTCACATGAACATCTCCGAGTCTGTCTTCCTGCTCTGCCGAAATCAGAGCATCATACGCTTTTTTCACCAGAGCAAATCTGAAGCACTGGGGTGTCTGCACATTCCATACATGAGTTCTGTCCGGTGTCGATACCGCATAACCGGAGTCATCAACTATCTTGACGGTATCCTTGGACGGCATCGCAGCCACGCATGCATCCTCTTTCTTAAGAGTCTTCAGACATCTGTCGATGATCCCGGCCGATACAAAAGGTCGTGCCCCATCGTGTATGAGTACACAGTCGCACACATCTATCGCACACAGCCCGGCGTATACCGAATGATACCTCTCGCGTCCACCGGGAACGACACTGCTGATCTTGTCAAAAGCAGATGCATAAGTTGCACGTACTTCATCCAGATCATCGGAAGCACCGACAAGTATTATCTCATCGACATTGCTCTCCTGAAAAGCTTTCAGGCTGTGCCATATGAGCGGATGACCACCGAGATCGAGATATTGTTTTTTTATCTGAGTGCCCATACGGGATCCGCTACCACCCGCCAGCACCACAGCTACCGTATACATATAAGATTCCTTTCGCAAGCCTCACATCAGGCTGCCTACAATATAAACTCCAGCACGAACACCACCAGGCAGCATATGATCGATACGGGGAAAAGCCCGAGTCCGAACCACGCCGCCACTATGCCGAGCACCAGTGCAGCCGCACCGGCCAAAGGCGATCCGGTGGCCTCCATGATCGCGGGAAATGTCATCACAGCCAGAGTCACGTAAGGCACATAATATAGAAACGATCTGATAAACCTGTTGTCGATCTTCCTGCGGATCAGTGTGACCGGCAGAATGCGGATGAGCGCAATGGTCACGATCACTATCAGCAGGTAAATATACTTATGCATGCTCCGGCCCCTCCTCTTTTACAGGTGCAACCAGAGCCGCAACTGCCGATATGAGCACAGTCAGGATGATAGTCCTGGTCCCTGCCGAGATCTCGTGTACATACGGGATGGGCAATGCACAGCTGTCCGAGCACAGATAGCTTAACAGGAAGCTGACGATCACACAGATGAGCACGGGTCTCTCACGCCTCGCCGGAGGTATGATGATTGCGATGAACATGCCGTAGAGAGCCACCGACAGCGCACTGACCGCACGCGCGGGCATGATCCCGCCGGCTATAATGCCCGATGCGGTGCCCAGTCCCCAGAGCGGGCCGGCAATGGCAGTCAGGCCGTATGTGTACTGCGGTATGACGTAGCCGGGTCTGGCGATCGTCGCACCGAATATCTCGTCGGTCATGCAGAAGGCGACCGCTATTCTCTTAAATACCGAAGTATCAGGTGAGAATCTCTGAGAAAGTGCTGTCGTCATCAGCATATATCTCGCATTTGTGATGAACGACACGAGAAAAGTCTCCACTACAGTCGCATGAGTGAGTATCATGGTCAGTCCGGCATACTCTCCTGCCGAAGCCCGCGAAAGAATGGAGTTGAAGAATCCTTCCACGGCGTTCAGCCCCGCCTTTCTCGCTATGATACCGAGTGAAAATGCAACCGCATAATAACCCAGGCCTATGGGGATACCGTCCCTGAGCCCGTTCAAAAAAGCCTGTTTCTTATTCATAATGAAAGATTGGGCACGGCATTCAGATCATATCCGTGTCTTACTCCTGCTGTATATTCGTAATAAGCCGCTGCTCCGATCATCGCCGCATTATCTGTGCAATACACCGGTGACGGAACATACAGCTTCGCTCCCCTGGCTGACAGTGCATCCGTAAGTGCATCCCTGAGTGCCGTATTGGAAGCCACTCCACCGGCCAGAGCGAACTTATCCATGTCACTGTTATCAAAAACTTCCATCGAACGCTCGCACAGCACCTCGACCACCGAACGTTGGAACGAAGCCGCGATATCCGCTGTATTCACTTCGATGCCCTGCATTTTGCATGAGTTCAGATGATTGAGCACGGCGCTCTTGAGTCCGCTGAACGAGAAATCATACTCGGAATCACGCACCTTGCCCTTGGGAAAATCAATCGCATGCGCATCTCCCTCGCGGGCTGCTTTATCTATCTTCGGTCCTCCGGGATATCCCAGGCCTATCGCACGAGCGACCTTGTCAAAAGCTTCTCCGGCTGCATCATCCCTGGTACGCGCGATGATCCTGTACTCTCCGTATCCCGTGACCTCTACGAGATGGGTATGTCCTCCGGAAACCACCAGACACATGTACGGAGGTTCCAGATCCGGATGTTCTATATAATTGGCCGATATATGCCCGCTTATATGATGCACTCCGACCAGAGGCTTGCCTGCTGCCCAGGCTATGGCTTTCGCACAGTTCACTCCCACCAGCAGAGGTCCTACCAGCCCGGGGCCGTATGTGACAGCTATGACATCCACATCCTTCAGTTCCATTCCCGCATCGGCCAGTGCCTGCCTGACCACCGGATTGATCTTTTCCACGTGCTTGCGGCTGGCTATCTCGGGAACCACTCCGCCGTATTCCGTATGCAGAGCTATCTGGGTATATATAACATTAGATAAGACCTCCCGGCCGTTTCTGACTACGGCGGCGGCGGTCTCATCACACGAAGTCTCTATGGCCAGGATCGACAGATCGTCACTCATTGAAAAGCATTACCTCCGAAGCTTCGGGAGCATCTTCCTGTGTCAGATCCCACCCGAATATGCGCCAATGTCCGGCATCATCCTTGCGGAGAATGAAGAGTTCCTCCACAGATCCGGCCACCGCGCCGTTCCTGATATTGTATGTGCAGTACAGGCTCGCACATTCATACGAATCCTTGGTGAAATAATTCACATCCGTACTTGATGAGATGCTGTAGCTCATGATCGCGTATTCCTGTGACTTCTTCGTAGCGATCTCCGACTTCAGGTCAGTGATATATCTGTTCCACTCCTGATGTGCGGCCAGCTCGGGATCGTATATCTGCAGAGCCCTCTCTGCCAGCTGTTCTATTTCATCGTCAGTGCAGTCCTCATTATAGAGGCACTTGGTCAGATCAGAATAGTATTTGACTACTTCCTTGGGGGACGGCGGATAGTTCTTGTCCATATTGCGCAAAAGGACTTCCTGGACAGCCGTGACGGGTACGTTCTCCTCCGTCTGCGTCTGTCTGCGCACGTTGGCCACATGGTAATACGCCATGATCAGCAGCACAGCCAATATAACGAACACAACCAGCGTTTTGACGGCTGACGATCCGTTTTTCTTATGTTTTGCTTGTGCCTGCGCCATCCGGCTCATTCCTCCGCAAAAACAATGTCTAAGTTCTTTCCGTCTTTACCGGGTTCAGCGTTTGCAAAAACCCTGCGAACTCCATCCATAAATGGCTTCGGGTTCACGAGTGACGGCGAATAGTGGGTAAGCCACATCCTCTTGGGGTTCGCACGTGCAGCAAGCTCCGCCGCCTCGGCGAATGTCATGTGCTTGTGCTCAACAGCCTTATCCGCCTTATCATCCTCACCGTACATGCCCTCGCAGATAAAGAGATCCGCGCCCTCGGCATAGTGTACTATCCTGTCTGTAGGCCTGGTATCAGTGGTATACGTCACCTTGATGCCGGTTCTCTCGGGACCCATGACCATATCCGGAGTGTAAGTTGCTCCGTCGACCGTAACGGTCTCTCCGTTTTGAAGTCTGCCCCAGTACCTGCGATCTATGGGCAGCTGCATCGCTGCATCCACATCGAATCTGCCGGCTCTCGGTATGCGTATGCTGTAACCGTAGCACACCACATTGTGCTTCACGCGGAACGCATCTATATACATGCCGTCGAATTCAAATGTCTGCTCCTGTTCCTCGATCTCCTTACAGATGATCTCAAAAGGAAGCTCGGGAGCAATGATCCTGAGAGAAGCGACCACCTGGGTCAATCCTTTCGGACCTATCATCACAAGAGGCTCAGTACGCTCGGCATTTCCCATCGTGAGCAGCATTCCGGGCAGACCGGATATGTGATCGGCGTGGTAATGCGTAAAACACATCACCCCTATCGGTTTCGGACTGAGTCCGCACTTGCGCAGAGCTATCTGCGTGGCTTCTCCGCAATCTATCAGCACGCTCATCCCGTTATATCTGGCAAGCAGTGCTGTCAGAAATCTGTTGGGCAGCGGCATCATGCCGCCGCATCCCAGTAATGTAACATCAAGCATTATTCGGTATCTTCCTTATATCTCCACATGACCAGCCCGTCTTCCTTCGGGTGATCATAAAATCCGGGGCGAATCCCCGCAGATTCAAATCCGCATTTCTCATATACTCTGATGGCCGGTGCGTTGGAAGCTCTGACCTCGAGGGTGAAATCCCTGATGCCCATCTCCTCGTTACGTTCCATCGCATACCGTATCAGCCCTGTGGCGATCCCGCGCCCTCTGTAATCCCGGTTCACGGCCACATTCATGATATCGCCCTCATCTATGATACGGAACACCACACATCCGCCGACCAGTCGGCCTGTCTCCTCATCCTCGGCCAGGTAATAATCGGCATCCCGCTTATCCACGATCTCCTCGAAAGCACTCCTGGGCCAGGGATCCGCGAAAGAAGACTGCTCCAGCTCGGATGCCTCATCTATATCATCTGCCGTGATCGTACGATATATGATGCTCATGCCCCGCCACCGGCTTCCTGCCTGACACGTTCGGCCTGTGACTGCCTCAGATATACGGGAGTAAGCCCGTCAGCCGTGGTGACGCATCCTTCAAGGCCATCTGCCTCACCCCTCAGGTACACCTCAGCAAGTGCCGCAAGCGATGCGGCCCTCTGTCTGCTCATATGCGCCGGTGCGATACTGTACGGGCAGGTCAGATACTCCTGCATCTGTCCGGCAAAAACAGGCACGCCGTCTCCGGTAAATATCACTCTGCGGTTCATCTCATTTAACTGTCCGCAGAGATCCTCAAACGATTCTGCTGTCTGTCCCATGATAAGCTTGAGTCCCGGGTTGAACTCATATATCCCGGTATAAACCTGCGATCTCCTCGCATCCATGATCGGACAGACTATATCACCTGATCCGTAAAGGTTATAAGCCAGTGCTTCCAGTGTGGGGACAGCAGCCACCGGTCTGTCCAGCGCTATACCAAGCCCCTTCACTGTGGCGATGCCTATCCTCAGTCCGGTGAAAGATCCGGGGCCTGCCGCCACTGCATAGGCATCGATGGTACTTATGTCCAGATCGATCCTGCTCTTCACTTCATCAAGCAGCGGAAGCAGAGTCTGTGAATGTGTCAGGCCCGTCTGTATACTGTATTCTGCTATGGTTATATCATCCTCGACAATCGCAACCGCAGCTGTCAGACCGGATGAGTCAATCGCGCAAATCTTCATAATATAATTATCTGTCTGATCGAGATTTCTCCCTTATCTCTATCCTGCGGAAATCAAACCCGCGTGTGTCATCCCGGGTTATGCGGATCTCGGTATACGGATCGGGTATCTGCTCCATGAGCTCGGCTATGCGCTCCGGCCATTCTATCACGCTGACTCCGTCTCCAAATATGTAATCATCGAATCCGACCTCTTCCATCTCATACGGATCATCGATCCTGTATACATCGAAGTGATACAGCGGTATTCGTCCGCTATCGTATATCTGCAGTATAGTGAACGTCGGCGAATTGACCGGCTCGGTTATTCCGAGTCCGGCGGCCAGTCCCTGTGTAAACAGAGTCTTGCCTGCGCCCAGATCTCCGTCCAATGCGATGATGCTTCCCGCTTCTATGCTTTCTCCTATTGATCGTCCCAGTTCGTATGTCTCATCGGGAGAATCGGATTCATACACTTTTGTTTCCATAGTTTCAGTTTCCGCGGATATGTACTTTCTTCGGATCCATATGAGCGGATATCACTGCATATACTGCAGCTTTCTTATCTCCCAGATCCTTCTTGGGCAGAATGCAGGCATTCACCTTGCTCGTATATATCAAAATGCTGCCTCCGGTCGACATCGCCTTCACGGCACTCTCCCAATCCATATGCTGTGACTCGCCATCCTGACTCACTTCTATGCCGTCATCATTCATCAGATAATGTATCGGCTGTTTGAAGCTCGGGTTGGACAGATACTGCTGTCTGGATTTAAGGAAAAGCGACCA
>CAMONC010000126.1 GCA_946620235.1 uncultured Lachnospiraceae bacterium | reverse complement strand
GGAAGCCGCCTCCGGTTCCGGGCCGCCCTGTCCGTCGAAGTATGTCAGCGAATCGGAACTGTCTCGTTTCTCCCTGCATGCCACCAGCTGATAGGCGCCACTCACTGCAGTCGTATGGAGCGCAGTCAGATAATCCCTCTCGATCCAGTCATCGGAATCTATAAAAGCGATCCACTCGCCGCCGGCATATGAGAGACCTATATTGCGGGCCTTGCCCAGATGACCGTTCTCCTCACAGTCGATCACCATTATGGTATCCGGGAATATCTCTTCCCAGGTTTTGAGCTTATCCAATGTTCCGTCAGTCGAAGCATCATTGATGCACAATATCTCCATATCGCTCATCGAAAAGGTCTGTTCCGTGACCGACTGTAAACATCTGTCTATGTACTTTTCCACGTTATAGCACGGGATTATTACACTGATTTTTTTCATTCTTTATTCAGTCAGTCCTGCATCCGTCTATGGCTTCGCGAACTGCCGCAGAGAATCTGCATGCGCAGTCATCATACACTTCGTTCGTGTGTGTGATCTCCTCTTCTGTTGCAAGCCTCTGTCTGCCTGCTTCCTTACGCACATAACCCAGGCGACGCTCGCGATATTCCTGTCCGGACTTCGTATAGTAGTGATTGACTCTGAGGATATCGCATCTCGAATCGTAGAAAAAGGCCGTCGGTATGAGTGATCCGTGCTCGCTTATGCACCAGTAGCCTTCCTCATATATCGCGAAATGGGGATTGATGATCGTCTTCACGCACTCCGGTTTCACTATGCTTTTTATATGGCAGTTGATCATCAGATCATCGGGACCGCGATATCTGTATTCATCGATTACGAGACCGTCTGCAGGAGTCTCATGATCCGATGTGCCGTAGACTCTCCAGTTGACGCCGATGCCTCCCGCAGCACATGATCCGGGAAACTTAAAAGGCGTCTCCTCATATGCTCTGAATATCTCATCTATAGCATCGATCGCTCTGTCATGCTTCACGGGGATCAGGAATTCATCCGCATCGATGAGAGCGAGATATTCGGCCACACCGCGGCTGCGCTTAACCGCATCATTGTAGCTCGTCATCTGAGCCGGATGATGCTCGCCGGTGACATTTGTAAGTTCCGCCAGGCCGCGCTCGATATACGGCTGCCATATTTCCACAGAGCCATCCGTACTCCCGTGATCATAGACATAGAAATGCTCCACGCCCATGAGAATGTGGTATTCGATCCACTCTTTCAGATACCGTGCTTCGTTCTTCTGTATAAGAGCGGCGGCCAGGCGGTATCTATGTGTGCCGGACTTTCCGGCGGCACCGGTAACGGACTTTATGCCTGTAACAGTATCCGGCATCGAAGCCGTGTCACTGCCTGCCCCAGTTACTGCCCGCCCGGTCACTTTATATATCAGTGCTTTCGGATCCTCATCATTGGCTTTCATCACATCGATATCCGCCTTCTCGATCTTGGCGGATACATATCGGTTATCATATCCCGGAGTCGCTGCAGTCATTCTTAACTCACGTAGCCTTTTCAGTGAGCCGAGCGTGTCGATCGTGGGACCGTTCTGTGCATCCGTGAGTGCCATCACCACGCCATATCCGTACATCTGTATGATCTCACACTCTATGGCGGGGCGAAGTGCTTCATAGTTATCCAGACTGTCACGCAGTCCGTACAGAGCCTGTATGGCTCCGCAGATATTCTCTATATAGGAGGCGGCAGAGTTTTTCTTCGATGCCGATCCCTCCGAAGCGGCATACCAGTACAGAGTCTCCTCAACCGCACCGACAGACCTCGCCTGTGCAATCAGAGATACGAGCACCTCGGAATCCTCGAGTATGCATTTCTCACGGAAAAGGATCCCGCATTTCTCCATCAGTTCTCTGCGATACAGTCTGGACCACAGATACCCGCCGCTCACGATCAGGTCGCACTTCCGGGCATCACTCAGCACACCCCGTGTATCCCTCCCGGTGTGCAGCATGGCTTTATCCTGCGCCTCATTGAAATAACCGCAGTCCACGATATCATGATCACCTGAGTTCATCTCGGCGATCAGTTTCTCATAGAATGTCGACTGCACATAATCATCACTGTCGACGAAACCTATGAATTCTCCGCGGGCGTAATGCAGAGCTATGTTGCGCGCACCCCCGGGGCCTGCATTCTCATCATTGCATATGACTATGATGCGATCGGGATCGGACTGCTCGAGTCTCATCAACACATCCCGTGACGAATCCTCGGATGCATCATCCACCAGTATGATCTCCAGGTCATGATATGTCTGGTTGAGCAGACTGCCCACACATCTCTCTACGGTATGTGCGGCATTATAGACCGGTACTATCACGCTTATCAGACCTTTGATATATTCACTCATAACATTTCATCCTGTATCTTCCGTCTATGATGATCTCTGCGACCGGTTCTGTATCGGGCAGGCCTGCTGCCACTCCGTCATACACAGGGCTGTACATGACGGTTGCCGTACCATTATCCTGCACGCCATCGGTCACTGTCTTTTTCCGGCCGGCTGCCGTCTTCTCCGGCTCTGCCACTTCGGACTTAAGCACCTCTATCCTCAGTGGATGCAGGATGATATCATCCAGCATGCTTCTCGAAATCCTTCCGTTTCTCTCATAATATCCGTCGACATCTATGATGAGTTCGGGGTTGATCTCCCGTATGGCACGGACCAGATCCCCCTCCGATGAACACGGGATCTTAACCGGAGTACCATCCGATGAATATGGTATCCCGACCGGATCCGGCTCCCGGCTACCGCTGACGCCATTTACCATATATCCGTAATAAGTCTCGAAACCATGTCCGGTCTGAGCTGCATACTCATTACGTCGGTTGATCTTATATAATACGGAATCCGCAGCGAGACGCTCTCTCCCTTTTCCGGATATCCTCTGATTCATCATCAGCTGCAGATCATACACTGCAGGAGGTGCCGGAGGTATCCTGTCAAAAGCCTCCCTGATCACGTCTATATGCCTGTAGCCCGCGTCACATACATAATCGACCGTGAAATAGTCGACCAGTTCATCAGCCTGCTCCCAGTACAACCACAGTCCCTCCATCAGAAACTGCATGGCCGGATGATGCTTACGAGCTGTCAGCAGAGACAATGTCCACCTGCCGCGCTGGATATCCATTCCCCACAGCGGCGGATCGAAACGGAGCGTATACAGATCACTGTCAAGAAGCGAAGATGAGACCGGTCCGGATACAAAGTAAGTAGCATCTATCCACATGCCGCCGTATCTGTACAGCAGCTCCGCTCTGAGTATATCCGACAGATGCGTCACCGAGATCAGGCCCCGTTCGAACTTTTCGCATATTGCGGGAGTCAGCGTCACATAATCTGAGTAATTATCCTGCGTGATTAGAACAGTCTGTGCATTATCCGGCAGATTTCTCTCTATGGATGACAGGCATGCACGGATCAGTTCCGGTGCCCGGTCCACTCCCTGCCACCAGCAGATCCATACAGGAATTTTGCCCCCAAAACCACCCTGATAGGGATCGTCTTCCGCAAAGCAATCATCAAATCCGGCCTCACGACGCAGGCCGATATATTCAGCAAGAACCGCGTCGAAATACTTCTGTATGACTTCAATCCTCTGATATCCGGTATTCCATATCTCGGGATCGGTACGTGCCGTGCTCTCGCATTTGACACGCAGGTGCTTCTCGATGATATATGTTCTGAGCCGGGAAGCAAATTCGGGGGAATCCGCACCGAGGCCCGCACCCATGCCAACTGCCGCATCGCCGTGTCGGTCCGCACCCGTAACAGTCCTCAAGAATTTCCGCAGCTCACCACACCGCATAACGAACGCCCCGGGTTCGAAACTCCCGGCTCCCTCAAACGGCAGAATAACATCATATCGCTCCATGATGCGGGCGATATACGGTCCCGTCAGCGGCTGTTCATTTCTCACGAAAAAGCGTCCGCCCGTCAATGCACCCAGACAATCGTCATCCGATCTGCCATCTGTCAGGCGGAGCAATACTTCTGCGGTCGGATCGTCATATACGTATGAATAGATGGGATCCGCTGTATATTCTTTTTTCTCACCGGTTCCAAATGAAATAATGCTGATCATAATATCACTGACATCGGAGCAGACGGTCACGCCGAAACGAACAGATCGCCCTCTTTGATCATCCCGTTTACATACTCGCCGAACATCCCGCTCTCGACCACTGCCTGATACAGCTCGGCTGCAGACACGTTGCGGCGGTATTCCTTATTTCTGAAAAGCTCGGCCAGATCCGGGATCAGCGGATGGTAACTCTCGAAGCTGGCTGCATCATAATCGCGTGCGAGCCATTTGATGTCATCGCGGGTCAGATCATGGCTGTCCGTAAAAAGGTTCGTCCTGCGCATGGATTTCCACTCTCTGAAGGCATATGCGTCGGGATGTCTGACGGTCACCCATGTTCCGTATGTCTCGAACTCGGAGAATCCGAGCTTCATGTTGTCGATGTCGATCGCGTAGAATATCTTTTCGTAGAAACGCTCTCCGGGCAGATCCATAGCCTCGATCTCTTCTGTCATCTCCCGAACCAGTCTTGCATCAAAAAGCATATGCTCCGAGATGAACGACTGTTCATAAGATTTCTCCATACCGAAGAGATTTTTGATCGTCTTAAAGTATCCGGGATTATACTCACGCTTGGTATCGAAATAAGGCTTGCCCGAGGAATCAAACATGGCGACACGGCGAAGGGGGATCGTGTCGGAATCCCATGACATATAGTAATCTGTTCCGCTTACGTTTGCGTATGCAAGCTTCAGGAACTGCTGATAATACCATCCGGGACGGGAGTTCTCACCGATCAGATACCCGTCGGCTTTGATACGGTTCTCCATAGCCGTATACAGGGCTTTGAACGATATGATATCATTTTCGTTCATAAAGGTGACTCTGTCGGTCAATCCAGCCTCGGTCGCATCTGTCATCACGGGTTCTTCGAGCTCCGCCGGACCTATGAACACTATCCGTTCGATCGGAAGCAGTTCGAAAAAAGACTTCAGATCACGTTTTACTCTGCCGTAATCCTTCGGGATGGTGGGGATGATCATTTCTATGGGTTTGTCATTCATATGTATCTCCTATGAGTCAACGGTTCACCCGTGTCAGGACGGGGCGCCCGTCTCTATCGGACCATGTCCGCGATATAGTTCGGTGATATCGGCTCTGAGTGCAGACAGTTCCGCTTCGATGGCAGCGACGGGATCCGGAACATCAACTCCGGCAGGATCCGATGCCACCTGTGCACCGGCCTTATCGATCAGCTCACGTACTTTCTCAATCCTGTGAACAGCCACAGAATCCGTGCTGTAATCTGCTTTGACCATGTCAGTCAAGCTATCCAGCAACGAAGCCATGCCCTGCAGAAGCGCATGACACGATGCCTGATCTCCGGCTGCTTTGGTCCGTATCATCTCAGTGACCTGATCACACATATTGAGTATCTCGGTGCATTTAGCATCATGCTCCATATGCTTATCTGCGGTGGATTGTATATATGCGGATAGTCTGTCATCGGGATGTGATGACAGGTGATCGAGCAGTATCTCCTGTTGCATACGGTATACGGGATATGGATGCGCCACTCCGCCTCCACGGTCTATACGCATATAATCACCGTATTCCGCACGTAGTACGGCATCATATTCCGCAGGAACCGGTATCTCCAGATTCTCAAAAGGCAGATATACCGTCCGGTCATACCAGGATTTCTCGCGTTTATATGCCTTATACGCAGTCCAACCCTTCATATACGAAACATATGTTGAGTTCTCCGCATCACATTCCGAATAATTCTGCCATATCATTCCGGCAAGTCTGTGACCGAGTTCGTCATTTATCGGAAGTACCACATCATATCGCGATCTGATGCACCTGAGCAATTCGCGACACTCAGGCAGATCCCTGCCGCCACCGGCTACCATATCATAAGCCCTGCGAAGCTCCATCGCTCTGTCACATCTGTCCTGCTCCAGATCGGGATCATCATATATCCCGTCCAGAATGAAAATATCCACTCCGGCGGTATAAGGACATCCGCAGTATTCATTCAAATAAGCGGGATCAAACTGTATCCTGCCGTTATTGACCACTCTCCCGAGAGGATCATCATATCCGGGTTCATTCGTAACATCGAACACACGGTATGTCGCCGGAAGGTCAGCCGGCGCCACCTCGAGGAAACGCTCATAATCCTTACGGAACATGGCAATATCGGTATCATCATCCCAAGGGATGAATCCACGATGTCTCACCGCACCGATCAGCGTACCGAACTCTGCGAACCATCTGAGGCCATGCTTCTCACATACGCTGTCGATCGCACACAGGACCTTCAGCTGGACAGCCCAGTACCTCTTGGTCATCTCCGCTATACGGAAGCCTTCGCGTACTTCGGGATTATAGTATTCATCGGTTATCGGAATGAGTTTCATACTAGAAATTATACTATAAAAA
>CAMONC010000125.1 GCA_946620235.1 uncultured Lachnospiraceae bacterium | reverse complement strand
GTAATATATAAGTGTCCCGAACTGTCTCTGTCTTTTGTGTAATGATCAAGAACAGTAATTCCCTGGCCCCTGAAAGCATTATCATACTTTTCTATGATTTTCCTGCGGCGACGTAGCATCGAAGGATAACGCTCAAACTGCGCCAATCCAATAGCTGCAGCTATATCTGTCATATTACACTTATACCAAGGGCCTACTATATCATATTCCCAACTACCCTTCTTGGTCTTAGCCAATGCATCCTTTGACTGCCCGTGAAGTGAGAACAGTTGTATCTGCTTGTAAATCCGCTCGTCATCAATTCCTTCTATATGCTTCCATGTTAGGGCACCACCCTCTCCTGTAGTAAAGTTCTTGACTGCATGAAATGAAAAGCACGTAAAATCCGCGACAGAGCCTACCATCTTCCCATGATATTTTGCCCCAAGTGCATGGGCCGCATCCGCAACAACGGCAACTCTTCCGATGTCTTTCTGGATATCATTGCCTGCTGTAAACAGTTCTTTCTTCTTCTCAACAATTTCAAAAATTCTTTTATAATCACATGGAATCCCAGCCAGATCAACAGGAATCACCGCCTTTGTCTGGGGGGTAATAGCCCGTTCCATAGCATCATAATCCATTTCTATCGATCCATCTTCCTTGTTACAGTCTACCAGGATGAGTTTTGCTCCAACATGAATAACCGGAGATGCGGACGCTGTGTATGTATATGCACACGTTATAACTTCATCACCCTCGCCTATTCCTAGTAATCTAAGGGCTAACTCGAGACATGCCGTGTTGGAATTAAGGCAGGCACATCCATCCGCCTCAACATATTCCTTCAGATTGTTCTCCAACTGTTTTGTACGCGGTCCGGTTGTGATCCATCCTGATTTAAGTGCACTTGTGACCTCCTGAACTTCCAGCTCACTTATATCCGGGGGCGAAAAAGGGATTAGATCTGTTAGGTCAATAGATCTCTTGTACATAATATACTGTATCCAGCGGATCAATACGGCAGAAGCCATAGAAAGGGCAACTATAAGGCTGGCAGAGACCAGTTCCAGTCTGTCGAGATAATTAAGCAGATGCTGAGCTATATAATACACTACCAAAGCGGTACAATCTGCAGCAACTACTCTGAATATCAGAGTGACTCTGTCTCCGATCTTCCTGAGTTTATACACCTGAAACAATATACGCATGACAGCTATCACAGCAGCACCTAAGCATATCTGCAACAGGACAACACGCAGACCCAACGGATTTTGAAAGCTTGGTCTAGCCCATAGTACAAGGACCGATATAATTAAATATGATATTATATCAAATGCCAAAACAGCAATATCATCCAAATATATCCCTTTAATCTTTCTCTTATGATTCATAATTATTCCCATAGCCTGTTATACTTGATTTATATGTCTTCGAACGATATTATAACTTTTGTATTCTACCATTATTTACCATCTTAGTCAAAAGGGGGATATAATTTGAATAATAAATACTTAATCCTCTCGGATATACACGGAAATATAAGCGCATTTAATGCCGTAGTAGGCGATTGCGGTAATGAGGATTTCTCCGGAATACTGTTATTGGGGGATCTGATTGATTATGGCATGCGCTCAAATGAGATAATTCAAAGAATTAAGGATCTGTCCAATAGCAGTTGGAGGGACAGGATCATAGTAAATATATGGGGAAATCATGAAAAGCTTGTGGTTGATAAGGATCTGGAGAGGCTGTCATCCGACCGCGGACGTGCTATTGCACGGTATACTGCCGATCATCTTACCTACAATTCTGTGGATTATATCAGATCAGAAATGAACATAAACGGTATTCAGGAATTTACACTTGGAGATTTAAGTTGTCTGGCTGTTCACGGATCGCTTGAAGATAATTATTGGAAATCAATTACTCCGGAGAATCTGATAGGGGATTATTCTGCATATGATATGGTCTTTGCAGGACACTCTCATTACTCACATTGTTTTACACATTTCTATCCGATTGATGATCCGGAGTTGAGAAACCTTAAAGCAGTGACCTTTGTTAATCCGGGATCTGTAGGCCAGCCCAGGAATCAGAATCCGTACGCCCAGTACTGTGTATTATCACTGCCGTCCAAACAGATAGAATTAAGAGCTGTAGAATATGATATCAAATACGAACAGTCCCTGTATCCGGATGAAATAGACGATTTCTACAGGTCACGACTGACCCGGGGGATATAATTACTGATGCACTCGTCCAACCCTTTATCGAGTCCCACAACCGGACGCCAGGAAGTTCTGGTCCTGATCTTTTCCGTTGACAGAAGCCTTCTTTCCGGATCGGATTCCCTGTATCCTTCAAATTCTATAACCGGTTCGGTTATACCCATCTTTTTCGCGCACAGAGTTGCCAGATCGATAATGGATATCTCCTCATCGGTTGCAACATTATATACAGTTCCGTCAAGTGCCGTATCAGTTGAAGCAAGAGCAAGTACCGCACTGCAACTGTCGTAATTGTTCAGGAATGTTCTCCTGTTCTTCCTGCTATTCTCCAGCAGAACAACCTTTCCCTCATCCCTAAAACTGTTGATAATATACGGTATGATATGTTTGGGATACCTTTCATCCTTACTGTAAACATTAGCAAAACGGATGGAACAGCCCCTGATCCTGCCCTCGTCAACAGCATCCTTCATAAAGAATTCGGTCAGAAGTTTGCCCGTTGCATAAGATGTCCTCTGACTATGCTCTGCAACTGCCATTGTAAGATAGTCACTTTCCTTCACCCCACCGTTCTCATTCCAGGAATTCATGGAATATACCTCGGAAGTAGAACAGTTGATGAACTTCCCTGCACCCACTCTGATAGCCTGCTGCAGGAATTCATTCATCCCCTCTACATTTGTCTCAAATGTCTCATACACATGGTAGAAATGCTCCGTATGGACTACGGCAGCACAGTTAATATATATAACTTCATCATATTTAGGAGATGCACTTCTTACCCTGTTCTCGAAGTCGAGCATCTGCTCCTTATTATTCAGATCATATTCAAAAAACTCAAAACGTTCATCGTCAATTCGATCCGATACCGTATCTATCGATGAGGCATAGAAATTATCAAACCCGAGTATACGGTCCCGGCTATCCTCAGTTAATATCTGCCTGACAAGCTCATTCCCGGTCATCCCGGTAACACCGCTTATAGCATAAAGCTTTCCCATCTCTATCTATCCCTTCTATAACTCATCTATCAGCCTTATTATATCCTTGAACGGCATCAGCTTGGAATCGACCTCTTTTGCCCTGTGAGCGCGAAGTATCTCCTCAGCCGTTGCCTGCATTACAGGGAACGCAGCTCTCATAAGCTGGTTTGCATATATAACGATATTTACTCCGTGGTCTGCCAGTTCCTCTTCTGTAACCTGATTAAAGGAGGTCGGCACAACAACTATAGGAGTCTTCTTATCCTTCTCCCTGAATTTGTCGCAGAATTTAAATATCTCATCCGGATCCTTCTTGCGGCTGTGTATCATGATGCCATCCGCGCCTGCCCCTGTATATGCAAATGCCCTGTTAAGTGCATCATCCATCCCCTGCTCCAGTATCAGGCTCTCAATTCTGGCGATAATCATAAAATCATCAGACAACTGGGCCTTTTTGCCCTCTGATATCTTGGAACAGAAGTTTTCAATACTGTCCTGTGTCTGAACAACTTCCGTACCAAACAGGCTGTTCTTCTTCAGTCCGGTCTTGTCCTCGATTATGACAGCACTGACTCCCATCCTCTCGAGAGTCCTGACATTATACACGAAATGCTCTGTCAGGCCACCGGTATCTCCATCCAGGATGATAGGCTTAGTGGTGACCTCCATGATATCATCTATGGTCCGAAGTCTCGAGGTCATATCTACCAGCTCGATGTCAGGTTTTCCCTTGTCTGTACTGTCGCACAGTGACGAGACCCACATTCCGTCATATTGATCAAGTTTTCCGTCACTTCCCTCAACAACTGTTTTCTCAACTATCAGTCCGGTAAGTCCCGAATGTGCCTCCATTATCTTAACTACCGGGGTCATTTCTATCAGTTGGCGGAGCCGTTTTCTCCTATATTCCGGCATGGATAGTTTTTCCTTTAGCCTCTGATCCGTCTTCTTGATACTGTCGTTATATGTATACGGTACATCCACTATCTGTCCGCCGTACGGAGTTATAAGCTTTTCTACATGATCGCGTACGGATCTCTCCGCTCCCTCTATCCAGTTATCACCATGAACCACATAGTCCGGTCGGATGCTGTCTATCACGTCGTCATACAACATGTCATTCTGCATTACGACTTCATCCACGCCCTCGATAGATCTGTAAAGTGCCATTCGCTCCTCTTCCGACGCGGATAGGAACTTGGTACACCTGATCATCTCCCGGTCGCTCAGACCCCCGATCACAACCCTGCCGTATTCCTTAGCGTGATTTACAATATTAAGATGGCCTTCGTGGATCACATCCGTACAAAAGCAAGCATATACCGTCTTCATTATCTGTTTTCACTCTCTTCCCTGATATATTGTATCAAACGTCTGTAAGCATCTGCCAGCCCGACATCGGCAGACCAGCCCAGTTTTCTGAGTTTCTCGGACGACAGACGAAGTAACACATCCGGAGCATAACCGAAACTGTTTCCTTCTGATATATCTATATTAACCTTTATGGCTCCATTTGATATATCATCCGCAACAAGTCCGGCTATCTCACTGATGCTCCTGGTCTCATTATCGTTACAGACATTGTAGGCCTGTCCGTCGTCTCCATTGAGAAGTACGGTAAATATACCCCTGATACTGTCGGATACGTAGCAGAAATTTGACAGGGACCGTCCCGGGGTATGCAGAACTATGTCATTTCCCTCTATCACGCTCCTGGCAAACTGCATTGAAACACGGTTGTCTGAAAGCGGGATTCCGGCCCCCATTGTAAGAGCCAATCTTGCAACCTTAACAGGCAGATCATACTGATGATAAAACGCCGCGCACAGGCATTCTGCGGCGCGCTTTCCCTCGGAGTATGATGACCTTGCAGCATATAGATCCACATATCCGAGCTTATCTTCCGTAACAGGATTCATGCTCTCATCCGTGATCCCATATGTCTCCATTGAGGAAATATACACCATGCTACTGATCCCGCTCTTCTGAGCCAAACTCAGCATCTGTAACGTACCGTTGATCGAAATATCAAGCGTATCGGCCGGCGAATCTACCATCGTCCTGGATTGTGTAACAGATGCTCCATGGATCACATAGTCAGGCGTAACTTCAAACCCCGTAACATCACGGACATCACCTGTCAGATAATGCACCTTGTCTCCAAACAGTTTCCCGGCCTTCTGCTTATCTCTTACAATAGCATATATCGTGATCGGAATATCCAGTTCCAGCATTGTTCTGATGCACATCGAGCCGATAAACCCGGTAGCGCCCGTAACCAGTACTGATGAGTCCCTGAGTTTGTCCCAGTTGATCACACTGTCTGACGTTATACATTTGATATCTTCATTCAGTATCATATCTGACGGCTCCTCATAATACCTTCAAACATAAAGAAATCCAACGGTGTGGTAATCTTGATATTCTCGGCTGACCCCATGACCTTTGGAACGCTCCTGCCATACATCTGCATCAGGGTAACCGAATCGATCACATCATTATTACCCTCTGCAACCGCTCTCTCATACAGTTCCAGTATCTCATTCAGATAGAAGCATTGCGGCGCTCTCATGAGAGAACACTGTTCTCTCGGTATGATGGTTTTGTTATTTCCGTTCTCATGATATATCGTTTCAATAGCGGGAGCACATACAACGGCAGACCCGTTATTCCTTGTACATTCAATGGCTGCAGTTATTGTATCTGTATCTATCAGTGGTCTGACGCCGTCATGTATCAATACGATCGCATTTTCATATTGATCCCTGGCAGCTCTTAACCCGAACAGACGCGATTCATGTCCGGTATCACCCCCGGGAATAACTGCGCTGACCTTCGATAACCCGTACTGTTCTATAAGTTCATTAACGTGGTCTATCCAGTTTGAAACCGACACGACAACGATTCCGTCGATCAGTTCATGCCTCTGAAAAACCTCAATTGTATACACAAGGATCGGTTTACCGTCAACTTCCAGGAACTGCTTGGGAACATCACCATTGTTCATGCGTCTTCCGATCCCGCCCGCAAATATTACAGCTATATTCTTCATCATAATATACAGTCTTCCTGCGAAAAACTTCTCATACCATTATAGTATTCTCTGTAATCATGTTCCAGGTCAAAAAACACATCCCCATGCTGAGAGGGCGCCATGGCAGGGGTCATGTAATCACCGAATGACTGCCGCAGGATACTGTCATATTGAATCGGACCGGCAATCTCCGTATCCTCAAATTTCATCATCTGCATACCATCAAACCATTTTCTCTGCCAGATCTCCGTATCCATATAGTAATACATAGAGATACAGCCCACTTTCTGCGTATCCCGTCTGTTAAACAGTTTATAACATCGTTCATACATCCTGTAGAATTTATAGCGTTTCTTATTATCAGAGAGAATACATCCGGCTATACGGTGCTTTAATTCAG
>CAMONC010000124.1 GCA_946620235.1 uncultured Lachnospiraceae bacterium | reverse complement strand
GAGCACATATGTCTTGCGGTTGCATCTGATCAGTTCCGTCAGTTCATGAAGACGGAATGCGGAATTTCTGCCGTGAAGACTGAATACGGCCGCATCATCATAACTCTCCGCTGTCAGAGCAGCCAGACAGGCTATCGACGATATGCCCGGCAGTATCCTTATCGCAGCTTCGGGATCCCACTCGCGGACATCTCGTTCCACGCTTCCGGCTCCACTGTAGAATCCGCTGTCTCCCGAAAATAGTATCACGACACGCCTGTACTCCGGATGATCCTTCAGGATGGCTATGATATCCGGTGCAAGATATGCCGGATACTTCACGGATACCGTCAGATGATCCGTGAGCCGCCTGGCTCCGAAACATACATCAGCATCTTCGATCGCACGCCTTACCTCTTCAGTGACCGTACGGCTTTCTCCCATACCGTATCCCGCAAGTGTGATGATTCTGGATGCATCGGTATTATCATCTGTCCGTTCATCACACAGGGGCCTGCCGGTGATCATGCGATATGCTTCCATCACGGTTACTCCCGCATCTTCTGCGGGTCTGCGGATCACATGACATGCTATGCCGGACTGACGGCAGGCTTTGAGCTTGTCATCATATCCCCCAGCAGTTCCGCTCTGTTTGGTCACCATATGTCTGATGTCGAATTGTTCGATGAGGGCTTCGTTTATATTCACTCCGAAGGGGCCCTGCATGGCGATGATCCGCGATGGCTCTATCCCGCAGTCCTCACATATCTTCAGACTGTCTGCCGAAGGGATCACACGCACATATGTCCTGTGGAGAGTCTCCGGGGAAACAATATCCCTGTATGCCGCCAGTTCCTTGCTTCCGGTCGTGAGCAAAATGTTTCCATCCGTATCATCAAGTGAGCCAAAACATTCCTCGGGATCATCATAGAAATGCACTTTCTCATTTTGTGCATCATTCCGGTCACCATCGAAGCCTTCCTCACCGGATCTTTTTATATGTATCAGCCTGCATCCTGTATCCGACACAGCTTCTTTGATATTTGAAGTGACCGCAACAGCATATGGATGTGTTGCATCTACTACGATGTCATCCTGTTCATATTCTCTTTTCTTCAGGAATCCGCACATCGCATCAAGGTCCATGCGTCCGGTCAGTACCTCGGCATATTCGTTCGGTGTGATCAGTGAGTTGCCGTAATCCGACGTCACCGACACGGTATGATAAACAGAAGCCCGTGACAGGGCCTCCGACAGTATTCTGCCTTCTGTTGTTCCGCCGAAAATGATGATCTTATTCATTCAATACATATCCTCTCGGAGAGATGAGTCTGTTATCCCTGATATATGTCCTGGAGTTTCCGATGAATACCGTTGTAAACATGTCGGCCTTAAGTCCTGAGAGTTCTCTCAATGTACAGGTACCGGCACTCTCACCCTCGCGCCCTATGTTTACGGTATATCCGCAGCAGGTGTCAGGCGATATCCTGCTCATCAGGATCTCACAGGCTCTTCTCAGATGATCCGGTCTGTGTGCGCTCGCAGGATTATAGAGAACGATCGCAAAATCACCCTCTGCGGCCGCCAGAAGTCTGCGTTCTATCGTCTCCCACGGGGTGAGAAGGTCGCTTAAACTGATCAGACAGAAATCATGATTTATGGGAGCACCCAGGAGAGCCGCTCCGCTCAGTGCCGCGGTAACTCCGGGAACAATGGTCACATCCTGTGCGCCTAATCCCGCTTCGACAGCGCACTCTATCATAGGCGAAGCCATACCGTATACGCCCGCATCCCCGCTGCAGATCAGGGCCACATTTTTACCCTGAACGGATAGTTCCGCGCACTTCCTGCAACGCTCGATCTCACCGCGCATTCCGTTCTCGTAATACTCCTTATCGGGCCAGATACTCCTGATGAGAGCCGTGTATGTCTTATATCCGGCTATCACATCACACTCTTCTATCACGGCCGCAGCTTCAGCCGTCATCATATCTTTTTCACCGGGTCCTATCCCAACCACGTATATCATATATACCGCCTCCCGAGTGCGGCCGAGTTTCTCATAAGTACCGCCTCCTGAGCGCGACCGCACATGTCATTCCTTCCCCCCTGGTCTTGTGTACTACGATCTCACCGTTTTCCGATCCCAGCATGGCCGCCCGCTCACATACGTTATCTGTTCCGGTCGTCTCACGCACGAAATCCGACGCCTCATAAGTCCCCGGAGCTTTATTGAGAAGCCCGGCATCAAACGTGATCAGCGGAAGTCTGTATTTCGAACAAAAAGAATTAAGACCGGGTTCTTCTTCTTTTATATCTATGGTGCATACCGCATAGATGTCATCCAATCCGATATGTTCGCGCCCGAGAATGCTTTTGACAAAGTCTTCTATCGCCTCAGGGCCGGTCCCCTTTTTCATTCCCAGTCCCAGCACGTATCGTCTGGGTTTGAGCAGCAGCGAGTATTCTCTGTCCGTATCATCAGCCACGATGATATCTACGGGCTGTGCAGGCGGATAATCCTTTATCGACAGCGTGACCGGCTTGCCTTCTATGGCCCTGGCATTGACCCGTTTTATGCCGTTTCTGTTAACTATGCTGAGGTTATTCTCAACCGCAAATACATCCGCGCTGAATGCTTCATTGACATCTGTTGATGTAGTGATCACGGGTTCGGCACCGAGGAGTGAAGCGAGCACGCACGCGATCTTCGCGGCGCCTCCGGCATGTCCCGAGAGTACGGGAATTACATATCTTGCACCGTCATCTATGACTATCACCGGCGGATCGGTCAGTTTGTCGGACACACATCCCGAAACCGCTCTTACCGCTATTCCCACTGCTCCCACAAAGATGATACAGTCACCTGCTTCAAACCTCGCCGCACACCAGTCCCGAAGGGAACCTTCGATCATCGAAAAACCTTCGGGAACATCTCCTTCCTTCATTCCGGAATATGACGTGACATATGGTGTCCCGTCGTCGCCGTTTCCGTGCATACCGGCATCTGCGGCCGCTTCATTTATCCTGCGTATGATATCCGCACCCTTATATGTAAAGCATATCGCGGCTTTATTCATGTCTGCTCCCCAGTCCCCTGACGATATCCGGTAGTGAATTCCGGATCATATAATCTGGATCTTAAATACGATGTGTGTAAAACAGCGTCTCCGACAAGCACGACAGCCGTTCTGGTAATGCCTGCCCTCCGTGCGGTCTCTCCGAGAGCCGCTACCGTGCACTCGAAAACCTTCTCATCCGGCCATGTAGCCTTGTATACGACAGCGGCCGGTGTATCCGGTCCGTAACCGCCCTTGATCAGTCTGCACGCCAGTTCGTCCATCTTGCCTGCCGACAGATAGATTGCCATCGAAGCGTGATGAGTGGCCAGACATTCTATACTCTCAGATGAAGGTACCGGGGTCCTGCCCTCCATACGCGTGATGATGAGAGTCTGTGATACTCCGGGCAGAGTGTATTCCATATTCAGGGCAGATGCCGCACCGAAAGCCGCCGTAACTCCCGGGCATGATTCATAGCTTATCCCACGCCTGTCGAGTTCATCCATCTGTTCCCTGACCGCACCGTATATACTCGGTTCTCCGGTATGCAGACGCACCGTGTTCAGATGCCCGGCATCTGCATCCGCAATGACCGATATGACCTCCTCAAGAGTCATCCGTGAACTGTCATATATTTCCGCGTCTTCACGTGCTGATCTGAGCAGTCCCGGATTGACCAGGCTTCCCGCATATATCACTACATCCGCCTGCTCTATGAGTTTCTGTCCCCTGACAGTGATCAGGTCCTCCGCTCCGGGACCCGCTCCCACAAAATAAACCATACGATCTCCTATATCCGGACAAGCAGCCCATCATCCCCTGCACTCCTGCCCAGCAGTTCTTCGGCGCCTGCGGTCTTTCCAAGCAGCCCCCATTTTGATGCATATACGATACACTCTGTCTCTATCCGGCCTTTCACTCTCGCATCCATGTAGAATGCGATACGGTCCATGATATGTTCCATGCACCTCCCGGCTATACCGGCATCCTCCATGATCTGATAAGCTTCCTCCGTGGATACACAGTCCAGAATGGAATTCAGTAATCCCGTACCGGCCCCGCTTCTGACAGCCGCTGCGGCCATCAGCTCCATACGGCAGTCGGCTTCATGCGAATGGGTGTTCATGATTCCGCCGGAGAGTTTGACAAGCTTACCGATATGTCCGCACAGAAGCACGCTCTTAAACCCAAGTTCAACGGCAATATCCAGAGTCTCTCCGATATAATTGGAGCATTTGACCGCCCGGTCCAGATCATATCCGTAATGCTCCCGCATAAAATCCATTCCGTAATTACCCGGTGATATCACAGCCGTCTGTGCCCCTTCGGCCCTGATCTGATTAAGCTCTACCCTGATGGTATCTATCAGTGCTCTCGTACTCATAGGTTCGACTATGCCTGTCGTGCCTATTATCGAGATGCCGCCCTCGATACCCAGTCTGGGATTAAAAGTCTTACGGGCGATCTCCTCACCGTCGGGAACCGATATGATGACACTCAGTGAACCTGGGTAATCATATTCGTTCATCACCTTACGTACTTCGTCACCGATCATCTGTCTCGGAACGGAGTTGATGGCTGCATTTCCGACAGGCTGATCCAGCCCCGGACGTGTGACCCTGCCTACACCCTGACCTCCATCGATGCTAATATCGTTTTTATCGTCATCAACAGCGGAAACCGATGCGTATACCAATGTGCCATTTGTCACATCAGGGTCGTCTCCGGCGTATTTTCTCACGGCGCAGCTGACCATATCCGATGAGACGGACATATCCTCGATTTCAGGCTTATACTCGATCCCGGCTGGCGTGATGATCGTCACATTAGTAAGTCTGACTCCACCCAGAAGCATATATGCGGCAGCCTTGGCAGCAGCCGCTGCACAGCTCCCGGTTGTAAATCCGTAGTTCATTTATCCTCCGTGTCTGATCCGGACTGCTGTATCAGGCTCAGCTGTCTCTCATGGAATACAGCACCGCATTGCATATCGCCGCTGCCACGTTGCTGCCGCCCTTGCGTCCTCTGTTTACGATATGCGGGATACCGGATGCAATGATCAGTTCCTTCGCCGCTTCAACGTTTACAAATCCGACCGGTACTCCTATGACAAAATCCGGAACATATTCACCGGATTTTGCATGCTCACTCAGAGTGATCAGCGCGGTAGGCGCATTTCCTATCGCGAATATTACAGGCCTGTCCAGTTTCATGGCACGTTCCATGCTGACCGATGCTCTGGTGATGCCGCGTTCTTTTGCTTCGGCAGCCACATCATCATCCGCCATAAAACACCGGACATCTCCCCCGTAGCGTGCAAGTTCCTTTTTGTTGATACCTGAAAGCGCCATATTTGTATCGGTGACTATGGTTGCGCCCGATCTGATAAGTGTCCTGATCCTGTCCATTGCTCCATCGGAAAAAACAAGCGTGGAAGCATAGTCAAAATCAGCCGTGGTATGGATACAGCGCTTGATCACCGAAGCAGTATCTCCGGTAAGCACTATCCCCATACCGGCAAGTTCTTCGGTCAGTATCCTGAAGCTTTCTTTTTCTATATCAGCAGGCTGAATATGAGAGATCTGCATTTGATCAACTTTCCTCCCTCAGTGTCTGATATCACGTATTGCGGCAGCAAGCAGTTCATTATCCGCACTGTTTCTGACCGCTGTTCTGTATGATCCCTGTCCTGCACCGGGCATATCGGCCAGATTTCTGATCAGCATGCCCTTCTTAAGCAGCGGCTCGTAAATATCCGTATCCGTACTGAACATCATAAAGACCGTATCGCTGGCATACACCTTACATCCGGCTTCTGCAAGAAGACGGCTCAGATGCTGTCTCTCCCCTGCTATCATCTCCAAGGAGCGGGTGATATATCCGCCTCCGGTCATCACCTTTGCACAGACTTCCATCGCGTATGCTGCCGGCTGGCTTATATTCCACTCGGGCAGACACCTGCGGATCCCCGATATGTTATCCTCATTCGATATCACATATCCCATGCGCAAACCGGGTAATGCAAAAAGTTTCGTATACGACCTGATGATATACAATCCCGGATATCGGTCGGTCAGAGCCTGTATATCCCTGCTTCGCCCGGCCTCAGACAATGCCTTATCCGACAGATAATAAAAGCTCTCGTCCAAAAGGACACTGATCCCCGCGTCTGATGAGTATTCGAGGATATCATCAAGTGCGGATCCGTCGATATTCCGGCCGGTGGGATTCCACGGATCACACAGAAAGATCATATCCGCATCCGCAGGTATACGATCTGTGATACTGCCGTCAATATCCGTCCCCGGCTCCCGGCTCAACGGAATATCCGTCACCCTGCATCCGGCAAGCGGCTCTAATGCATGTCTGTATCCTCCGAAACAGGGCGTAAAAAGGATCGCATGCTTCGGGTTTACATAACTTGTAACGCCCATTATAAGTTCACTCGCACCGTTCCCAGCCAGAACATTGCCGGGCTTTACTCCGTCAGAGTAAGCAAGTGCGCGCCTCAGACTCTCCTGCCGCGGATCAGGGTATTCCCCCAGATGAGCAATGCCTTCCTGTACCGCATCATATATCTCCTGCGGAGTACCCATTGGATTCAGGCTCACTGA
>CAMONC010000123.1 GCA_946620235.1 uncultured Lachnospiraceae bacterium | reverse complement strand
CTTTAACTTGAGCTTGCATAAGCAATACCTCCTTTGTATATACATTGTATATCCCTGAGGCAAAAAAAACAACTTATTCATCATTCAGGTTAGTACATTATACTGGGAGCAAACGCGAAGTGGACGAACCCTCAGTTAAAAAAAATCGCCACTTACCTTACGCAAAATTTCCACATCCTTATCATTCTTATGAGTTGCTGCATACTCCCTGATATTGGTTACTATCTCATCATATCTTTCACTTGATTCAAGTAAACCGAGGTCGCCTTCATAATACACCATCGTAGGCCTATCCGTATACTTAAAAAAAATCATCAGTTGATCATCAAAAAGATATATTCTGTCTACGAAATAATTCAACAATCTGCTCAGATACCCGGGATCTGTGAACTCGCCTGTGAACTTTCTCAAGAACAGATATACCGTTTTATAAGAAAGCTCATGTTTTTTCTTGAGTTTTTCAGACTCCAGGTCAGCTTTCAACATATTATATCTGCTCTCGAGTTCCTGTAATGTCTCCTGCAGTTTAACACTCATAAGGCCTTGTTGTATAGCATCTATAATATTACTAATTCTCTTATCAACCTCTTTAATCTGCGACTCGAGGCTCTTTATATAAACCCCGCCATCATCATGATCACGTTTATATTTCTGATAGATATACCATGCTACTGCGTATCTGGTTCTCTCATTATTGATCATATGGTCAAAGACCTGCCGTACCATATCCTCAATCATTTCCTTATTATAGTTTTTCTGATCACACTGCTTTTTCTTATGTCCCAAACATGTATAGTAGTAATGCCTGTTGCCATGCCGTGACGTTCCCGAAATGCCATGCATAGGCTGTCCGCACTTGCAATACAGATAACCTGTCAGTTCAAAATCAGGTGATTCTTCTGCTATCAAATCTTGTTCAAGTCTTTTTTTTGCTCCTTCTCCACCGCGCTTATTCTTCTGTAACATCCTCTGCGCCTTCTCAAACAGCTCATCCGATATTATCCTTGGCATGCCGTCGGGAATGATTATGGGTTCCTCATCCTTCAAGCCCCAGCGGTATTCACCGATATAAGAACGATTGGTGATGATAGCTCGCAAGGAATTAATATTGAAATTGGCACCTCTCATTGTCTTTAAGCCGGCATCATTAAGTTCATCGCATATCTTTTTAAACGGAACACCTTCTGAATACTCTGTAAAGATCTTGGTAACTATCGGAGAAGTAACAGGATCGATCTCATATTTCTGACCGGGTTTGCCTGTGTAGCCTAATACTTTGATACCATTATACAGGCCATGCTCAGCATTATATGTAAGGCCGCGGACCACGGTCTTTCTGTGCGAAGCTATAAACGACGCTGCCATCCCTTCATAAAGACTCTCGAGAAGAATCTCCGTAGCTTCATCGTCCTCAGGAATAGCCTCTGCTACATAGCAGATCTTTACTCCCAAGGCTCTGAGGCGACATTTAGATATTGCGCCATCGTACCTATCTCTTGAGATTCTGTCGGTTTTCCAGACAATAAGGGCAGCTGGGCGTAATTGTTCAACCTCATACATCATCAGATTGAACTGAGGACGGTCATTCCGTGTCCCAGAGATTGCATGATCTTCATATTCCTTAACAATTACATAACCGTGATCCCTGGCATACTTATGGGCTTCTATTCTCTGTTGTTCAATAGATTCATCGCGTTGTGCATCTGAACTATATCTATAGTATGCAATTGCTGTCCTGCCGGGATTTTGCTTAAAGCGTTTAGCAGCAGCCATATTAAAACAACCTCACTTTCATTAATCCTTAATATTCATCAGCATCGCCATATATGCGAGCATGCGTTTCTTCTGCGACTCTGTCATACCGATCACCTGCTTTGCCATATCATATGCGATTCCATCTATATCTGCTTGCATGTCCTCTATTGGAACCTTAGCAGTATCATCTTCCTCTTCTGGTTTGCCAGCCAGCAATTCCTGCGGGGTTATCCTGAGAGCCTCACATAATATCATGATCTTATCGGCACCGGGATTTGTATTCTTCTTCCGCCAATCATATATTGTCTGTTTTGATATTCCTGTGCGAGTCGACAGTTCTGAAACCGAAACTCGCTCCTTCTCCATAATCTTGAATAATCGCTCGCTAATTGTCATATTTCCACCTCGTGTATGTATTTACATACTTTTGTTATGTATATACATAATATCACCATACTTCAACTATTTCAACCCCCCAATGAAACGTTAAGAAACCTGATTAATGTAAAACCATATCAGACTGGTTAATGTAATCACATTTATTCTTATATCTTTTCCCCTTGCAAGCAGCCTACCGCTCCCCTCATACCTGTCAAGGCTGCTCTGCCCCGCTTTGCGGCTTCGGCCTTGACATGCATTTCCATGTCGCTGTGAACGGTGATCAAGGGCAAAAAGAATTATCTGTCTGCATTCGCAGCGTTATTACAGTAATCGGCATCCACGCTGCCGCGTGGCTGCCTCCGCCAGACGGGAGTGGGAAAAAGTGGGCCTGCGGCCACTGGGACATAGAATGCAACTACCTTTTGTTGCGGTCCAGGCCACACCCGCTTCATAAACTTACGCAGCCATATGGCAGAAAGGATCTAAAAATGACAGAACAAACAATCAGTATCAATTCAGAACAAAGCGAACATGAATCTATCGATGCACTCGTAGAACGAGCAAACAGGGCACTTCAAGAAACAGGCATAAATATCACTGTGGCCAAAACCGACGTTTACAAAAATAACGGGGCCATCCAGGGACTGACATTGAGGGACGAGGACCACAACTGCTGTCCGACTGTTTATAACATTGAAGAACTGGCCTCCATGTCTGACTCAGATCTTGCTGCTCACATCGAGAATATGTTCAACAGAACGGCTATGAATATCCCGATCGATGAGCAGTTAATGGACCGGGATTATATCTTAAACAACGTCAGAGCACGTGTTTGGTCCGATAGCAACCTTCCCGGTATCGAAGCAAATGATATCGCTTACGTTCCCGAGCCATCAGGGCTCGATCTGGTAACGACCTTCATCGTTCCGGTCAAGGATTTCAATGATGGCACAGCATCCTATACCCTGAAATTCAAGCATCTGCAGACTCTTGATCTGGGAATTCATGAAGTATTCGAAGCAGCCAAGCGTCATATCGACGAGGATGAGATATATTTAAAATCCATGTACGAGACCCTCAAAGATATGATGGGTGAAAATGTACCGATACCCGAAGATGCTCCGGACTGTATGTGGGTATTGACCAACTCCACAAAGCTGTATGGTGCCGCTCTCCTGCTTAGTGAAACAGTACTTGAAAATGCCTCCAAAACACTCGGCTCCGATTATCTCATAGTAGGCTCAAGTGTCCATGAACTCCTTCTGATCCGCAAAGATGAGTCGTCCGGCATGGCCCCGGATTCTATTAGGCAGATAATAGCTGATGTCAACGATACTCAGGTGGATCCTGTGGACATTCTTAGCTACTCCCTCTATCAGTACAGTCCCGAGGACGGCCTTCAGATCGCTGCCTGATCCTTTCTTTATGGCACCTCATATCCGTATGGGGTGCCATCATCTGTCTTATTATTTCCCGAAAGGAGAACAAATCTATGAACCGAAACTACGGATGTCTGCTTCGAGAAAGCAGCCGCGGAATAGACTTGATCGACATCGAAAGCAGGCTGCTTGCTGAAAGAAAGCTGGTATTTGCCTCTGAGATCACCACAGAGAGCGCCAGCGAGCTCATGAAGGCACTGATAGCCCTGCAGGCTGAAGATGACCAGGCACCGGTGACATTATTCATCTCATCTCCCGGAGGCAGTGTTGATGCAGGTCTCGGGCTTTACGATTTGATGATGTCCATGTCATGTCCGGTAACAACAATAGCCTCAGGGCTCGTCGCTTCGATGGCTTCGATCATATATCTTGCCGGTGCTGAGAGGATTGCAACGCCGAACATGAAATTGATGATCCATGATCCCAGCGTCTCAGGCGGATCAAACCGCAGTGCTCTGGAATTTAAGCGAGAAGCGGAAAGGCTGCTTGATTCACGCTCTACGCTGCAGCAGAT
Source organism: uncultured Lachnospiraceae bacterium (assembly GCA_946620235.1). Taxonomy (GTDB): domain Bacteria; phylum Bacillota; class Clostridia; order Lachnospirales; family Lachnospiraceae; genus XBB2008. Next base: position 2,618 of record CAMONC010000123.1, on the reverse strand, counting down.
AATCAGTGAAAGAACACAAATGCCAATTGAATGGGTATGCGAACAGACTGCCGGAGGAATAGATTGCTATCTCAACGCTGAAGAAGCTCTTAAGTATGGCTTTGCACACAAGATGCTCTCTGGTATCTGATACCGATAAGTAAGATCCCAAAGATATCAGCATTACACTCTATGAAAGGAATACCCTTATGAAAACAATACAAGAAGCGCCCGGATGCAATGATTCTTTCATCCTCGCCAAGGATCTGGAGTTAAGCTGCGATACAAGAAAGACCGGGCTCAACAACAATCTGGTCCTGCTTGGCACTCCGGGGAGCGGTAAAACGGGATCCGTGATCCTTCCGAATATTCTAAACAGTAGTGACAGAAACCTCATCATTGTTGATGTTAAAGGGCTCTCATACAAAAGCTGTAAGAATCCGCTGATAAGTAACGGGTATAAGGTAAGAAACATAGATCTGAAGAACCCGCTGCACTCTCCCGACAGGATTAATCCCCTCGAATATATCAGGCGTAAGCCTTCCAATGTGTGCGGTGATGAAACCGCAGGAAGCGACGATATTCGGGAACAGGACATCCTGACAGTAGCATCATGTATGATCCCAGAGTCAGAAGAACGTGACAGGTACTGGGTGGATTCTTCGCGCCAGGCTTTAGCAACATTCCTAGGATATGTCCTGGAGAAGTTCATCCCTTCCGACAGAACGCTTGCTGCGGCTGCTGAAGTATTCAGGGCTTTTAACAAAGAACTGCCTTCAGCACAGCTGAAAAAGAACCGCGATATTTCTTTCTTCAGGGATCTTGATGAAGAATCCGGTGGTAACTCTTATGCATTGAAGATGTACCGGAACCAGCTGCCCACAATGCTGAGCTCAGACAAAACCTGGGGAAGCATATCCGGTTTTATCAGCACCGTCTTCTCGTTAACAGACGCCCATGAGTACGCTCACCTGCTCTCCCGTTCAACATTTTCACTGCGGGATATCGCAAGAGAAAAGACTGCGCTTTTCATCACAATATCGGATTCGGATTACTCGGCAGCTAACATCATAAGCCTCATATTCACCTGTCTATTCTGGGTGCTCTTTGACGAAGCAGACGCAAATCCTGACGGCCGCCTGACGTTCCCGGTTCATATGTTCATGGATGATTTCGCCAACTATATGATCCCAGACTTTCAGAAGATGATCGGGGTCTTCAGGTCGCGTGGTATATCAGCTTCTATCGTTCTTCAATCACTGTCGCAGCTTGAGGACGTCTATGGCGTACCGGCGGCAAAGACAATACTTAACTGCGCGGATACGCTTATGTATCTGGGCGTGAATGATATTGACACAATACGATACGTAGCAGACCGGGCTTCTAAGCTTCCATCTACCATTATGGATCTTCCATCAGACAAGGCCTGGATCTTTACTCGCGGAAGGGAGCCTGTACTGGCTTCGAAGTTAACACCCTATTCTTATGTGACGCATGTACATAAGGGGTTGCACAGCGTAGAGGATGCCGTACCACAGGTAAATGTCAAGGAGGTCAGCTATGAATGATGGCAAAAAGACCGGGAACACCTATATAGTGCCGGAAAGAAAAAACAGCACGATAACTCTTTGCGATAAGGCGGATGATGCAACGGATGAAGATGCAGCCTTACGTGACATGTTTGCAAGAGTATTATCCAGCCATTACACGATACTTAAGGAGGATGACCATGAATAACAAACTCAATCTGATAAGCCTTGAAGAGTTCAAGGCAGGTATGCTGCGAGGTTCTGAAACCTTGCAGCACGTTAAGGATGTATGCGAGAGATTTCTATCCTGTCCGCTTCGGGCTATCATAGCACCTCAGCTTAACAACGAAGCATCTTCCGCAACCGTTCTTGATATAGCAAAAACACATAGAAAACGCGAGGATCACGGCACCAGCCCGGAGCTTGATGAGTTTTCGGATTTCAGCATGCTGTTCGGAGAAGAAAGCATGGATCTTATTACGGATGACTGCTCTGCCCTGGCACTTATTGCCGGGCTTGCATCTGATGAAAGATTCGATCCCGCTTACGAACCTTCCCCGGAACAGAACACCCCGGAATATGCCCGATCAATCAAGGACTTCGATGGCAGTGCTCTTCCTTTTTTCAGGCTAAGCATCGACGAGCTGTTTGCTTACCTTGAGCTGCTATCTACGGATGGAAAGATGAAGAGCGTGTATGATGATTACTTCAGGAAAGACTGTGAGGAATACTATAAGATGACCGGAACAAAGGCTACTGTCGCATATGTATTTGACAAGGCTTCGGATGCGATAAACGCCATAGATCACAAGTACATTAACCCACTGTTTTATTACAATGATCCGGTTTACCATCCGGGGCACCCGTTCTGTTATGAAAGCGATGATATCGATTACGAACTAAGTACCGAGGATAAGATTACTGCATACGTCAGAGTTAATACGATCATCAACAAGGGGATGCGTCTATGCAACAGATACAGGCATATGTCGTTATCTGAAATACGTTCTCTGATGGATAATGATATCTGCGCAGATCTCACGGACGAAAATAAGATAGGCAATAATGAAAAGCGGTATGTGATAGATGGTCAGGAATATATCGGCGATC
>CAMONC010000122.1 GCA_946620235.1 uncultured Lachnospiraceae bacterium | reverse complement strand
CAGCAAGGCAGCAGAAGGCAACATTGCTATCGCAAGCCAGACCAATCTGCTCGCACTCAATGCTTCGATCGAGGCAGCCAGAGCAGGTGAGGCAGGCATGGGCTTCGCAGTGGTTGCCGATAATATCAAGAGTCTGGCAGAGGAGTCAAATCAGATGGCTGGTGAGATCACTAACATGCTTAATGTGATCACACAGTATTCCGAGGAGAACAAGAACCTCACAGCCAGCATCAAGGAAGCTACCACATCCGAGTCCGAGGCCCTCGAGCAGATGACCGCTCAGTTCGATGATATGCTGGCTAAGCTTGATAAGATGAGACAGGGCAACGAGCAGATCGCAGAGCTTGTTGATACGATGTCACAGGGTAAAGAGCAGATCGTCAACTCTGTAGAGTCTCTGTCCAGTATCTCTGAAGAGAATGCAGCATCTACGCAGGAAACCAGTGCTTCCATAGCACAGCTCAACATGAACATGGAGAGCGTTGTTACCGAAGCTACCGCTCTGGGAGAGATCGCAGCTCAGTTGAAGGCTAATGTAGCCAGATTCAAGGTTTGATACCTTATGTACGGATACAGATGATTTAGTTTACTGCACCCCTCCGGATATGATCGGAGGGGTGTATATTGTGTAGAACATAATGTTCGGAGGATTTATGAAATCTGGTGTTCTGAATAACAAGCTGTTCTTATATCTGACTGAGTTTTTTGCAGGTATGAGTGTGATGGCAGTGGAGCTGGGAGCAAGCCGCCTGCTTGCACCTTATTTCTCTTCATCACAGATAGTCTGGACCATCATCATAGGCACGATCATGATCGCCATGGCTCTGGGAAACATATATGGCGGCAGGAGTGCCGATAAGAATCCTTCTCCGGACAGGCTGTACAGACGCATAGTCATTGCGGCACTGTGGATCGCAGCCATACCCGTGCTCGGTAAGTATCTGATCATAGGGATAGCGGGCGTTATTATATTTGCTGTTAATACCAATTTCCTAGTAATAGCTGCATTTGCGGCTTGTATGATAATCTTCGTATATCCTCTTTTCCTGCTGGGTACGGTTACCCCTTCACTTGCAAAATACACGATGGACTCGCTTGAGGATAATGCGAGCATTGTCGGCAGGCTCGGCGCATTTAACACGATTGGAAGCATTATAGGCACGTTTGTGCCCACGTTTGTCAGCATACCCGCTGTAGGTACCTCGGTGACATTTCTGATCTTTGCCGGGATACTGCTGGTGCTTGCCCTTGTTTACTTTATCAGCGGAGGCAGATCAAATGATGATGAAAAAGGCGGGAATGCCGGAAGTGCCGGAAAGGGCGCCACTAAAGCGGTGATAACCGGTCTTATATTCGTACTTTGCGTGGTATTCGGCCATAACACGGCTTTTGCTTTCTGGCAGGACGATCTTACGGTGGAGGATGAGTCGATATATAACTACCTGCAGGTGTATGAGAGCGGCAACCGCGTGGTGCTGTCCACCAATGTGCTTTTCGGCGTGCAGTCGGTGTACCTGAAGGAAGCCGGACTGACCGGTATGTACTATGATTATGCTATGGCTGCTCCGATCATGGCCGGATATGAGGATAAAGATGCTCCGATGAAAATGCTGATACTCGGAATGGGTACCGGCACATATGCTACTCAGTGTAACCGATATTTCGGTGAAATGGATATAACGGGAGTAGAGATAGATCAGAAGATCACCGATCTTGCACATGAGTATTTTGAACTTGATGACGGCATCCCTGTAATCACATATGACGGTCGTGCATATTTAAATGCGATCGATGATACATATGACGTGATCATGGTGGACGCGTATCAGGACATCACGATACCTTTTCAGATGTCATCTGTTGAGTTTTTCTCAATGGTGCGTGATCATCTGAATCCCGGCGGGGTTATGGTCGTGAACATGAATATGCGCGGACAGTCCGAAGGCAGCATAAATGACTATCTTGCGGATACAATATCAAGTGTTTTTGAACAGGTTTATACTGTGGATGTGGGCGGGTCCACGAATCGTGAGCTCTTTGCCTCCAATGATGCGGATATGATTGCAAGGTTGCAGGCTTATGCAGAGACTTCAGGCGGACAGCCCGATGATACGGCAGATACGGCAGATACGGCGCTGAAAGCCGAACATGCTCTGAAAGCACCGGAGCTGTCGGCCATGATGGAATATGTGTATTCACAGCTTGAACGTTACGAAGCGGGCGACCGTATCATGACTGATGACAAGGCTCCCGTTGAGCTTCTGGGGATGCGTGTGATCGATGAGATCATCGGCGACGAGGTGGCCCATTACAAATCCATCTATCGTGAGCAGGGAATCGCGGGACTTTTGGAAGGTTTTCAATAAAATCCGTATGAGAGGTTAAGTATCGGGGGATTATGACCGATACAACAGATAGAGTATAAGTGTATAATGTGTTCAAAGGACTGGACACGCCGTGCGAATCGGCTATTTAATGACAAGGAGGTTATCGCATGAGCAGTATTTCTTTTAACCCTTTCCGCAGGGTATCGGATAGTGTGCCTGAAGATCGCACACAGCAGACTCAGCAGACAAAACAGGATAATAAGACGTCCGGCTCGGGATGGAGCAGTGAAGCGGGCAGTGTGTCCTTTTCCGAGGACAGATATGCCAAGGCGGATGCTTATTCCAGAACAGGACAGGCAGTAAATAACGGTGCGGCGGCATCAGGTAAGGTTAAGCCCGGATGGAAGAGCCCGATTCCCGCTGTTACCAAAAGCGATGAATACGGCTCGGTAGTGGGCGAACCCAAACTGTCGGAGAAGGCAGCCGAGTATTATAAGCAGCTTAAGAGCAAATACGGTAATCTCGATTTCATACTTGTGGACAAGAATTCGTTGCAGGCAGCGAAGGCCAATGCCAACAGTTACGGTAACGCCAATCATCTCGTAGTTCTCATAGATGAGGAGAAACTTGAGCGCATGGCTACGGATGAGAACTATCGCAAAAAGTACGAGACGATGATATCTCAGGCCGCATCGGGCGGAAGCAGACTCAGTCAGCTGGCTGCTCAGAATCCCGGTATCATGAAGGTCGGAATGAATACGAGTGATGATGGTAAGGGTTCGTTCGTGGCAGCATGCCTGAAGAATGCACCGAACCCCGGTGAGAGGATAGCAGAAAAGCGCGCCGAGAAAAAGGCCGAGGCAAAGGCTGCCGAGAAGAAGGCGCATAAAAAGCATGAAGAGAACTCTCGCCTGGAGCGCAGAGAAGCCAGACGTACCGAGGAAGACGAACTCAGAGAGAAGATAGCCGAGAAACGGAACAGAACCGTTCTCAGTGAGGATGACTTCAGCGAATATAAAGACAATGATGATTACGAGCTGATATATGCAGACAGCATGGAAGAACTGATCACCAAGCTCGAAGCCTATAATGAGCGTATGGGATACGGCACACCGGCGGTTCAGGGTGCGGGACAATACATGGATTATCAAGCCTAGATCTACATGAAATGACAGCTTTGATACGTGAGATGGTATTCGGTCGGGGTATATTATGTATACCTCGACCGTTTTATGTGTTATACTGATGTTTATGATGTTTGGAAAAAACAAGAAAAAACAATCTGATAAAGCAGTTGAAGAATCACTGACCAAGACATCTGCAGAGGGGACAAATGCATCTGACATGTCTGCATCCGCAGAAACCAAAGCGGCAACCGAGTCGGAAACGGCAACAGTAGATAGCGTAAGTGTTTCTGAAAAAGCACCTGGGACATCCGCCGGCGAATCCGAAACGGCCCTCACAGAAGAGTCTGGCGGAGTAACTGCAGAAACCAATGCTGAATCATCTGGCGGAGTAACTGCAGAAACCAATGCTGAATCATCTGGCGGAGTAACTGCAGAAACCAATGTTGAATCATCTGGCGGAGCAACTGCAGAAACCAATGCTGAATCATCCGATGAGGCAACTTCCGAAAGCGGTTCTGAGACAACCACAGATAAAAAGGATCGCAAATCCCGTAAGAAGGGCAGTAAGTCCAAGGATTCAAAGACAGAACACGATAAGACCGATACCAAGGCCAAGGCACGCAAGAAAAAGAAGCGCCGCAAGGCCATCAAATATCTTCTGGTAGGTTTCGTAGTAATCGCCATCGCTGTCGGTGCAGTGACATTCATGCGTACCACTTTGCTGACCACTCAGCTCGACATGGCCAAGACTTATATGGAGAACGAGCAGTGGGATGAAGCAGAGGCAGCCTACAATCAGGCTCTGCGTATATTCCACAACAGCGCGGATGCATATCTGGGCTTGGCAGAAGTATCCATAGGCCGCGGAGAACTGACCGAAGCCATACATATTCTTGAAGAAGGCATATCCATCACGCATTCCGCCAATCTGGAGAAATCCCGTGAAGTGATCATGGATCAGGTTTTTGCTACGTATGTTTTGGACAGCTATCTGATCAATATCCTTCCTAAAGAAACCGCAAAGATCTCTGTGGAACACCGAAGCGAGGATATGAATTTTACTGTCAGCTGGTCAAGTGCGGACGAATCCATAGGTACCGTAGATGAAGACGGCAATGTGGTTGCGGTCAAGGAAGGTACCACCAAGATCATTGCGACTATAGGCAATGAAACCTGGGGATATAGAGATGTGTCAGCCACCCTTATAGTCGGTGTCATTGTGACATATCTGGAAGAACAGGGCTGTGATTATGTCTCTACCCCTACGGGGATGATGGCTCCCTGTTTCGTTTATCAGCAGGATGAGAAAGGATACAGAAAATACGATGGCACCCTCGATATTGAGCAGGGTAATGCTACTTATAATCTGACCAAATGCAAGCGTTCGGATCCCGATCCGGAGGGATACGTAACGTATGATATTGAATACAAGATCAATGCTCCGACCAAATTCGGAATCACTGCAGGATCCGCGGAGTCCAAGAATGCCTGGTACTACAATCAGGTGGCGGAAGAGATGATGCTGTGTGATGAGTATACCGGTCTGATATTCAGTGTACAGGATCTGTATGGTGAGGAAGGCCTGACCTACGATTCGACAGTGGAATGGAACGATATGGAGTATCATATTACGGGTACGACCGAGTCCATGTGGAGCAATGATGAGAAAAACGAGAACCGTGTGGATGAAAACTGGGCTATCTCGTACAGCCCGCTCACCACAGTAACATGGGCCGAAGCCGTAGCCGTCAACACAGTGAAGATCAAGGCCAGAGTTCCGGCCGAATACGAAGGTCTGTGCCTGGCTCTTGAGAAGCATGGTGTGAATGATTATACTGATCCGAATGTTGAGGATGAAGAATATGAATATGACGCTTCCAAGACGTTTGAGGACAGATATTTCTTTGAACCTGAGGAAGACGGCACTGTGCGCAAACCCGAAGACTATTACATAGTCCGATTGAAGGACTTTGTTGAGAAATAGTCATACGGGATACAGAATAATTATTGAGGGAGTTTTAGTGAAATGAACCTGAAAGTAACCAGTGTTATCAAAAGAAGTATTTTGGTAATACTTGGGCTTTGCATATCTTTTGTAGTTTTCCACAGTATGCCTGTGGATGTATATGCAGCCGAGATGACTGATGAACAGGCCGTACGGCAGGTGTTCGACGCGACGTATTATGCAACTCACAATCCTGACGTGGTGATAGCCAGAGGCGACAGTGCGGATGCTCTGCTTAAGCACTATATGGAATCCGGCCTGAACGAGGGCAGAAGTGCGAGCGCGACATTCAATCCCCGTGCATACCGCACCAGATATTCCGATCTGGATGCAGCATTCGGCGATAACTGGATCAAATATGTTGTACATTATGTAAACCATGGCATCGCAGAGGGCAGGGATGCTTCTCCCATGGCTCAGGCCGCTTCAAATTCCGCTAACAGTGCTTCGGCAGGCAATGGAACCGAATATACTTGCCTTGGATCCTATACTACCAAGTATAAGGACGGAGTTCCGAGGGCTGTTAATGTCGGTATCGCTGCAGCCGGTATCAACGGTGTGAAAGTCGCACCTGGCTCGGAATTCTCTTTTACAAATACCATACCGGCCAGAACCGTAGAGAACGGATATCAGGAAGCAACCGTATTTGTAAATAAGGAAAAAGTCAAGGGACTTGGCGGCGGTATCTGTCAGGTTTCATCCACACTTTATGCATGTATGAAGACTGTTGGCCTGGCGGCAACCGAGAGGCATCCGCACTCGCTGCCTGTAGACTATCTGCCCGAGGGCTGGGATGCAACGATTTCCGGCCAGAGTGTGGATCTGAAGTTCGTAAACACATACAGCACACCTTTGCTGATTGCTGCACAGGCAGACCACGGTAAGTTGACCGTCAGCCTTTACCTGCAGAATTAGAATCAGACCAGAAAATCAAAACTTCGGTGGGGCATAGGCATCATACCGCGAGCCGCGGCCATATCTGCCGATATTCGCGTACGACACCGGCAATGAGTACGCGAACCGGAGCTGAAATCGCTGATATTCGCGTACAGGCACAGGTCGCAGATACGCGAACCGGAGCTGAAATCGCTGATATTCGCGTACCGACACAGGTCGCAGATACGCGAACCGGAGCTGAAATCGCCGATATTCACGTACAAGCAGCGCCGCCGGTACGCGAACTGTAGCCAAAATCGCCGATATTCACGTACCGACACAGGTCGCAGATACGCGAACCGGAGCTGAAATCGCTGATATTCGCGTACCGAC
>CAMONC010000121.1 GCA_946620235.1 uncultured Lachnospiraceae bacterium | reverse complement strand
GCTCAGCAGGAGTGGCGTGAGTGGGCACAGGAGACTTACAACTTCAAGATTAAGCAGGTTGCAATCTCCGATTGGGGCTCAACTCCTCAGGACTTTGTTGACTACGTAACTTCAGGCGGCGATGATGTTAACTATGTCTTCACTCTTCGTGATGACCCGGCTATCACATCTGCTATGGCCAGCGGACTTATGTATGATCTGTCCACACTTGACTGCCTTGACTTCAATGCCGAGAAGTTCCAGATGAACAAACTTCACGAGCAGTATAGTAAGGATGGTGCTATCTACGCTATGTATGCAGGCATTTCCGAGCCTCGTACAGGTGTATACTTCAACAAGAGAGTTCTCCAGGACGCAGGTATCGATCCTGAGACCATCTACGATATGCAGGCTGACGGCACTTGGACATGGGATAAGTTTGATGAGCTCATGGGACAGTGCCAGAGAGATACCGATAACGACGGTACCGATGACATCTACGGCCTCACTCTTAACGAGGGTGTTATGACTACAGCTGCTGTATTCTCTAACGGCGGTTCTTATGTAGGTAAGGATGCTAACGGATACTTCTACAACCTTGAGTCTCCTGAGACCCTTGAAGCTCTTGAGTGGACTGTTGATATGTTCACCAAGTATGATCAGCATGATCCCGAGGGCGCTGAGTGGGATTACTACAAGGAAGAGTTCCTGAACGGCAACGTTGCATTCATGGTTGAGGATGAGTATGCCGGTACTCCCGGTAACTTCCTTGCAGATGTACAGGATGAGCTTGGCTTCGTTATGTTCCCTAAGGGACCTCAGGGCAAGGATTACATCAACGTATGGTCAAACAACCCTGCAGCCATCCCCGGATGCTATGATGCAGACAGAGCTTGGAAGATCGCTTTCGCATGGAATCTGTACACCGAAGATCCCGCAGGTTATGAGGGATACAACGGATTCATCTCCAGAGCTATGGACGGAATCTTTGATTCCAGAGCTTGCGAGGAGACCATCCCTATGATGTCTGAGGCAAATCATGGTACCATCGCATTCCATGGCATGATCCCTCAGATGGATATAGGACCTCAGCTCATCTGGAATATCGGACCTAATGCCGTTGTTTCCGAGCAGGTTGAGGCTATCGCAGATACCTGGAAGCAGTATATCGACGACGCTAACAAGTAATTCATTACTTGCCGGCGCACGGACTGTATAAGTAATACGGCGGGCGGTGTATCCTTTTCACCGCCCGCTTTTTTACGGAGTTGTTCCTTTTGAACATAGCAATTTCTTTAAAGACTAAACTTCATATTGCCATATGCATTCTTTTGACGGCGTGTTTTCTGTGTTCCTGTGCAGAACAGGAGGAGGAGAACATAGTTGTAATCGATAATGAAACGGAGGAATCGTCATATGGGCTGATCGCCGTGACCAGAGGTGATGTCGTACTCACCAAATCACTTACGGCCACATATACACAGCTTAATGAACAGACCGTATCGTTTGATACGGGTGGTCGTCGTGTCTCCAAAGTATATGTTAATCCCGGAGACAGTGTTAAGAAGGGTGACCTGCTCATTGAGCTCACACAGGATAATATCCAGTCACAAATCGATGAACTTGAATACAGGATCAAGAAAAACGAACTGCAGTTGGAATATCTGAATACCGAAGAGAGTTTTGAAGAACAGAGCGCTTATAACGGTTTTGTCTATAATGATCCCGATATTGATGAAGATGATGTGAAGAATTATCAGAAGAATCAGGATTCCATCACACGAAATTACAGATATAAGAGAGAAGATCTGAACGATGAGCTTGAGTTTGACAGACGAAAGCTTAACCAACTTAAGAATGAATATAATTCCGGACGTATTGTATCCAATATGGACGGTATAGTATATACGGTTGCCGAAGGACTTGAAGGTTCCACATCAAAAAAGGATGAAGTGGTCATGACTATAGTGGATAACGCAACAGGTCGTTTCGAGACCGAGGAACCGGATTATGCATCATATTTCCATGAGGGCGAACCGGTTGAGATGAGGATCGTATACGGGTCAGCTTCCGGTGATTATGAGGTTGTTCCTCTCAATATGTCCTCATGGGGTGAGACTCAGATGTTTGAAGTGTTCTCCGGACCGGACAATGAGGGCATAGATGTCGGAACGACCGGTACCATCAAGGTTGTACTTGAGGAGCGTGATGGTGTCCTTAATCTTCCGATAGGTGCCATTTTCCATGCGGATGGTAAACCGTACGTCTATGTTCTGGATGAGAATAATTTCCGGCAGATGGTATGGGTTGAGACCGGACTGGTCGGAGACGATGTTGTTGAGATCATATCCGGCCTTAATGAAGGCGATAAGGTGGTATATAAGTAGTGCGATCAGGTGTTTTCGGAAAATCAAATATCATATCGATCGTACTGATCCTGTCTCTGCTGTGCGGATGTGCCTCCGTAGCAGATGGGGATATTACAGCCGATCCGGACAGCACTGCGGAAACAACTGAGGCCGGAGAGCAGGTTGAAACCGCGGAAAATGGGTTACAGGATGAAGAACTCATCGAGCCTGCAGGCAGTGCTTTGAGTTTCGTGAGCGCCGAGATCAGGGATCTGGCTGTAGTGTCCACATATCAGGGCGTGGTATGTCCGAATACTTATGAGTATGCCTATGAGTCGGACCAGCCGTTCGGTAATTATAACTTTCTTCCCGGAGATGAGGTATCTGCCGGAGATGTGCTCTTTTACGGTACGGCAGAAGGGCTTGATGATCAGATCGAAGAGATACGTGATGAGAATACGACTCTTTTGGAGTCATATAACGACTATGTGGCCGATTATCATATAGACATCGCGAAGGCAAGAAAGAAAGAATTCGAAGCAGCCAGCGCATATCAGGATATGGCGGCAAATGCTCCCAAAGAGGATTCTCCGTATTATGCGGGCTGGGCAAAGGGCGCGATGCCACTTGAGAATGCTTATAAGCAGGCCAAAATGGCACGAGAGAAGCTCGAAGAAGCATATAAGGAGAGGCAGCAGCTGTTTGATCTCGAATATGCATATAACGAGACCAGGATATCCAGGCTCGAACAGGAGAAGAATGAGGCAGGCGTGAAGTCTGCCGTAGACGGAGTTGTCGTTGCCGCCAACTACTATTATTCGGGTGATAGCATTCCGATAGGTTCAAATATCATAGCGGTGGGCGATACGAATGACATGGAGATCGTCTGTGAATACGTGAGCAAATCGATCGTCAATAAGGCGCAGGAGATATATGCGATCGTGGGCGGAGACCGTTTTGATGTGGTCTATGAGAACATGGAGCCCGAAGAATACCGCAGACTCAAGGCCAAAGAGGATGAGGTCTATACCACTTTCAAGATAGTGGATCCCGAAGGCAAGGTGAGTCTCGGTGAGTATGCCGTTATCGTAGTAGTTGAATCCAGAACCGAAAATGCGCTCTGTGTTCCCAAGGGGGCGGTCAGTAAGGACGACAGCGGAAGCTTCGTCTATATCTACAAAGACGGGGAAAGCGTATATGCCCCAGTCACTACAGGAGAGAGCGACAGTGCGTTCATGGAGATCAAAAGCGGGCTTACGGAGGGAGATAAGGTTGTATATGATATTCCGTATGATGTGGGGACCGGATCGAAGACTATAACGACCGGCTCGGTTCACACGGACTTTGACTCCGACGGATATCTGATGTATCCAAATGCCGAATGGATGTCAAATCCCGCAAATAACGGAGTATGTTATCTGACCGAGATATGTGTGGCCAGATTTGAGCAGATCACAGCCGGACAGACTCTTGCGAAGGTGGAGGTCGTATCGGATACTATCGAGACAGAACGCCTGCAGCGCAAGATCCAGAGACAGAATGAACGTATCGCGGATCTGAATGAGCAGCGTAAGACCACTTATAACAAAGATGACCTGGAGACTATAGACAGGGCTATACGTGACAGAAACAGGACCATAGAATCCCTGAACAGACAGCTTGAGAAAGCGGGACGCTATTCGGGCGTATTTGAGATAAAGGCCCCCTATGACGGGCTGGTGACAGAGGTGTCTGATATCAAGGCCGGTGAGATCATCACTTATAAGCAGAAGATTGTTCAGATAGCCAATGATGATTCCTGCTATATCATAGTGGATGATAAAGGCGGCATGTTCTCATACGGTGATGAGGCAACGGTTACTTTCAAAGCCCCGAACGGTGAGAGCTTTGAAACCGGAGGAAAGGTAGTCAGTCTGAATCCTTTCGGTCTGTCAAAATCAATGCGGACCGGCTTTGCTCTGGTCAGAGTGTCCCAGGAGGATATGAGCAGGATGACCGGCGGCGGTGGATCCGACAACAGCAACGGATACTGGTATCGGGTACGTTTCTCCGTAAATGCAGTTACAAGAAAAATGGATAACGTGATCCTTATACCTAAAACCAGCGTATATAAAAGCGGGAATGATACTTATGTCATAACCAAAGATGAGAACGGTTCTACCAGACTCGTCAGATTTGTGGCCGGCGGTTCCGATAATGCCAACTATTGGGTGGCTTACGGAGATGTCACGGAGGGTATGTCGATATGTTCAGGATAATGCTGCAGAAGATGTGGCAGAAAAAGTGGATGAACCTAAGCCTTTTGCTTGGATGCATCCTGCTCATAGCGACTACAGTCAGCTTCCCTCTGTATCAGAAGGCGGCTTATGACCGCATGCTCCAGGATGAGTTTAACAATTACGTATCCGAGAAGAGCAACTGGCCCATGATCATGCAGTTCAGTGCCAACTGCCAGAAGGATAAGAAGGATACCATCGGCAAGATAGAAAAATATGCCGCCGGAGTATATGAGCAGATGGGAATAGGCGAGTATGAGACTGTATGCTACTATCATATGTTCCGTGCTCCTCTTACCAGTGAGATCAAGAGAGATGATGCCGAGGACATGGCTCTTTCCATTGCTGCGATCACCGATCTGACGGATCATGCGAAACTGATCGCCGGTGAATTTTACTCCGATGACGGTGTAGACGAAGACGGTGCAATAGAGGTCATAGTTTCACAGAATACACTCACGTCCAAAGGTTTGCTGCTCGGTGAATCGCTTACATATAAAATGCTCAAGTCCGCGGACGGTGATCCGCTTACCATCAAGATCGTTGGTGTATATACAGGCAGAAAGACTGAAGATTTTTTCTTTCAGGATGATCCCGAGAGGATGTTTGACATATGCATGATGAACCCCGATCTCTTCAGATCAATGTTCACCGGGGAGAATGCCTCGCTCTATAATATAGAACTCAATATATATGATCTGTTTGATTATGCTTCCGTAAGTGCATCCCAGATAGCCGAGATCAACGAAGTGACCAGGTATCTGTGTGAAGAGAGCCCCTATAAGAGCGTCATCAAGGATCCGGATTACCAGAGTATTCTGGAAGAATACGAGATCAAGCGTGTCAGGATAACTACCACTTTGATGATACTCCAGATCCCCGTACTGGTATTGCTCGCGTCTTTCCTGCTCATGATATCGGGACAGATGTATGAAATGGAGCGCAATGAGATATCAGTTATCAAGAGCCGCGGATCTTCACGCGGACAGATACTTCTGTTGTATATCTATCAGGGATTGTTTCTGACCGTGACCGGTGCCTGTATCGGTATTCCGCTCGGTGCTTTGTTTGCCAGGATACTGGGAAGTACGCGTAATTTCCTGGAGTTCGACTTAAGTCAGTCTCTGAACGTTACATATAATCGTGAATCATTCATATATGCTGCAGCTGCCATGATCATAACGCTGCTCAGCATATCCATCCCCGCAATTAAGCACAGCAAGGTTTCGATAGTCAATCTGAAACAGCAGAGAGCCTTAAAGAAGCGCAGTCTGTGGGAGATCCTGTTTCTGGATGTCATACTTATCGCTGTGTCTTTATACGGATTCTACAGTTTCCGTAAGAGCATGGGCGATATATCCGAGACGGTCCTTTCCGGCAAGAGCCTTGATCCGCTGCTGTATGTAAGCTCGTCTCTGTTTATCGTGGGTATGGGACTTTTCTTCCTGCGTATTCAGCCCTATATAGTGAGGCTTATATATCTGATATCGAGAAAGTTCGTCGGTCCGGCCGGATACATCTCATTTATGGAGAATATCAAGAACGGACGTAAGATGCAGTTGATCATGCTTTTCCTTATCATGACGATCTCTCTCGGCATGTTCCATGCGACGGTAGCCAGGACGATCCTGGAGAATGCCGCATCCAACAGAGATTATCTGGATGGCGCGGATATCATTCTTAAGGAATATTGGCCCATGATGACAGATCAGAACGGTACTCCTACAGGTACCTATGTCGAGCCGGATACGACCAAGTATATGACCATGGATTTCGCCAACAGCTATACCAAGGTCTACTACGATGATAAGGCCTATATCAAGAAGGGCAAGAATGACCGTACCATCACTACGGTTATGGCGATTCATACCAAAGAGTTCGGTGAAATGACGCATCTGTCATCGGATCTGAACGCAGAAACTTATCACCATTACCTGAATGAACTGGCCAAGGTCGAGAACGGTGTATTGCTGTCGAGAAACTTTGAGACGGTACAGGGCATGGCTGTAGGCGATACGATAAGCTTCTATACAGGGGACGGCAAGTCCATGGGCGGTAAGATCGTTGATTTCGTGGATTATTTCCCTTCATACTCACCGAGTGTGACTGTCATAAATCCCGACGGAAATGCCGAGACTTCTCAGAATTAT
>CAMONC010000120.1 GCA_946620235.1 uncultured Lachnospiraceae bacterium | reverse complement strand
TGTGTGTAACGGACTGGCGATAGTAATTCCGGATGAGTATTATGATTCATTTAAAGAAGGCGACTACAATTTTAAATTGTTCAGCTTGAAAAAGGGTGATTATGTATCTGAGATATATAAAGATATACTCCCCTCATTTAATAAGCTATGGGCTGTCAAGAATGCGGATGAGAAATGGCGATATTTCGATACCGAAAGCATGACCGAGGTCGGAGAATGGAGTGATGACGCATCGAGGTTTTGTAACGGGTATGCCCTTCTTCTGAATGACGGTAAACTGCAGCTTGTAAACGAGTCACTCGTACCGATAGGTGCAGCGGTTGATTACAGTGCTGACAGTGTATCAAGTATTGCTATCGATTATCTGGATTATTCCGATCTGGGAGATACCGTACTGTTTCAGGTAAAGAGTGGAGACGAATGGCATCTTGTGACATTTGAGTAAAACTATAATACGGGATTTATAACGTGAGGATGTAGATCATGAAAACTATTAGAAGAATTGCATGTACTCTTTTGGCTATAGTATTGTTGTATGCAGATAGCTTGCCGTCATATGCGGCTCCGAAGCAGATGCCGGACGGAACAGTCTTTGATGCGGAGTATTACGCCCAGTCAAATCCTGATGTTGTAAATGCGCTCGGCACGACTGAAAAGGCATTATATGATCATTATCTGAAATACGGTAAAGCGGAAGGACGTAAGCCATATGCAGATGCCACGGTACAGTCACCGTCCGCAGGTTCAACCGGCACTACAGCCATTACCACGGATCGAATTATAGCGCTTAAGACCAAATATCCTGAGGGGATGGCCTGGACTACCGATAACAAGTATACCTATACAGCGAAAACGGAGGCGGACTGGTGGAAACCTACATTCACGGCGTCGGGATGTCAGGCATTTGCCTATACGCTACAGGATGAACTGTTGGGAACGAACTCGTCCACACCAAGAACACAGAAAACTACACCGTTGGCAAATCTGTATGGTGGAGGATCACAATGGACACATGATGGTAATTCCGGCTGCTGGGTGCCGGTAGGATATGACGGCAATAATGAAACAGTAAATAATTACTTTGATTCATTTTGGCCGAACATAAAACCCGGCGATGTGCTGGCTGATGGCATACATGCTTTTATGGTGATGAGTAAGAGCTCCGACAGTATTACGATCGTCGAAGGCAACTATAACGGAAAAGTACATTGGGGAAGGAAGATCACCAAAGACCAACTACGCAAAGGGTTATATTGTATTTACGGTTTTTAATCGCTGTGGGTACCTTTAAAACCTCCGGAGTGATCCGGAGGCTTTTTTACTGCAACGATTCAAGTTTAACTTGATAATAATCTTGAAATATAAAGTCTCACCCGCTACACTTAAAGCACGACTCGCATTATGATCGTTCTGTAAGGAGGGAATGCCGATGAGTATAGGATCCAATATCAAAAGTCTCAGAGAAGAAAGAAAACTCACACAGGAGCAGATAGCGGAAGCCATGGGCGTATCATTCCAAGCGGTTTCATCATGGGAGCGTGACGAGTATAAACCCGATGTCGACAAACTCATCAGACTGGCTGAGGTACTCGACGTATCAATCTCCGCTATCGCCGAAGAGAAACGCAAGACTTTCAAGACCAAAGAAGCCATCTACAACTGGGAACACATGAAGACTTACGTGAAGACCACGGCGAAGAACTTCAAGCTCTACAATACGCTCAAAGCGGTCGACTACGCCACCGAAGCTCATGCCGGTCAGAAACGCAAGCGCTCGGTGGTCCCCTATATCTACCATCCGCTCATCCTCGCCTGCCACGCTCTTTCCATGGATATCACGGAGGATGAGATCATAGCAGCCTGCCTCCTTCACGATGTCGTAGAGGATTGCGGGAGGCGTCCCGAGGATCTGCCGGTATCGGATGAGATACGCGATATCGTGACCCTCTTAACTCACGAAAAAACAACTGACGATAACCGCGACGAAGTGATGGAAAGCTACTACAAGGGTATCCTTTCCAATCCCAAAGCCGCCCTTGTCAAATGTCTGGACCGCTGCAACAATATGACTACCATGTCATGGGGACTGAGCCGCGATAGGATATACCGGATGATCAAAGAGACCGAGGAGTACTATCCTGCTCTGATCAAAGTGATCAAGTCAACACCGGAATACAACAGTGCCGCCTGGCTTCTGAATTACCAGATAGAAAGCATGCTTGATATATATAAGCGGCTGATGTAGCCGCATCTCGTTGACAGCAGGCACTATATTTAGTGTCTGCTCTTTTTTTTTGCATAGATATATGATATGCTAGTTTAGATGGGTAGACATAACATAACCACCATGAAGAAATTCATATGCTTGACTATTTCGGTCATTTACCTGGCTGCTGACGTTCTGTTTCTGTCGCAGCCTATTGTCGGTTCTGCGGGAAGCCTGGAGGATACCATAGCCGCCATGCAACAGCAGGAGGCCGAAACTCAGGCAACGATATCCAATCTCGAAAAGGCAACCAAAGAGACTCGTGATGCGATCAATTCGCTCCAGGGGCAGAAAGCCGAAACCGAAGCGAATGTGAGCAATCTGCAGAATCAGAGTGCTGCACTCCAGAATACTATCAATGGGTATTCCAGCCAGTTGGAAGTCCTGGATGATGAGATATCGGAGGCAGAGGCAGCACTTGCGGACGTATCCTCACAGATCGTACAGCTGAACAACGAACTCAATGCAGCCAAAGAAGAGGAGCGTATCCAGTATGAACTTCTGAAGAATCAGCTCAGATCCACATATGAGCGAGGCGGATCGGGCAGCCTGCTGATGATGCTTTTTACATCGGGATCGATACAGGATTTTCTGACGAAGACCGAGTATATCAGTGCCATAGTGAGCTACGATCAACGTAAGATCGCGGAGTATCAGGCACTGGAGGCTGATATAGAAGCCAAGACCGAACTGGTCGAAGCCAAGCAGGATGAGCTGGATGCATATCAGAACACTTTGGATGAAAAACATGAAGAAATAGCGGATTTGACCGATGCGGTCAGGGGAAAACTCGACTCAACCAACAGTAATATATCTTCGGAAAAAGGTAAGCTGGCTTCTTATAACCAGCAGCTGGCCGACCTGGATGCGAAGATGAAAGCACTCGAAGCCCAGACCGCCGCCGCCCAGGCTGCGTTGGCTAAGCAGATAGCCGACCGTCTGTCGCTGACGCGAGAGGATACCGGCGGTTCATACGCAGCTACCGCTACAGAACTCGAGTGGCTGGCCGCTACCATTCAGGCGGAAGCCGACGGAGAATCCTACACCGGTAAGCTGGCTGTAGGATCTGTCATTATGAACAGAGTCAAGAGTTCGGCTTTCCCCAATACGGTTATAGGCGTTATCACCCAGAATATGCAGTTCGCTTCATACAGATCCGGTAAGGTGGAGCTCATTATCTCAAACGGGCCGAATTCGACCTGTATACAGGCGGCACAGGAAGTTCTGAATGGTGCCAGAGTCGGAGATTACCTGTTCTTTATGACGAAGTATTACGCTGACTACTATCGTATCAGTGAGTACAATATGATCGGTAACCATGCATTTTTCTACAGATGGGTGACCAAGGATCCCGAGCCTGCCCCCGCCGAGCAACCCGCTGAACAACCCGTTGAGCAGCCTGCCGAACAACCTGCGGAACAGCCGGTTGAAGAACAGCCCGCAGAGCAGACTGAGGAATATGTTGAGGAACAGTCCGGGGACAGCGGAGATGCTCAGCCCGAAGACTATTCCGAGGGTGGAGATGAATCCGATTAAGGAGAATTACCGCAAGGTTCTGAATATTATCGTAATCGTCTGTATAGCAGCCAGCGTGATCATCATGCTGGTTCTGGCTTCCCGGACTGTCACGCCTTCCAGCAGCAGATTGGCAACCGAAGTAAAACGCGTGGATGAGGATTATCCCGGTTTTACAGTGAGTGAGAGCGTGGATGGCGATGCTTCAGTCAAGGAATACTCTTTTCACTTAAACGAGGTACCGCTGGGAGGAGAATGTCTCTCGGTATGGCTTGAAAACAGAGATGTTCATATTTATATCGATGATGAGCTGATGTATGATTCGGATGAGATCATACATAGCCGTCTTACGAAGTCCCCCGGGATGTACTGGGCACTTGTGCCGCTTTTTCAGGATGATGTGGGCAAAGAGGTCCGTATAGAGACCCGTGATATGTACAGGACATTATTCAGGAAGACACCGGCCATAATCCTCTCAACACACGGAAGGCTGGTGTCGTATTGCTTGAAGGTGGAATGGCCGGGTATACTGGTCGCGCTTTTCTGTATGGTATCGGGAATGTTCTATGCCATACTGGCTTATCTGCTCAGAGTGGGTGTCGAGGAGAGGCGTAAAGTCAATCTCACCGGACTTTTCATAGCATTTTTCGGGCTTTTCCGACTGCTTGACATGCCGCTTATCTCACTTCTTTTCAACGACCACAGTCTCATGATCACCTATATCTGCCAGATATGCTTTATATGGATCCCGGCGGTATTCTATTTAAGCGAATCCACCAGACGGGAGTATAATGAGCTTTTCAATGTGATCGGAGTTGCTTTCGCGGGGATAGCCGGATTCCTGACTATCCTGCAGCTGTGTGGCATCAGAGATCTCAGGCAGAATACGAACATTATGTATCTGTTGCTGCTTATATCGTTAGCAGCCGTGCTGACGGATTATTTTATCCGGCGTTTCATCAGACATCAGTCTTTTGACAGGGACAGATTCCTGGTAGTTTATTTATTGATCATCATCAGTATTGTGCTTGATACTGTTCTCTACAACATGAGCGGCGGTACGCGTAATGCAAATATCGCGCTGTATCTGGTCACCATATACGGGATCAAGTCCGGTATATCCCTGACCAGGAGGGTCGTGAGCAGAAATGAGGAAATGACCAGACAGAAGGTGGAACTGGCAGATAGTAAAGGTGCGCTGATGCTGAGTCAGATGCAACCGCATTTCATATATAATACGATGAATACGATCTACTCCCTTTGTGATATAAATATCGAGGATGCAAAGACAGCCATACATGATTTCTCCGGTTATCTCAGACATAACTTCGGCTCGATGGAGCAGAACGCTCCCGTGCCTTTCGAGGACGAGCTTAAGCATACGCGGTTCTATCTCTCGATCGAGAAAATGCGATTCGGTGATGAGTTAAACGTGGTATATGATATAGAAGAGTGCGATTTCGAACTTCCTCCTATCTCATTGCAGCCCATCGTGGAAAATGCGGTCAGACACGGCCTCAGACATAAGACCGGTGGTGGGACCGTGACGATCAGGACACGGGGGACGGATGAAGATTATACCGTAACCGTTGAGGATGACGGTGTCGGATTTGATACTTCGACGCTGGGATTTCAGGAGCCTGACAGTGAGCATAACAGGATAGCCCTGAATAATGTATCGATGCGCATCAGGCAGATGTGTGACGGCACGCTCGACATAGAGTCAGAGCCCGGGGTAGGTACAGTCGTGACCATATCGATCCCTGTTAAAAAGGACATATTGGAATGATCGTATTTATAGTAGATGACGAACCTCTCGCAGTAGAGAGTTTAAAACTCAATATCAGTAAAGCGATCGATGGGGATGTCCGGATCGAGACATTTACCAATCCGAAAAATGTATCCGAACAGGCACAATTACTACATCCGGATATGGTTTTTCTGGATATAGAGATGCCGGGGACCAATGGAATGGATCTGGCTGCCGATATTAAACTGCACATCCCGGGTGTGATCATCATATTCGTGACCGCATATTCCGAATACGCATTCAAGGCATGGGAGCTGAGAGTGGACGGCTACCTGCTGAAGCCCGCCAGTGTGGAGGATATCGCTGTAGTATTGGATGATATACGCTCCAAAAGGCGGATAGAGAGCATAACCGAACCGCTGCTCAAGGTCAGATGTTTCGGCAGGTTCGAGGTGTTCAGCGGCACCCACCCGGTCCAGTTCAAGAGGAGCAGAGCACAGGAGGTCCTGGCTTACCTCGTATCCGTCAGGGGAGCTCGTGTGACCAGCGGAGAACTGTGCGGTGTCCTTTGGGAGGACAGCGTAGACATATCGCGTAAGAAAGCTTATCTCCGACAATATGTACAGGCTCTCAGAGAGGCATTGGAAAAATGTAACGCGGGTGACGTGCTCAGACACGAGCGCGATGCATATTCAATCAAT
Source organism: uncultured Lachnospiraceae bacterium (assembly GCA_946620235.1). GTDB lineage: Bacteria > Bacillota > Clostridia > Lachnospirales > Lachnospiraceae > XBB2008. The sequence continues at coordinate 776 of CAMONC010000120.1, read as the reverse complement.
CCGGCGCTTGTTGATTGCGACTATTACAGATTTCTTGCCGGTGAAGGTGATGATGCGCAAGCGTACCACGGAGATTTTATGAGTCAGTATTCATGGGCCGAAGAGATAAGTGCGGAATTAAATTGGTTTACATAACACCACACCACACAGCATGGCATAGCATTCGCCCACGTCATATGTATATTTGCTACGCATTTGCTACGGCCTCTTTGATATGGTAAATATGTGAGCGAATACTGTAGGCAATTTATTTGCCATCCGCTACAGTATATTACACCTGGGTTAGACATAAACTCCTCACATCTCACATTTGGGCATCGGGACACCGATGCCCATTTGATTTCCATAGATCGATACTCGGGTTTTGCCCGTTTGTTTTATTGATTTAACTTGACTTGAGCGTCTATCTGTGATAATTTATTTAAGCGTGTTCAGAGACGAATGCACTATGTGTCTGTAGCTCAGCTGGATAGAGCAACGGCCTTCTAAGCCGTGGGTCGGGGGTTCGAATCCCTTCAGGCACGTATATGGTGGGTATGGCGTAGTTGGTTAGCGCGCCAGATTGTGGTTCTGGAGATCGAGGGTTCGAGTCCCTCTACCCACCCTCGGGGCTTACCGTGCACACTGCGGGAGCTGCATTGGGCTGTCGCCAAGCGGTAAGGCACAGGACTTTGACTCCTGCATTCGTGGGTCCGAATCCCGCCAGCCCAGTATGGGCCATTAGCTCAGGTGGTAGAGCACTTGACTTTTAATCAAGTTGTCCCGGGTTCGAGTCC
>CAMONC010000119.1 GCA_946620235.1 uncultured Lachnospiraceae bacterium | reverse complement strand
AACCAACTGGGCCGGTGTATATGCCACATCATCATAATAGGAATCGTCGAGTATCAGAACCTCTGTAGATTCGTAAATGGAATCGATCACAGCCTTACGCATGGCAATGCTGTCCGGCCTGTGTCTCGTTGTATCAACCAGTTCATAAACACCGTCCCGGGATATGATGCTTACATCAGGATCCGTATCATAGGAAAAAATGTCATACGTATCAAGTATCTTATTCAGTTTAGCAAGATCAAAAGCGACTATGGGATGTAGAGTTCTGTCTCTGTCGGAAATAAGATTGGCCGGCCAGGCCCAGGGATTCTGATTATGGAGATATATGCCCAGAGCGGCATTGAAATCATATGTAAAATCAATATCGGAAGGTTTAATATGCATCGATACACCGTCCGATGTTACTGTCAGGCCATCATAGTCATATTTTTCATTTAAAAGGGCATCCACTTCGGCGGGAGTATGTCCGGTACAATACACACCGTTGATACGGGTCCCGTAGCTGAAAGAATCACTATAATAATATCCCAGGCCCAAATAGATCAGGCCCAGGATAATCAGTGAAACAAAGACGAAAATATAGATGATCTTCAGTGTATTCCGTAAATGCCGGTTCATGACTCCATATCAGATGCATCAAATGTCTGCGTCAAAGAAGCACCTGGAGACGACATCGGGAATACCTTATCATCTTCGGGGATAATACAATTGAGCAATATCGGCTTACCGCAATCAAGAGCCTTACGGATAGCAGGCTCCACTGCTTCTTTTGAATCCACCAGAATCGCTTCGCATCCAAGTGCTTCGGCAACCTTACAGAAATCCACGGAATCATTGAGCACGGTCTGTGAATATCTCTTACCGTAGAACAGGGTCTGCCACTGGCGAACCATACCGAGCACGTGATTATTGATAACAACTTCGATGATCGGTATGTTATATCTGCTTGCGGTTGCAAGTTCATTCATGTTCATTCGGAAACATCCGTCGCCGGCAATATTGACGCAAACCTTATCAGGTCTGCCAACCTTGGCGCCTATGCAGGCACCGAGTCCATATCCCATGGTTCCCAGGCCGCCTGACGAAAGGAACGTACGGGGCTCGGAATATGTATAATACTGAGCTGCCCACATCTGGTGCTGCCCTACATCCGTAGTGATGATAGCCTGACCGCCTGTCAGTTCATCAAGCTTCTCCATTATATAAGGACAACTTAGACGCGAATTATCATACGAAAGCGGATATCTGGTCTTTAAGTCCGCAATAGTACCAAGCCACTCAAAATGATCGGCCTGCTTAAGCTTCTTATTGAGCTCGGTCAGGATCAGTTTCAGATCACCGACAATATAAGCATCCGCATGGATATTCTTGTGAATCTCGGCAGCATCAACATCTATATGGATGATCTTCGCATCTCCCGCAAAAGTCTTGGGATTACCGATAACTCTGTCGGAAAATCTCGCTCCGAGAGCGATCAGAAGATCACACTGACTTACGCCGAAATTCGAAGCCTTGGTACCATGCATACCGATCATTCCGGTATACTTCGGATCATGTCCGTCAAAAGCTCCTTTTCCCATCAGCGTATCGCACACAGGAGCATCAATGAGTTTGGCAAACTCTCTCACTTCATTTGCCGCACCGGAAATAACGGCACCGCCGCCCACATACACAAAAGGCTTTTGGGAGTTGTTAATGAGTTCAACGATCCTGTCGACATCGTTTTCATCAATATTCGCAACAGGTTGGGGCTTCTCAATCTCAACAGGCTCATACTCGCATTTATTGGCGGTAACATCTTTTGTTATGTCAACCAAAACCGGTCCCGGTCTTCCGCTTCCAGCTATCCGAAAAGCTTTTCTGATGGTATCAGCAAGGATATTAACATCCTTCACGATATATCCATGCTTGGTAATGGGCATGGTCACACCGGCTATATCGACCTCCTGAAATGAATCCTTGCCAAGAGCGGGCAGATTCACATTACAGGTAATGGCAACCAGAGGAACGGAATCCATATATGCGGTAGCTATACCGGTAACCAGATTCGTTGCTCCGGGGCCGGATGTAGCCATACAAACACCGACCTTGCCGGTTGCTCTGGCATAACCGTCGGCAGCGTGTGCGGCACCCTGCTCATGGCTTGTCAGGACATGTCTGATCTCGCTGCTGTGATTATACAAAGCATCATATACATTGAGGATGGTTCCGCCCGGATAACCGAATACAGTATCAACCCCCTGTTCCTTTAAGCATTCAACTACAATTTCCGCTCCTGTAAGTTGCATTTTCTTCTCCTTATTTCAATTCCAGAATCGCACCGCGGTTACCGCTTGTGACCATCTTCTCATATCTTGCCAGATATCCTGTAGTAACCTTGGGTTCTCTGGGAGTCCATTCGGCTTTACGCTTTGCAAGTTCCTCATCGGATACCTTGAGTTCCAGCTTCATGTTCGGTATATCGATCGCGATAGTATCGCCTTCGTGTACCAGTGCTATGGGACCGCCGATTGCTGCTTCGGGTGATACATGTCCTATGGAAGCGCCACGGCTGGCTCCGGAGAAACGACCGTCTGTAATAAGGGCCACGGTGGAGCCCAGTCCCATGCCCGCTATGGCAGATGTGGGATTAAGCATCTCTCTCATGCCGGGGCCGCCCTTGGGACCTTCATACCTTATCACGACGACATCACCGGCTACGATCTTGCCGGACTTAATGGCATCTATAGCATCCTCTTCACAGTCAAATACTCTGGCAGGGCCTTCATGTACCATCATCTCGGGTACAACGGCGCTCCTCTTGACCACTGATCCGTCAGGGGCAAGATTCCCCTTGAGGACAGCAAGACCGCCCGTAGTCGAATAAGGATTATCCATGGGTCTGATGACCTCCGGATCAAGATTGCGTGCATTCGCCACATTTTCTTTCACGGTCTTTCCGGTAACTGTCATACAGTCACCGTTCAGGAGACCTGCATCAAGCAGCTGCTTCATAACAGCATATACGCCGCCGGCTTCGTTCAGGTCTTCCATATAAGTAGGGCCCGCGGGAGCCAGATGACACAGGTTCGGTGTCTTCTCGGATATCTCGTTTGCATAAGCAATATCGAAGTCAAATCCGATCTCATGAGCTATTGCAGGCAGATGAAGCATGGAATTGGTTGAACACCCGAGAGCCATATCCACGGTCAGAGCATTTATAATCGCTTCTTTGGTCATGATGTCACGGGGTTTTATGTCCTTTTTGAGCATATCCATTACCGCATAACCGGCACGCTTTGCAAGCTTGATACGCTCGGAATATACTGCGGGGATCGTGCCGTTTCCGCCGAGCCCCATTCCCAGAGCCTCGGTCAGGCAGTTCATTGAATTTGCAGTATACATACCCGAACAAGAACCGCATGTAGGACATACTTTAGCCTCATATTCCTTTACATCCTCTTCTGTCATGGTACCTGCGGAATAAGAACCTACAGCTTCAAACATACTTGAAAGGCTTCTCTTCTTTCCTTTTACATGGCCGGCAAGCATGGGGCCTCCGGATACAAACACCGTGGGTACATTGATGCGGGCTGCGGCCATCAGAAGGCCGGGCACGTTTTTATCGCAATTGGGAACCATGACCAGGGCATCAAACTGATGAGCAAGTGCCATACACTCAGTGGAATCGGCGATCAGATCACGTGTCACCAGTGAATACTTCATGCCTATATGTCCCATGGCAATACCGTCACAGACAGCTATTGCCGGGAATACGACAGGAACACCGCCCGCTTCGGCTACGCCCTGTTTAACGGCGGCAACTATCTTGTCCAGATTCATATGACCGGGAACGATCTCATTATATGAGCTGACTATACCTATCATAGGCTTGTTCATTTCCTCTTCGGTAAAACCGAGAGCATTGAACAGAGACCTGTGAGGTGCCTGTTGCATACCTTTTTTGACATTATCACTTTTCATGGTCTATCCTCCGTTATCAGATCATCGTACAACAGATATCTTATCCGATATCTCATCCGTAATATAAACTTCGTAATATGAATTTCTGAGGAGCTGTTTCATGTTGCCGATCCGGTCCATATCGACCGAATCATGATCATAATAGAATTCCCAATGAAACTCTGCTTCGGGATCCAGCATATCTTTATCCAGAACGATCACGTCGGCATCTGACATATCCGCCATTTCGGGATACTCATCATACAGGAATCTGTACATATATTCCTGATCAACATCCGTGAGACATATATGAGCACCGTCTTCGGCCAGGCCTCTCAGATCCACCTGTTTCATCAGATCCGATACGGCTTCCTCCTTTTCCCCATAAGGGATATTATAATCTGAGCTGAGTATTTGCGCAATTACAAGTAAGGTGACGATCACTCCGATACCGTAAGTAAAATAATCCTTAAGAGCACCAAACAGAACATATATGACATATGTAACGCCCAGACTCACAGCCACGGCATAGAACGTAAATACCCGTATATACGGAAGCTTGATCTGAACAAATACCGTAATTGGAGTTGCTAATGCAAAACAGATTACCAGCCAGGAAAAGACACACAGACCATCATTCATCTGTTTATCACCGTTTTCCGACTCTATTCCCCCGGACAGATACTTATGGCGGGCAATCAAGGCAGCACCGGCAAGAACAATACCTATAAGCATGATCACAAGTATGATCACACCGAAGGAATACATATGATTCAGCATATCGATCCAATGATCACAGAATGCCTTCAGATATCCGTTTTTGTCGACACTCTGGATATACGGAGTGGCCAGCATATATTCAGCTCCCGTCTTAAGCGAAAGTACAGGATGCGATCTTATGAGAGTAAAATGCGATAACTGCGAGTATATACCGGATTCATCCCTGATCAGCAGATTGGAACCGATGGCAAGCCATACAGCCGAATAGACAACCAATGTACCGACCGCTCCGCATACGGAAGAAATGATCAGGCGAATCAGTCTGTCAACACGCTTAACGCTCAAAAGGCAGCATAACGCACACAAACACAAAGTCACTACCCAGTACAATGTGGTCATAACCGTATAGAAACCAAGTATCAGTGAAAAAGCCCACAGGATATAATACTTTCTCAGTTTTTTGTGATCCTGTGCATCCTCCGTGCCGTCACAATCGTCAAAACACAGGTGAAGAAGGCAAACAAAAGCGATCAGCATCATATTAACCGAAAGAGAATAACCTCTCCCCTGCACTGTTATATTATTCACCTGCCAGGTACCTGCGTATACAGCCGGAAGAAGGAGTCTCATTCCCGGTTTCATCAGATACCGGCCGATCATATACAACATGACAAGATTCCCGACAGATGACAAAAAGGCGATTCCGCGCAGGGATATATACGGATCATGTGTTAACACATAGAAAAAGCCGCTCAAAGCCGAGTAGCCCAGGTGATTGTTCGGAACCGGCCAGTGAATCCCTGCATATACGGGTCCTCTGCTTATAAAGAAATTATAAGTATAAAGTTCGTCATACCATGGTGCCACCGTAAACATACGATAACCATAGTAGACTGTCATACATGCCAGAAATACAATGAACAGGATCCTTTCCGGATCCTGTCGCAATGCTTGCAATATATTGTTTGTCTGTTTCTCAGATCCGCTCTGCAATGAGATCTCCCATTTGTGAAGTGCCGACCTTCGTCAGGCCATCTGTATCGGAACCCATGATATCACCGGTCCTGTAACCTTCTTCAAGAACTTTATTAACCGCATTCTCAACTGCATCTGCTTCCTGATCCATATCGAAACTGAATCTGAGCATCATGGCTGCAGACAAGATCGTTGCGATCGGATTGGCTATGCCCAGGCCTGCTATGTCGGGAGCCGAACCGCCGCTGGGTTCATATAGTCCGAACCTGGTCTCATTAAGTGACGCAGACGGAAGCATACCGATAGACCCAGTGATCATACTGGCTTCATCCGAAAGGATATCCCCGAACATGTTCTCGGTAAGCATCACATCAAACTGAGCCGGATCTTTCACCAGCTGCATGGCGGCATTATCAACAAGCATATGCTCGACTTTCACTTCGGGATAATCCTCAGCGACCTCATTGACGATCTTACGCCACAGTCTGGAACTGTCGAGGACATTGGCCTTATCGACACTGATAACGGACTTACGACGTTTCATCGCCACTTCAAAAGCCTTTACCGCTATACGTCTGATCTCGCTCTCGGAATAAACAAGTGTATCCGTTGCAACCATTTCACCGTTCTTTTCTTCGGTAGAACGTGCTCCGAAATACAAACCTCCGGTAAGTTCCCGCATGATCAACATATCAAATCCGGCATCTGCCACTGATTCCTTGAGCGGACATGCGCTCTTTAATTCGGGATAAAGCATGGCAGGTCTTAGATTGGCAAAGAGACCGAGTGCTTTACGTATACCGAGAAGTCCGGCTTCGGGCCGTTTCTCGGGAGGAAGCTTATACCAGGGAGATGTACTTGTATTGCCTCCGATGGATCCCATCAGGACCGCATCGGCTGCTTTAGCAGTATTGATAGTTTCATCGGTAAGCGGAACACCGTATTTATCTATACTTGCCCCTCCCATCAGAACATCCGTATATACAAATTCGTGTCCGTATTTACCGGCTACTGCATCCAGAACCTTCTTAGCCTCGGCTACGATCTCCGGACCTATCCCGTCACCGGGAATACATGTAATATTCTTCTTCATGATCTTAACTTACTTCTTCTCTTCGGTAGTAGCTGTAGCCTGTCCGGGCTTCTCGATCTGTACTATTGCAGATTTCTGCATGGGGATCCTGCAGTTCTTGTTATTACCGAACTCAACGATAACCGTATCGTCAGCCACATCGATCACTACACCGTAGAAACCTGCAGTCGTAAGTACGCTGTCACCCACCTCAAGAGAACTGAGCATCGCGGTTTTCTTCTTCTGTTCGTTCTTCTGAGGACGAAGCATGAAGAAATACAGAAAAGCAATGATCAGAACT
>CAMONC010000118.1 GCA_946620235.1 uncultured Lachnospiraceae bacterium | reverse complement strand
CGAAGGCCAGAGGATTCGTGTATCCCGGTTCGGAGATATACGGCGGACTGGCGAATACATGGGACTACGGTAATCTCGGCGTGGAGCTTAAGAATAACGTCAAGAAAGCATGGTGGCAGAAGTTCGTACAGGAGTCACCTTACAATGTAGGTGTGGACTGTGCGATTCTGATGAATCCTCAGACCTGGGTCGCGTCCGGCCATCTCGGCGGGTTCTCGGATCCCCTGATGGACTGCAGACAGTGCCATGAGAGATTCAGAGCCGACAAGATCATCGAAGATTTCGCCGCTGATAACGGTATCACTCTGGAGACATCCGTGGACGGATGGTCACATGAGGAGATGGAGAAGTTCATCAAGGACAATAACGTTCCCTGTCCTTCATGCGGTGGGCATGATTTCACCCCTATCAGAGAGTTCAATCTGATGTTCAAGACATTCCAGGGAGTGACCGAGGATGCAAAGGATGTCGTATACCTTCGTCCCGAGACTGCACAGGGTATCTTCGTTAACTTCAAGAACGTACAGAGAACCTCACGTAAGAAGGTTCCTTTCGGTATATGTCAGGTAGGCAAGAGCTTCCGTAACGAGATCACTCCCGGTAACTTCACCTTCCGTACCAGAGAGTTCGAGCAGATGGAGCTTGAGTTCTTCTGCAAGCCCGGCACACAGACCGAGTGGTTCGAGTACTGGAGAAAGTTCTGCTACGAGTGGCTGCTTTCACTCGGCATCAAGGCGGAGAATTTGAGACTCCGTGATCATGATCCCGAGGAATTATCTTTCTACAGCGATCACACGACCGATATCGAGTATGCATTTCCTTTCACTGACTGGGGTGAACTCTGGGGTATCGCGTCCAGAACCGATTATGACCTGACCAGACATCAGGAGACCTCCAAACAGTCCATGGAATACTTCGATGATGAGACCAATGAGAAGTACATTCCTTATGTGGTTGAGCCTTCACTGGGTGCTGACCGCGTAACGCTTGCATTCCTCTGTGAGGCATATGACGAGGAGAACATCGGTACGGAGGATAAGCCGGATATGCGTACGGTGTTGCATTTCCATCCTGCCATCGCCCCCGTGAAGATAGGGATACTTCCGCTTTCCAAGAAGCTCAATGAGGGCGCTGAGAAAATCTATGCGCAGCTTTCCAGGAAGTATAACTGCGAGTTCGATGACAGAGGAAACATCGGTAAGAGATATCGCAGACAGGACGAGATCGGTACTCCGTTCTGCGTAACCTACGACTTCGATTCGGAAGAGGATCACAAGGTTACTGTCAGGTTCCGCGATTCCATGGAGCAGGAGCGCGTAGCCATCGAGGAACTGGATGCATTTTTCGCGGATAAGTTTGAATTCTAAAGTATATTCCGGCGGGCCTAGCAGCACACTAGTCCCTTGCTGCGACCTGTCGTACTCGCTGCGGGACCAATGTGCTGCTCTCCCGCCGGAGATTTAAATTAGATTTAGAAGGGAATAATATGGAAAAGTTTACATCTAAGGAATTAAGAAAAAAATGGATAGATTTCTATGTTAAGAGAGGACATGTCGATATGGGTGCCGTTTCGCTCGTGTCGGACGGTTCCACCGGCGCAATGTTCAACGTAGCCGGTATGCAGCCCATCATGCCGTATCTTCTCGGAAAGACACATCCCCTGGGAAAAAGACTCTGCAACGTTCAGGGCTGTGTACGTACCAATGACATAGACGGAGTGGGGGATAAGAGTCATCTTACCTTCTTCGAGATGATGGGTTCATGGAGCCTCGGAGACTATTTCAAAAAAGAAAGATGCCAGTGGAGTTTTGAACTGCTGACCGAGGTCTTCAAATTCGACAGAGATCACCTTGCGGCTACCGTATTTGAGGGCGACGAGAACGCGCCCAGAGACGAGGAGGGTGCAAAGTACAGGATAGAATCGGGATTCAAGCCCGAGAATGTTTTCTTTCTGCCCGCGGAGGACAACTGGTGGGGACTTGAGTACGGCCCCTGCGGACCCGACTCCGAGATGTTCTATGTATCGGATGCAGAGCCCTGCGGACCGGACTGCAAACCCGGATGTCACTGCGGAAAGTATACCGAGATCGGTAACGACGTGTTCATGCAGTATGACAAGCAGAAGGACGGAACGCTTCTTCCGCTTGCCCAGAAAAACGTGGACACCGGATGGGGACTTGAGAGAAACCTTGCCTTCCTGAACGGCGTTGACGATGTTTATCTTACCGACCTGTTTACGGGTGTTATCGCGCTTATCGAAAAGAAATCCGGTCTCAAATACGGATCGGACGAAAAGTCCACCAGATCCATGAGGATCATCGCGGATCATTTAAGAACAGGAGTAATGCTCATCGGTGACGAGGCAAAGCTTCTGCCTTCAAACGGCGGCCCCGGATATGTGTTAAGGAGACTTTTGAGACGTGCCGTAAGACACGGACAGTCTCTTGATCTGTCTCTTGAGGATATGCTTGATGTCGCAAGCGTCTATATCGACGATGTGTATTCGGACAGCTATCCGCTCCTTACCAGGAACAAAGACTTTATTCTTAACGAGCTTAAGAAGGAGATCGTACGTTTCGAAGCGACTCTTGAAAACGGTATGAAGGAGTTTAAGAAGATCGCGGATGAAAGAAAAGCATCGGGAACAAAGGAGATCGACGGTAAATCCGCTTTCTATCTCTACGATACATTCGGATTCCCTTACGAACTTACGCTTGAAATGGCAGAAGAAGAGGGGCTGAGTGTAAATGAGGCAGGTTTCAGAGAGGCGATGGATGCGCAGAAGAAGCTTGCGAGAGAGAATTCCAACTTTTCACAAAAGTCCGATGCAAGCATATTCGATGCACTTGATGAATCGGTCAAGAGTACGTTCCTTGGTTATGATGCCCTCGGCTGTGACGGTACGATAGTTGCGATGTCAGGCGAAGATTCACTTGTATCGGAGTTAAAAGAAGGCGAAGAAGGATCGGTGATCACCGACAGAACCACGTTCTACGGAACAATGGGCGGTCAGGTAGGCGATATCGGTAAAATTACAGGACACGACGGATCGGTATTTGAGGTTTCGGAAACGATCCATGTTGCAGGCGGCAGGACCGCGCATGTGGGCAAAGTCGCAAAGGGAGCATTTAAACTGTCCGATAAGGTTTCGCTTAACGTCGATCGGGAAAACAGAGCAAAGACCTGTCGTAATCACTCGGCAACACATCTTTTGCAGGCAGCCCTTCAGGAAGTGCTCGGAAAAGATGTACATCAGCAGGGTTCATATCAGGATCCTGACAGGACCAGGTTCGACTTCAGCTACGGTGAGGCTGTAAAACCCGATGAACTGAAGAAAATCCAGGCTATGGTGAATGCGAAGATCGCTGAGGATCTGCCTGTTAATACGGATGTGATGAGCATAGATGAAGCAAAGAAATCCGGTGCCATGGCTCTCTTCGGAGAGAAATACGGCGATACCGTGCGTGTCGTATCCATGGGTGATTTCTCAAAGGAACTGTGCGGAGGTACTCATGTATCGCATACAGGTGATATACGTAACTTCAAGATCGTGTCCGAGGGCGGCGTGGCTGCAGGCGTAAGACGTATCGAAGCCATAACCGGAGATAACGTGAATGCATATTACGAGGAGCTTGAAAGCAGACTCGATGCTGCGGCAGCTGCAGCGAAGACCAATCCTGTCGATCTGGTAGCAAAGATCGAGTCCATGCAGAAGCAGATCAAGGAACTGAACTCCGAGATGGAGGCACTTAAGTCCAAGGCTGCAAAAGATGCACTCGGGGACGTTATGGATCAGGTTAAAGAGATAAAAGGGGTGAAGCTTCTGGCAACCTCCGTGGATGGGGTGGACATGAACGGTTTAAGGGACCTCGGAGACCAGCTTAAGAGTAAACTCGGTGAGGGCGTGATCGTGCTGGCTTCCAATGCGGGCGGCAAGGTCAATCTCGTAGCCATGGCTACTGACGGAGCTATAGCAGGGGGTGCCCATGCGGGGAATCTGATCAAAGCGATCGCTCCCAAAGTAGGAGGCGGCGGAGGCGGCAGACCGAATATGGCACAGGCCGGCGGAAAGGATCCCTCGGGGATCGGTGCTGCACTTGCAGAGGCAGAGACAGCGCTTGAGGGACAGTTATAAGACATGTCCAGAATCAGAGATTTGAGATTCAGTGTTCCGATAGCAGTGATGTTGCCCTGGATATTCTGTTATTCCAGGATCAGAACACGTTATATGATGAATCATCCGGATAAGTACTCCGTGCAGGACCGGTATGATTTCGGAATGAAGGTCATAGATCATATCGCAAAGCATGCCAGAGTCACAACTCTTGTTACCGGACGCGAGAATGTTCCGACCGATGAAACGGTTGTTTTCTATTCCAATCATCAGGGCAAGTACGACGCACTGGGGATATTGAGAAACATGGATAATATCCCATGTGCTCCTCTGTGGGAGATGAAGGCGGCGGACCGTATACTTGCTCACGAAATGGCATATCTGGTCAATGCGGTGCTTATCGACCTGGAGAGCATGAGGGGCAAGGCAAAGGGAATAATGGATGCGATCGAGCAGATCAAAGCGGGTGGTAATATGCTCATTTTTCCGGAGGGAAAGACTGATCCGGATAAGGGCAATGCACTCGGAGAGTTTCAGGCAGGATGCTTTGCATGCAGTCTGAAGACACATACCTCTATAGTCCCCGTTGCCATCTTTGATTCATATAAGGCCATGAACGGAAATGATATATTCGCTCATGTGAAGGTACAGATTCATTTCCTCGCCCCTGTCAGGTATGAGGAATATAAGGATATGAGTAAGCAGGAGCTTGCCGATCTGGTCAAAGCACGCATAGCGGATAAACTCGAGGAGATCGAGTCGGGCCCGAAAGGATTAATTAAAGAATGAAGGTAACGACCAAATATCTGATCATGATATGCACAGTGGTATTTGCGGTCAACCTCGTGATGGGGATTGTCATTGCGCATCAGTCCAAGGAAGCCCTTGTGACACAGATAAACGCAATGATGCTCAATGTCTCAAATACGGCAGCGGCATCTCTGGATGGGGATATGCTTGAGTCTGTCACCGCTGACGATAAAGCCTCAGGCAGTAATAACTACAATGAGATCATGGATACTCTGACATTTTTTCTGGATAATGCCGATGTGACCTATATCTACACCATACAGGACATGGGAAATGATGAGTTCGCATTTATCATTGATTCGGATCCTGTTGACCCCGGTGAGTTCGGTGAGGAGATCATGACTACAGAGGCATTGATCGCTGCTTCCAGGGGGATTCCGTCCGTGGATCAGGAGGCTTTTACAGACAGCTGGGGGCGTTTCTACAGTTCATACAGCCCGGTTCTGGATTCGCAGGGACGGATAGCCGGTATCGTAGGTGCCGACTTCGATGCCCGGTGGCTGGAAGCTCAGCTGCGTAAGCAATATCTGTCAGTGCTGATCATAGCCATGGTAGCGGTACTGGTAAGCGCTACACTGGTATTGCTGGTGGCAACCAGGCTATCGAACCGTTTTCAGGCTCTGTATGATGAACTGTCATCTCTGACCGATGATGTCGCCGAGCTGAACACGGATATACTTAACAACCCGGATTATAAGGGACTGGTGGAGGATGCCGGAGTCGAGATCACGAGCGACACAGCAGATACCATGGAAACCACGGATGTTTCCGAGGATGCCATAGGCGCTCTGTCGGATAAGCTGAAGAGTATGCATGACAGCATGAATCAATACCTGTCGATAGTACGCAGGCAGGCCTATGCCGATCCCATGACGGGTCTCGGAAACAGGACGGCTTACAGTAATGCAGTCAAAAGACTCAATATGTCGATATCGCAGGGTATCGCTTCTTACTCCGTCATCATCATAGATATCGATAATCTCAAGGCGATATACGATGAGCGGGGACATGAATTTGCGGATAAGGTCGTATATGATACGGCCTGTATCCTGAAAAAATCGTATGGCATGGAGCATCTCTACCGGATAAGCGATGACGGTTTCATGGTAATTACGGACAGCATGACACTTAAGCGTATTGAGGAGATCAATGCCACCATTGATGATGAGATAGCGCAATACAATGGCCGGCTGGGCGATATGAAGATCTCCTTATCCAAGGGAGCAGCCGTGTATCGTCCGGGTCTGGATGTCGATTATCGCGAGACATTTAAGCGCGCGGATGATGAGCTGGCATCCGCCAGAAAAGCGAAAGCATAACGGAACGAGAAATATGAGATCACAAAATCGAAATGAAACAGCCGGAATAACAGCCAGAATAGCAGCAGGCATACTGTGCATTGCATTGGCAGCCTGTACGATAGGGGCCAAGTCTCCCGAGACAACCGGAAGTACGTCGGCTGATCCGCTGATACACAGGGCTGAGGTTTCCGTGAGCAACGGACACCTTGTTGCAATAGATGCCGGACACCAGGCGAAGGGCAATAACGAGAAGGAGCCTGTGGGCCCCGGAGCGACCGAGATGAAAGCGAAGGTCGCAGGTGGTACCAGAGGAGTAAACAGCGGATTACCTGAGTATGAGCTCACTCTTCAGGTGTCCCTAAAACTGCGTGATGAACTTATAGCCAGAGGCTATGATGTCCTGATGATCCGTGAGACCAATGATGTGAACCTATCAAATGCCGAGCGTGCTGAGTTGGCGAATGATGCCAAGGCGGATGCATTTGTGCGCATACATGCCAACGGTGCATCGAGCTCAAAGGCAAACGGTATGATGACTATATGCCAGACTGCTTCAAACCCGTATAATGCATCCCTCTACGAAGCGAGCAAAAAGCTCTCTACCAATGTGCTTGATGCCATGGTGACAGCCACCGGTGCCAAGCGTGAGCGCGTATGGGAGACAGATACGATGACAGGCATCAACTGGTGCCAGACTCCCGTGACCATCATAGAAATGGGATATATGACCAATGCAAAAGAGGATGCTCTGATGGCTACAGATGACTATCAGAAAAAGATAGTCAAGGGCATCGCGGACGGGATCGATGAATTTTTCAAAAACCAATAACACCGGGGTAACCGATGAACAGACGTGAATGGAAGAAGAGCAGGCTGACTGAGAGACAGCTGAGAAACAGAAAGATAATATCGATAATAGGTATAGCTGCGGGTGTGACTGTGATCATCGCAGCTATATTTGTCTGTCTGGGTGTGTTCGGAGTGATCCGTGTACCGGGCCTGATAGGAGATGCAGATCAGGCGCTGACTGAGGACGCAATCGAGCCTG
>CAMONC010000117.1 GCA_946620235.1 uncultured Lachnospiraceae bacterium | reverse complement strand
TCACAGGATGAACTTGCACAGCTTATCGATATCTCGGATATTTGTCTGGCAGGACATTTTTCAGCCGATATCGATAAGGCGAGACGTACCATCCCGGGTAAGGCATATATATATGAAGCCATGGGTAAGATGATGATACTGGGGGACAATCCTGCGAACAGAGAGTACTTTTTACCCTCGGATAAGCACATTTTTGTTGAAATGGGGAGCACCAGTGCTATTATTAATAGCATAATTTAAGGAGTTTTTTTATGGGCTTGCAGGGTATTATTGACAGATTTACAGAACCGACTGACTATAGTGAACCGGCAGAAGGACGACCGGCAACGTTTCTTGATCATCTGATAAAAGGTTTTATTCTGATATTTCCTCTTATCTTTTTCAGAGAAATGGTTTTTCCGGGTTTTACCGAGCAGGACGTGTATTTCTGCGTATTTTCGGTACTATTCACATTGATTGCCATCATAGTCGCCTGGAGAAGTGCGAGCGGTACCGGTTGGTCTATTCCTTATACGATCCTGGGATTGTCGGGATGGAGCATGATCTGTCTGGCTGTGTGTGTATGGCAGATCCTGCAGGGGGATGAGATGGCATACAGAACCGCTTATTATGCGGCCGGTCTTATGCTGGTGATCGCAATCAGAGTGACCGGGCTGCGTGGACGCCGTTATCTGAAGCTTTTTACCGTACCGCTGTGCATCATATACGGTTTTCTGATATACCACAGTTTTACCGGAGCTGAGACTGTATTCGGGATAGAGGCACTTATTAAGGCACCTGCAGAGCTTATCCCTTTTTTGCTTCTGGGTTGTGCTGTGTCGGGCATTCTCTTTATCACAGCCGGGGGAATAGTTTGGAGGATTCTGTACATACTAATCTATACAGCCGGTGTGTCACTTCTGGTTATGTACGGAGATATGCTAGCCTGGTGCCTGCTTGGAGCCGGAACTCTGGGTGTTATCCTTTTTATGCTGCTGCTGCCCGCCTACAGTAAGGGGCGCAGGTTGATCAAACTGCTGATCATACTGTCGGGTATTCTCATAGCCGGCTTGATGGCGGCAGTCATATTCTTACAACCGGGTAACGGGGAATGGTGGTATCCGGTGCAGCGATACGGTGTCAGTGGACTGTATGTATTATCAGCTCTGGGGGTATCTTTTTTCATAATGCTGAGAGTGGACAGGGCAGTTCTGAGAGACTCGGATATTCCATGGGTTATCATGGCCGCGATTTACCTGATCCAGGCCTTTTTCTATCCTCTGTCCGTCATCAGTATGCCGGTCTGGCTGGTATATCTGGCCGGAGCTATACCGACACCTGTTATGGCATATGTGGCAGCAAAAGATGAGGCTGCCGTCTCGTCTGATACAAAGTCGGATGCAAACATTAGTCTGTATGACTCATCTGATGATGAACTGGAATTTCTGGATCTGGACGATATAGAATATGCACCGCAGGCGGATGAGCGTGATGCAGGTGACAAACGCGTGTCACGTGCAACGGTGATAAGAGCACGCAGGCGGCTGAAGTCTGACAGAATGAAAGAAGTTACGTTGCATACCGGCCTGGCTGTAACAGCACTTGCCGGCCTTGCTTTGATGGCGACAGTAGTCGTGATAAGCATCAGGGGACGTGGTATGTCAGCGGAAGAACTGAATGGCAGCATGGCTGACAGCGGAGGTGTAATGACTCAGGCCGATCCTGCTGTGGAGCCGGACGTTGATACTGCAGTAGCTTCTGATGATACCGGATATACAGATGAACCCGGGATGGCAGAGGAGATATCAGGTGGGATAATAGATGTAGCGAGTGCGGCAGACTATGATCCCAACGATCTGGGGGTAGATATCAGCGGAATAGATTTAAGTGCACTCGGAATCGATATGGGAGAAGATACGGATGTGGCAGATGTCGAAGATGTTGGCATTTCCAATGGAGTAGATGGCGCTGTAGCCGATGAGACACAACATGCTGCAGAGAGTGTGAGTAACGGTGATTATACGATATATGATCCAAATGCCACATATAAGAAAAGCAATGATATAGTGGCTCCGGCATCCGGCAGTACGAGGCTGCGCTCTGAACCGAGCATAGGTGAAGAGGGTGAGGTAGTGCATGTGCTGGGAGCAAATGAACGGGTTGTACGTGACGGCATAGGTGATAATGGCTGGTCACGAGTGAAATACAGAGGACGTACGTGCTACGCTGTCACTGAGTATCTGTCAGTGCAGGGTACTTATCATGGCGATCCGTCCGAACTGATAGTGGAGAATGAGAATGATGCTTCAGATGAGGCCGCTGATCAGGAAAACAGTACGGATACAAACGATCAATCGGCTGATTCACAGGGCAATGTCACTCCCGCACAATCACAGACTCAGAATGCAGCTGCTTCAGGTGCAAAAGGAAAAGGTGGTCCTGCGGGTTACAGTATACAATGGTCAGCGGATAACAAGACCTGCACTATATGGAGCGCAGGTGTGAAACAGGGTACATTATCGGTTACAGACGGCCAGGCTGCTCAGAAGATCAACGTTTATTCCGATTATTATGTCGGCAGTGGCAAAAACTCGCACAAGTATCTGAGCATATCGGTTCCGGCCGGAGAAAATCCGTTATCCCTGAGTGCTGACGGGGGGTTCATGTCTGCACTCAGGAATATGGGTTATAGTGGTGTGTATTTTAACAAGCAGGTTATTGACTGGTGATCTATCAATCAATATCCGGCAGCATATCGCGCTCTTCGTACAGCTTGAACATATACTTTACGCTGGCCATTTGTTCCAGTTCGTCCACGGAATCTATGTACAGTTCGTTGATGGCGCCGAGCTTGAGGATGGGGCAGGTCGGAAGGTCATACAGCAGACAGAGATTGTACAGAGACTCAATTGAGGGGTATACACGCCCGGTCTCATAGTGCGAATATGTCTGGCGTATGATATGGATCCGCTCCGCGACATATTCCTGGGTGTAACCGTAGCGCAGCCTTAGCCATCTCAGATAGTTCCGGAGAGTTAAGAAGCTGTCGTTTCTGATCTCGAGTTCTTTGTTTTCGTTCATGATGATTTCTCCTTCTTAATCGATGAAAGATAAACAATTCATAAACAATTAGCACTCACCATTGACGAGTGCTAACAATGGTGTTACATTTTATTCAGAACGACAAAAGTAAAGAATATAACAATTTCATCATACTCTTAATCAGAAGATGATGTTTTGTTATGTCAACTGGAGGGCTATTATGAATATACAGAAATTCACACAGAAATCGATAGAAGCGATCAACAACTGTGAGAAGCTGGCATATGAATACGGTAATCAGGAGATCGACCAGGAGCATCTCCTGTACAGCCTGATCACAATAGATGATTCGCTGATACTGAAGCTTATAGAGAAGATGGAAATCAATACCGAGCACTTCACAGGTCGTGCTGAGGATGCTGTCGCCAAGCGTGTAAAGGTTTCGGGCGGAAATATATATATGAGCCAGGACCTGAACAGAGTACTCATCTCCGCCGAAGATGAAGCAAAGGCAATGGGGGATGAATATGTATCCGTGGAGCATATCTTCCTGTCGATGATCCGCAATCCCAACAAAGAAGTGGGTGCGATCTTCAAGGAATACGGTATCACGCGTGAGAGATTCCTCGCTGCACTCTCTACCGTCAGGGGAAATCAGAAAGTCGTATCCGACAATCCGGAAGCAACGTATGATACTCTGGCTAAATATGCCACGGATCTGGTACAGCGGGCAGAAGCTCAGAAACTTGATCCCGTTATCGGCCGTGATTCCGAGATCAGGAATGTGATACGTATTCTGTCGAGGAAGACAAAGAATAACCCCGTACTTATCGGTGAGCCCGGTGTCGGCAAGACAGCCGTGGTTGAAGGTCTGGCTCAGCGTATAGTTCGCGGTGATGTACCTGAGGGACTTAAAGATAAGAAGCTTTTTGCACTGGATATGGGCGCTCTTGTAGCGGGAGCCAAGTACAGGGGCGAATTTGAGGAAAGACTCAAAGCAGTCCTTGATGAAGTCAAAGCTTCGGATGGTCAGATTATACTTTTCATAGATGAGCTGCATACTATCGTGGGAGCAGGCAAGACAGACGGTGCACTCGATGCCGGCAATATGCTCAAGCCCATGCTGGCCAGAGGTGAGCTCCACTGCATAGGCGCTACGACACTCAACGAATACAGACAGTATATTGAGAAAGATTCCGCGCTTGAGAGACGTTTCCAGCCTGTCATGGTGGATGAACCGACAGTAGAGGATACGATATCGATCCTGCGTGGCTTAAAGGACAGATACGAAGTATATCACGGAGTGAAGATTCAGGATAACGCACTGGTATCGGCGGCAATGCTGTCAGACAGATATATCTCGGACAGATTCCTGCCTGACAAGGCCATCGATCTGGTAGATGAGGCATGTGCACTGATCAAGACCGAACTTGATTCCATGCCCACCGAGATGGATGAACTGAACCGTCGTATCATGCAGCTCGAGATCGAGGAGACCGCCCTTAAGAAAGAGGATGACAAGTTAAGTCGTGAGCGTCTGGAAGATCTGCAGAAAGAACTTGCCGAGCTTAAGGATAAGTTCAACTCGATGAAGGCTCAGTGGGATAATGAGAAAGCTTCCGTTGATAAACTGAGCACTCTGCGCGAGAAGATAGATGCGATCAACTCGCAGATCCAGATAGCACAGAGAGACGGTGACTATGAGACCGCAGCCAAGCTGACCTACGGTGAACTTCCTGCTCTGAAGAAAGAGCTGGAGACCGAAGAAGCAAATATCCAGAACCGTGATATGACACTGGTTCATGAGGCAGTCACCGATGAGGAGATAGCACGTATCATATCCAGATGGACGGGCATACCGGTAGCCAAGCTTACCGAGAGTGAGAGATCCAAGACTCTTCATCTCGATGAAGAACTACATAAGAGAGTGATAGGTCAGGATGAAGGCGTAACACTTGTTTCCGAAGCGATCATGAGATCCAAAGCCGGCATCAAGGATCCGACCAAGCCTATCGGTTCCTTCCTTTTCCTCGGACCTACGGGTGTAGGCAAGACCGAACTGGCGAAGAGCCTGGCGGCAGCCCTCTTCGATGATGCGAACAATATGGTGCGTATCGACATGAGCGAATACATGGAGAAATTCTCCGTGTCCAGACTGATCGGAGCACCTCCCGGATATGTAGGGTATGAAGAAGGCGGACAGTTGACCGAAGCAGTCAGACGCAAGCCTTATTCGGTAGTTCTCTTCGACGAGATAGAGAAAGCGCATCCCGACGTATTCAATGTGCTGCTTCAGGTACTTGATGACGGACGCATCACGGACTCTCAGGGACGTACCGTGGACTTCAAGAACACGATACTGATCATGACGAGTAACATAGGTGCACAGTATCTGCTCGACGGTATCCGTGATGATGGAACCATAGATGAAAAAGCGACCGAGATGGTCAAAGAAGAGCTGAAGGCTCATTTCAGACCCGAATTCCTGAACCGTCTCGATGAGACCATATTGTTTAAGCCGCTGACTAAGGAGAATATCACCGGCATCGTGGATCTGATCATGAACGAGCTCAGTGAGAGACTTGCAGACAGATCGCTCCATGTAGCACTTACCGACGCAGCCAGGGACTACGTCGTAGAGCAGGCTTATGATCCCGTATACGGAGCAAGACCTCTGCGCAGATATATACAGAAGTATGTGGAGACGCTCAGTGCGAAGCTGATCCTATCCGGCGAAGTGGATGAAGGCGACACGATTGTGATCGACCTGGACGGTGAAACACTTATCGCAAGGGTAGAGAAGTAAAGAAAACGAGGCGGCGTGTCTTTCACCACTTCTCATACGGACAGTGTCTGGCGGCGGTGAGAGCTCGCAGCTCCACATAGCAGCCGCAGGCTGAGCATAAACCCGCATTCAGGCGGTCGCACTCTCCGCATATGCTGAGACGTCTTGCGTATTCATCATCCGGGGTGCGCGCATCCTCATCGATGCGTTCCTTATACTCTGCCAGATCGAAACCGGCGGATGCTTTTTCCAGAAGACATCTGGGACAGATGGATTTAAGATCTATCATAAACCTGTAAATAACCCTCCCGATAAAGATTATCGGGAGGGCTTTCTTTTAAATGTATTACCCGGGATATCAACCCATTGTAACGACTACGTCTACATTCTTCTTGGATGCGTCAAAAGGAATGATACATCCGTCAACTGCCTGGCCGTCCACTGTCATGGATTTAACACCCTTTTCGACATCATCGGGGTTCTTGACCGTGATGTTGTAGGTAGCACCGCGGAACTTACGTGTAACCTTGAAGTCTCCGAATCCGTGAGGCACGCAGGGATCAACCTGCAGTCCCTTGTGAGTGGGATATACGCCCAGGATGTACTGGGAGATGTTGCAGAAGGTCCATGCTGCTGTACCGGTAAGCCAGGAGTTCTTGCCTTCGCCGGGGATGTAAGCATCTTTACCGGCTACCATCTGGCAGTATACATAGGGCTCGGTCTTGTGGATCTCGGAAATCTCCTCGGTGTATGCGGGACAGGTCTTCTTATATATCTCGAATGCTCTGTCGCCACGGCCGATGACTGTCTCGGCGATGGATACCCAGGGATTGTTGTGGCAGAAGATACCTGCGTTCTCCTTGTATCCCGGCGGATAGGAGGAAATCTCACCAAGCTCGAGGTGATATACCGTATATGCGGGCTGAAGGATCATTACACCGTATTCGCAGTCGAGGTATTTTTTAACGGAATCGAGAGCCTTCTGTGCAAGACCTTCCTTGACACCAATACCTGCCAGTGAACAGAAACCGTTGGACTCGATGAAGATCTTACCTTCTTCGCATTCCTTACTTCCGATCTTGTGGCTGTATGCGTCATATGCTCTGACAAACCAGTCGCCGTCCCAGCCGTCCTTGAGAACTGCATCGTACATGATCTGTACTTCTTTACGTGCTCTCTCTGCCTCGGCTGTATCGCCCAGAAGCTCGCACAGCTGAGCGTACTCTTCACCGTACTTAACGAACATGCCTGCGATGAATACAGATTCTGCTACAGGACCTTCGGAAGGACCGAAGCACTGGAAGCTCTCGCCGGGATGCTCGGAGAAGCAGTTGAGGTTCAGACAGTCATTCCAGTCTGCACGTCCGATCAGAGGAAGATTGTGAGGACCTTTGTTATTTACTGTGAAATCAAATGATCTCTTGAGGTGCTCCATCAGGGATGTGGCTACGCTCATATCATTATCATAAGGAACCTGCTCCTTGAGGATGGAGATGTCGCCGGTCTCTCTGACGTAAGCGGATACACCTGCGATCAGCCACAGCGGATCGTCATTGAAGCCGGATCCGATGTCGGAGTTTCCTCTCTTGG
>CAMONC010000116.1 GCA_946620235.1 uncultured Lachnospiraceae bacterium | reverse complement strand
CTGCTCTCCTGTTTGTCTTAATCTTCCGTCTTGATGCGCTTTAAGCCGAAGATTATCCTATGCAGATAAGTGCATATGCAGCGATTCCGCCGTCAGCGTTGAATGCAACAACCTTGCCGTTATCAGGATTCAGATCATCTTCAACCCTTGTTTTGCCGCCCTTGCTGACTACGACTACCTTGTATGTCTTGGAAGGATCGCATTTAGCAGGGATGATGATGGAAGTTCTGATACGTACGCTTCCGTCTGCTGCTTTGAACTGGCCACCACTCATCTTGCCGATGGTCATGTTGAACATACCCACAACGGTAGCACCCTGAGTTGCTGCTGCGTCGTTGATAGCTGTTACTGCTGCGGGAGCAGTCTTAGCTGTGATGTCGTAAGAGCTTGCAAAAGCCTTCTCGCCCTTACCAAGGCTAAGAGCAGCTGTCAGATCTGCTTCGGGAGCAGTTACTGTTACAGCGGGAACACTCTTAACAGTGCTTACGCCTGCTGCAGTAGAGAAAACCTTTACTCCATTAGCTGATACATTTCCGTTAGACGGTACAGCTACAGTTGCAGGAGCAGGGGTACTGGGAGCACCAGATCCGGAAGGTGTTTCTGCAGGTGCTGCAGGAGTAGTTGTTGTTGCTGCTGCTACTGCTGCGGTACTGCTTCCGGAAGAGGATGCCTGTGTTGTTGCGAACGCTGTGAGAGGTGTAGCTACCATGCTCACTACCATAGCGGCCGCGATTGCTTTTTGAGCAATTCTTGTTTTCATCTTTTTCTCCTCCTATCTAGATAGATGTCGCGCTATTCTGAATAGCACTAAATAAGTGTATATCATTCTCGTATAAATGTCTACCCCCCCCCATTGAAAATTTCTTGTATTTAGTGCGTTTTGCAGGGGCATCGCCGTCAAAGAGAACACGTTTAACGATTAATTTCGAGCACCGGTTTTTGTTCTTTAACAAGGCTTTTATGTTTCAAAAGTTGTCTTTTACGCTATTCTCAATAGCCTTTTCCGTTCCAATAACACATTTACAATTATTTCAAAGCTATAATTATGGAGGACGCGGTTATTATGGCAGGCAAGACATTCACAGAAAAAAAGACTTCAAATAGCGATAAAGATAACCCAGGTATCAACATCCCGAATGAAGACGTCACTCTACAGGATTATCTCAAGTATTTAAGAGAGAGCCATGGGTACTCACAGGAGATTGTCGCTGATGTGCTGCATGTCATTCGTCAGACATACTCCCACTATGAGTGCGGACGTATAGTCCCACCCGTCAATGCTCTTTTCAGCCTGGCTTCTTTTTACGATATTCCGGCAGAGATCCTGATACGTATCGCAGAAGCAGATTATAAACGTTCTATGGGAGATGAATCGATCAAGCCGCTTGATGATCTTGACGAGTGGATGGATGATATTCGAGTCGACTTCGAGGTTCGTCCTCGAGATATCAAGGATTATAACGAATTCATCGAGAATAACGGCAAACGCTACGAGAAACTCCGAAGAGATGAGAGATGTTGCCTGTATTACTACAATGCAGTAGATGATAACTGCAAAACATACGTCATTACTAATATGAAGATATCGAAAGCTATGAACGATAACTCCACAGAAAACAATGCTTCCAAAGAATAAGTGGCCGCAGATGCAGCCACTTGTATTTATTCCCCCCATATCTCTACGAATCGGTCAAACAGTGGAAGTTGAATCTTCAGGTATCCTCTGATATCTCCATTTATTTATCATTATTATTCATTATTTATCATTATTTATCATTATTTATCTTTTTGGTACTTTTTTACGATAAGGCGGTAATTAGCAGACTTGAAAAAATAGCATAATCACAGCATTTATGCTATAATTTCCTTACTAGGAAGGATTCCATTTGGGAGAACAGAGGGGGTCCTTCGAAGGGATTTCCTCTATCTTGGATAATAGAGGAAAGGAGAAAGCGCCTATGAATGAGGTGATGTTTATGTCGAAGTCTAATCGGCTTACATGGGAACAGATTAAAACTAAATATCCTGATCAGTGGGTAAGGCTTGAAAATGTTGAGTGGAAACCAGAAAATGATGCCACTGTTAATTCCGCAATTGTAGCAAAAGCTGGAGATGTATCAACACAAGACCGTTGCGATGCTGTCAA
Organism: uncultured Lachnospiraceae bacterium; assembly: GCA_946620235.1. Classification (GTDB taxonomy): domain Bacteria; phylum Bacillota; class Clostridia; order Lachnospirales; family Lachnospiraceae; genus XBB2008. The sequence continues at coordinate 5,348 of CAMONC010000116.1, read as the reverse complement.
AGGAAAGTGCTTTATTATTTATGTCGATGCCGGGAATTGTTTTCATACAGGCGTTGTAACTGCTGTATGAATAAAATAGTATTTTCAACGGACGAACAATTCACAAGGCCTATAATAACTCTTTATGGTCAGCAAGCATTGATAGATTCTGGAGCAGATATTCCTGCTTGTAATGACGCGGACTTTTTAATATCAGCATTTAATGCTCAAGAGGTTATATTACCGGAAAAGCCCTCTGTAAATGGAGTTGGAAAAGAAAAGGTTGTTGGGCGAATATTTGATGTTGATATGTTTATTATGAAGGAATTAATGTATCCACATTTGAAGTTTTTTGTTCCAGATGAGCCTGGATTTAAAACAACATTTCTGTTGAGTGCCTCAATGTTTTATGGGCTGGTGTGTACAATTGATTACGAAAAACATCGATACGAAATTGTCGTACCAGATGAGCAGCAGCTTGTAAGAAATGTCGTATTTAAAGCAGACGGAGAAAAAAATTTCCTCATATGCCAATAAGCTGCAATATATTCAGTTTCAGTTAACCAATGCTCTCAACTTCGGTTGGGAGCATTTTTATTTATAATACCTGAAAATGAAAATTGTTTTTTTCTGGTCAATCGGATATAAGCACTTATACCTCAAGCTAACTGTGATTCGCTGATCGGCTTTTCCTGATCCTGTACAGATATACAGCCCCTATACATACCCACGCGATCACAATACATGCGAGCAGGGCGATTGACTGTGCAGGCAGAGGCCCAAGGTCAGTAGCACCGGTCGTGCCCGCACCCGAGATACGATCAAGCCGGTAAAGGCCTCGTATGTCTTCATACAATTTCTCTATATATGCGTCATCCACCGTTCCTTTGCGGCGAACAGTTTTGACGCAGTTCTCTATAAGTGCTCCGGCTGCATCTCTGAGCGATGCGGATCCGTTGAACACCGGTGTCACAAAAGTATTATCCGTATTATCGAGCAAAAGCTTCGTTGCATCTATCTTGGTCTTATAATGAAGAGAATTATCCTCGCCGGCTCTCGCCAGATAATCCCGGTATTCTGCGGTCTCACGTGCCTTACTTGTAACAGGCACATATCCTTCGGTCTGGGCATATCCGATCTGGATGCCGTCAGTCAGCAGATACTGGGTAAACAGCCATGATGCGAGAACCTCCTGCGGATCCTCTTTATTGAATATACACACGGACGGTCCCTGAGAGATCATCAACGGGTGTCCGATATCATACTGCGGAATGGGACGTACCACGGTTTCGAACTGCACTTTGGCAGACTCCGCTATATCGGAGAGCGGTGCATCGGCGCCCATCCACGAAGCTCCCGCTGTGGAATCTATGGCGAAAATGCACTGTCCGGCATTCAGAAAATTGCCGGGATAACTGGATATCTTGAAAGTCGAGAAAGCACCGGTCTTGCCGTGAGATGCTATCTCCTTGAGGAGCTCCGAAGTCGTATCGTTGAATATATTGATCTCACCCATATCGGTTGAATATCCGGCATCAAGCTGCTTAAGCATCGAGATCATCATATTGTCGGTGGACTTATATATGAAGGGGATCATGGTCTTCTGACCGTTCACGACATAGTTTCTGTCCGCATCTTTGGCGGTAGCCGCCTCACTGACTTCCCAGATATAATCCCATGTCAGGATATCGGGTATCTCGTATCCCAGCTTCTCCACCAGATCTTTGTTTATGAAGCAGGCTTCGGTACTGCGCATATAGGGCAGAGCATAGTAATGTCCCGCAAAAGAACATTCCTCCAGAAACTTCGGTATGATCTGGTCCTGCGTCGGAGCATCAAACTTAACCTCAGATCCTCCCAGTCCGTATGCAGGATCGCTCATCAGTTCATCAAGTGCCACCACACTGTCCTGACTCTGCAGGTATGTGGCGATATGATCGGGATATGTGATACACACATTGGGCGTGGTGTTCGTGGAGATATTGGTTATGACATCGTTATATATCTTGCCGTAATCCGTATACAGCCTGATGTTCACATCGACATTCGGATACAGTTTCTCAAACTCCGAGGCCGCACGCTCGTACACTGCGGTCTGGTTCTTGTTGGTATCATTCTTTGCCCAGAAAGTGATCTCGATACTCGCAGACTCATCAAATGCCTCAGGTACCGCGAAGCTCTGTGAAGCCTTGGAACCGTGACACGCAGTCAGCACGCCGGCAAGCATAACACATGCTGCCAGAACCGCCGACGTCCTGCGGAAGCGCTGCCATATACTGATCGTCCTGTTCTTACGGACTATATTCTTTTCTTCTTTATATATATTGAAAAAGATCATTTTCTTCCTAGCCCTTCGTTCCGCCGCGAAGCACGCCTGCCATGATCTGCTTGCGGAATATCAGGAATATCACTATAAGCGGTGCGGATATGACCACTACCGCTGCCATCATCGCCGGGATATTCTCACGGCCGAATCCGTTCTCCCTGATCTCCTGTATACCGTTTGATACCAGGAAATACACCTGATCGTCCGTGATCAGTCTCGGCCACACATACGAGTTCCAACACTCGATCACCTTCAGGATCGTGACTGTCACGAGAGTCGGCTTTGAGATTGGGATAAGAACCTTGCACAGATATTTGAAATCGCTCGTACCGTCGACCTTCGCTGCATAGTACAGAGTATCCGGCACCTGCTCGAAGTTCTCCTTGAGCAGATATATATAGAAGACCGAAGTGATGGACGGCAGTATCAGACCGGGGAACGAGTTGCGCATATTCCAGTTCGTGATCGTGACGAAGTTCGTGATCACGACGAGCTCCGTGGGGATCATCATGAGACTTAAGAATATAACGAATACGAAGTTACGCCCCTTGAACTCAAGTCTCGCAAAAGCGAATGCCGCCAACGTGATGACAACGAGCATAACAGCAGTCGTGATCACGGTAAAGATCGCGGTATTCAGGAAGTAGCGTCCCAGCGGTACCGCACTGAAAGCGTCACGGTAGTTCTCGAACGTCGGCGAGGTCACATACAGCTTCGGGATATACTCGGAGTTGTATGCACCATAGCCCTTCAGGGATGTGAGGATCATCCAGTAGAACGGGAACAGGACGATTATGGCCCACAACACGAGCAGGATCATGCGCACCGTGCCTGCTACGCCCTTCTTGATCTTCGTATTCCTTTCTATACGTATGTAATCCATATATACGGCATCGTCCTTATTCTCTATCAGATATCATTAGGTTTATCACGGTTATCGTCAGCACGATCATGAACAATATGATCGCTGCGGCTGACGCGAACGACGGATATCCGCCACTGTCTCCGTAGAGCATATCGTAGACATAGCCTACGATCGTGTTCATCCCGGCCGCATTCAGGTCTGTTCCGAAGAGTGCGACCTCGTCGGAGTATGCTTTGAACGCGCCGATGAAGCCCGTGATCACGAGGTAAAAGATCATCGGCGAGATCATCGGAAGCGTGATACGGTAGAATATCCTCCACGGTCTCGTCCCGTCCACACGTGCGGCACTGTAATAGTCAGGGTTGACGCTCGATAGTGCACTGGTCAGGATGAGGATCTTAAAGGGCATGACCACCCAGACAGTGTATATGCACATAACCGTCATCTTCGCCCAGTACGGTCCGTCTATAAAGTCCACGCTTGCTCCGCCGAATGCGTTGATCAGCAGGTTGATCATACCGTCTGTGTATGCGGTTTTCTTAAAGAGGATCATGAATACCAGACCGACTGCCAGCGTGTTGGTCACATAAGGCAGGAAATAAATGGTCTGGAACGCACTCCGAAGCTTCGTGATCTGGCTTAAGAGCAGAGATATGCCGAGTGCTATGAGAGTCGACATCGGCACCGTGATGATAACTATGATGAAGGTATTTTTCACCGCCTGCAGGAAATACGGATCATGCAGGACATATGAATAGTTATACAGTCCGGTCCCGAAGAATGACTGTGATGCGAAGTTATATCCTTCCTCGAAGGAATACACGAATACATCCACCAGGGGATATACCATGAATACTCCCAGGAAAAGGATCGCCGGCAGCAGATACAGCCAGCTGCGGTATTCGGTTAGTTTCGCACGTCGCTGTGCGCTTTGGTCAGATACGCTGCTCACTGTATACGCTTTTCCGTTTCTTTATCGAAGAGATATACCTTTTCGGGTTTCAGCCGGAATCCGACTTTAGTCCCGGTAACTCTCATATTTCTGTCAGAGCCCATGATTGCCCTGATATTCGCAGACTGGCTTGCCGAGTGAGTGGAGACTATGCTCACATCCCGTCCGCTCACCTCTACCGCCTTGAGTTCACAGATCATAGGCTCGGTGCCCTCATAGGCGTCCGCACTGTCCGCATAACCGGCCGCAGTCGCACCGGACCCGCCGGCCGAAGCAGCGTCTGTTCCACTGCCTGCGAGTATGAATCCCTCCGGTCTGATACCGACATGCACATCCCCGTCGGGAGCGTCGGTCTTAAGCACCGGCGTATCGCCCAGATACAGCAGACCTCCTGACACGCGTCCGTCGAACATATTGATCTGAGGCGTGCCCAGGAACTTGGCCACGAACATATTTACAGGCTCGTCATAAACCTCCTGCGGCTTGCCGATCTGCTGGAGTATGCCGTCCTTCATGACCACGATCAGATCGGATATGCTCATGGCCTCCTCCTGATCGTGTGTAACAAATATCGTAGTGATACCGGTCTCTGTCTGGATACGCTTGATCTCCTCTCTGGTCTGGAGCCTGAGTCTGGCATCCAGATTGGAGAGCGGCTCGTCAAGCAAAAGAACCTGCGGTCTCTTGACCAGAGCCCTGGCGATCGCAACTCTCTGCTGCTGTCCACCGGAGAGCTCCTTGGGCTTGCGTTCCATCAGCATATCTATCTGTACAAGCTTGGCCGCTTCTTCGGCCTTGGCATTCATTTCTTCCTTGGTCAGCTTATCCTCACCGCGCAGATTCTGCAGAGGGAAAAGGATATTCTGTCTGACAGTGAGGTGAGGATACAGCGCATAGTTCTGGAATACCAGACCTACACCTCTAGCTTCCGGAGGAAGATTCGTCACATCGCTCTCACCGAACAGTATACGTCCGCTCGTCGGTGCAAGCAGTCCGCAGATCAGATTGAGCGTGGTCGACTTACCGCAGCCGGACGGGCCCAGTAATCCGATCAGCTTACCGTCGGGTATGGCGAAGTCAAAATCGTTTACCGCAATAACCTCTGCGGGATTCTTTTTGTCTCTGCTCGGAAATGTTTTGGTCAAATGCTCAAGTATTACTTCCACATTTGCTCCTCGTATTATATAGTCATACCCATTCTTTACCTGTTCTAATGCATAGGGTAT
>CAMONC010000115.1 GCA_946620235.1 uncultured Lachnospiraceae bacterium | reverse complement strand
GAGTTCGTAAGGACTGCGGTGAGCCTCCGCTTGTTACACCTTCATCACAGATCGTGGGTACACAGGCTATCTTTAATGTATTGATGGGTGAGAGATATAAGATGGCTACCGGTGAGTTTAAGGATCTGCTCCGCGGTAATTACGGTCAGACCATTAAGCCCATGAATCAGGAAGTTATTGATAAGGTAATCCCGGGAGAGCCTCGTTCTACAGCACGTTCCGCTGAAGCTACCGGACGTACGGAGCCCGAGCTTGCTTCGATTGAAGCAGAAATGAAGCAGTACAAGCAGCAGGAAGAGGATGTGCTTTCATATGCACTGTTCCCTCAGGTTGCAAAAGACTTCTTCGAGTATCGTGAGGCTCAGCAGACCGGCATAGACGGTGCTGCAGCCGATAAAGCTAACGGAGCTTATCCCGTTTAATCAACAAAATTGTTTTATGAAACCTCTGTCAGGATAACTTGACAGAGGCTTTTTTATTGATTATAATAACATACGTTATAAGTTAACATAATTTAATACTCAAAATGGGGGATACAATATGCCAAGAACAATTACGATCACCAGAGAAAACCTGATAGATGCAGCTGTTTCTCTGCTCAAGAGAGAAGGGATGAATGCCCTGACAGCTCGTAAACTGGCTAAGGAGGCAGGCTGCTCTACACAGCCGATTTTCCGGGCATATCAGAATATGGATGAGCTGTATGCTGATGTATTCGGAGTATGTGCAGGCATGTTCAACGATCATTGTGCTTCTTTCCAGTCAAACAGCAATGTTCCTTTTGTTAATCTGGGTTTGGCTTATATCAGTTTTGCCCAGAATAATAAAGAAATCTTCAGATTGCTGTTTCTTTCCGACAACAGATACGGCAGAAGTCTTGTTGAACTCCTGAACGGTGAGACAGGATTCCTGAAAGAGCAGATATCATCCGCGAAAGCACAGGGCTCATCTGATCCTCAGGGATTGTTTATGAAGATGTGGATGCTCATTCACGGCAGTGCTTGTATGTGTCTGACGGATGATTATGACCTGGATATGGAGTCTACACGCAGATTACTCGAAGATGCTGAGAAGGTTTTCGCTTAAATGGATATCAAAAAAGACTTCATAACACGCATTAATGAGAATTTCTCACACATGAGCAAGGGCCAGAAGGCAATTGCGTCATATATTTATGATAATTTTGAGCAGGCTGCTTTCATGACTGCTGCAAAGATAGGTGAAGCTGTTCATGTTTCGGAGTCTACCGTTGTAAGATTTGCGACTTTTCTCGGGTACGACGGTTATCCGGAGTTTCAGCGTGATCTTGAGGCTTTTATTCAGGACAAGCTGTCTGCAGTCTCAAAGATGGATGTCAGATATGGCAAAAGCAGCCAGTCCGACATTCTGAATATGGTTCTCGGAGCCGATATAGAGAAGATCCAGCATACGATCGAGAATCTGGATCCGGTTGCTTTTGAGACCGCTGTTGATTACATGCTGTCGGCGAAGCATGTTTATATTATCGGACTGCGGAGCTGCGAACCTCTTGCCAGATTTCTGCATTTCTATCTGAGCATGGTGCGCCCCGATGTCATACTGATCTCCACCACATCTGTTACCGAGACTTTTGAACAGATGATCCGTGTATCCGAAGAGGACTGTGTAGTCGGTATCAGTTTTCCGAGATATTCGATGCGTACACTGAAAGCGCTTGAATTTGCCAGCGACCGTAATGCAAAGGTTATAACCATAACCGATTCCGTATACAGTCCGCTTAATCTTTACAGTTCATGTAATCTTCTTGCCAGAAGCGATATGGTTTCCATCGTTGATTCGCTTGTGGCACCTCTCAGTGTCATTAATGCTCTTGTTGTGGCATTTGTTCTGAAATCGCCCGATTCTACGAGAGAGAATCTCAAGAATCTTGAATTTGCATGGAATAATTATCAGGTTTATTTGAATGATGAGATCAATTTCATAGGCGATGAACCGATGCTGAACGTTCCCTTATGGAAAACAGATGTATCCTCTGAAGGGGATACGAAAGATCAATGAAAACAGTTATCGTAGGGGGAGGTGCAGCCGGCATGATGGCTGCTATAGGTGCGGCCGAAATGGGCTCGGAAGTACTGATCCTCGAACGTAATGAGAAACTTGGCAAAAAAATATATATAACCGGAAAAGGAAGATGCAATCTGACCAATGACTCCCCGGTAGACGTCATTATGAAGAATGTGGTTCGGAACCCTAAGTTTCTTTATTCCGCATTCAATTCCTTTGATAATCGTGACATAGTCAGTCTTATGCATGAGCAGGGGTGTGATACCAAAGTTGAGCGCGGGGGCAGAGTGTTTCCCGTATCCGATCATGCTTCCGATGTGATCAAAGCACTCAGATCAAAGCTCGATCAGCTCGGAGTTACGGTCAGGCTCAGGTGCCGGGTTACCGATCTGGTGCTTGAATCAGGGCGTATCACGGGCATAAAAGCCGATTCGGGTGACACGATATCGGCTGATAGAGTGATCCTGGCATGCGGCGGAGCCAGCTATCCGACCACAGGTTCCGACGGGGCGATGTTTGATCTGCTTCGCAGGGCAGGTCATCATATCGTTGAACCCAGACCGGCACTTGTATCTCTTATCAGCCGGGAGGAGTGGATACCGGATCTGCAGGGACTTTCTCTTAAAAATGTTTCCCTCAGACTCCTTCGAAACGGTAAGAAAGTATATGAAGAACTGGGCGAAATGCTCTTTACCCATAACGGGATAAGCGGGCCGCTGGCTTTGTCGGCAAGTTCTTATTATGAACCGGGAGACAGCGTTGCGGTCGACCTTAAACCCGGACTTGATGAGGATAAACTTGATGACAGGTTACAAAGAGATTTCAGGAAATACTCAAACAAGGATTTTTCCAATTCATTAAGTGATCTGTTGCCAAGAAGCCTGATCCCCGTGATCATAAGATTGTCCGGTATCGATCCTGACAAGAAGGTTCATCAGATCACAGGAGAAGAGCGCAAAAAGCTTTGTTTGCTACTTAAGAATCTGGTAATAAAGCTGGATTCCACGGCCGGGTTTAATGAGGCTGTTATAACTCGCGGCGGTGTGGACGTGAAGGAGATAAATCCATCCACTATGCGATCGCGTCTGATCGAAGGATTGTCTTTTGCGGGTGAAATGATCGATACGGATGCATTGACAGGCGGATATAATCTTCAGATAGCCTGGTCAACGGGTTATCTGGCAGGTACTACTATTCTTTATACGGAGGAATGACATGAATATTGCTATCGACGGACCGGCCGGAGCCGGAAAAAGTACAATAGCCAAGCTTGTATCGGCTAAACTGGGGTTTATCTATGTTGATACCGGGGCCATGTTCAGGGCTGTAGCCTATAATTGCACAAAGAACGGTATTGATAAAGATAACACCGATGCAATTTCGGAAGCGTCTTACAAAGCGGATATTTCCATCAAGTATGTAGGAAATGTGCAAAGAGTTTTTCTGAACGATGAGGATGTGACCGATCATCTGAGAGATGAAGCTGTGGGAAATATGGCTTCGGTTGTCGCACAGATTCCCGCTGTCAGAAGTGATCTGCTTGATCTGCAGCGCAAGCTGGCCCGCGAGAATGATGTGGTAATGGACGGAAGGGATATAGGCACCTGTGTATTGCCCGATGCGGAACTCAAAATATATCTCACGGCCTCGAGTGCAGTCAGGGCCAAACGAAGATATGATGAGCTGACAGCAAAGGGTGAAACACCCGATTTGAATGTGATAGAGAAGGATATCATAGAGCGTGATGAACGTGATATGAATCGTGAGATCGCACCTCTTAAGCAGGCGGAAGATGCCGTCCTGGTTGATTCGTCCTATATGACCATAGATGAGGTTTCTGCCCGGATCATTTCTCTGGCAGAAGAAGCAGGAGCAGGAGCAGGAGCGGGAGACTGATCAGATATGGAAGTGGTTACAGCCAGATCGGCCGGTTTTTGTTTCGGCGTACGCCGGGCGGTTGATACTGTTTACGAATTAAGTGAAGGCGATAAGAAGATATATACCTTCGGACCGATCATTCATAACGAAACAGTAGTTAACGATCTTGCCGAAAGGGGCGTGGGTATCGTTAACAGCCTTGAAGAGATACACGACCTTGATCCTGCGGATACGGTTATAGTTATCCGTTCACACGGTGTCAGTGAAGATGTTTATGATTCTGTTGAACAGATGGGATTTGAAATAGTCGATACCACATGTCCGTTTGTTAAAAGGATACATGATGCAGTAAGAAATGAATCGGAAAAAGGTCAGGAAATCCTGATCCTCGGATCCCCGGATCACCCTGAAGTTCAGGGCATTATGGGGTGGTGCCACGGACCTGTACAGGTCATTGATAATGTTGAAAGTGCGAGAACATACAAACCGCTTACCGCCAGGCCCGTAACACTTGTTTCACAGACCACTTTCAATCATAAGAAATTTGAAGATATAGTTGAAATACTAACATCGGGAGAGTATAATGTTAATGTTATGAATACTATCTGTAACGCTACTCTCACGCGTCAGAACGAGGCTGAGGAACTCGCATCGAGAGCTGATGTTATGATAGTCATAGGTGGCAAGCATTCCTCAAACACGCGTAAATTATACGATATATGCGCTGCCAGATGTGAGCACACCTATTTCATAGAAACACTGGATGACTTGAATTTAGAAGTACCTAAATCTGTTCGACTGGTGGGTATTACAGCGGGGGCGTCTACTCCGCAAAATCTTATTGAGGAGGTTCAAAAAGAATGGAAGAATTAACTTTTGAACAAATGTTAGACGAATCTTTTAAAACAATACACACAGGAGAGGTAGTTGAAGGTACTGTTATCGATGTTAAGCCTGAAGAAATGGTTCTCAACATAGGATACAAGTCTGACGGTATTCTTACACAGAACGAATACAGCAACGAACGTACCGACCTGACTACGGTGGCTAAAGTCGGTGACACGATGGAAGTTAAGATCATCAAAGTCAATGACGGCGAAGGTCAGGTATTGCTTTCATACAAGAGACTTGCTGCCGATCGCGGTAACAAGCGTATTGAAGAAGCTTTCAACAATCAGGAAGTGCTTACCGCTACAGTAAGCCAGGTTCTGGAAGGCGGCTTAAGCGTAGTTGTGGATGAAGTTCGTATCTTTATCCCCGCAAGTCTTGTTTCGGATACTTATGAGAGAGATCTCAGCAAGTACAAGGATCAGGAGATTCAGTTCGTTATTACCGAGTATAATCCTCGCAGACGCAGATATATCGGTGATCGCAGACAGCTTATCGCAGCCGAGAAAGCCGAACTTCAGAAGAAGCTGTTCGAGACACTGAGTGTAGGTGATATCATTGAGGGTACAGTTAAGAACGTTACCGATTTCGGTGCATTCGTAGATCTCGGCGGAGCAGACGGACTGCTTCACATTTCCGAGATGAGCTGGGGCCGTATCGAGAATCCCAAGAAAGTATTTAAGTCCGGAGATAAGGTTAAGGTCCTTGTTAAAGAGATCAACGGATCCAAGATCGCTCTTTCACGTAAGTTTGATGACGAGAATCCCTGGAAGGGTGCTGAAGAAAAATATGCTATCGGTACCATCGTTACCGGTAAAGTTGCCCGCATGACTGAGTTCGGTGCATTTATCGAGCTCGAAAGCGGTATTGATGCTCTGCTTCATGTATCACAGATATCCAGAGATCGCGTTGAGAAGCCCAGCGATGTGCTTAAGCTTGGTGAGGAGATCACAGCTAAGGTTGTTGATTTCAACGCAGAGTCACACAAGATATCTCTGAGCGTAAGAGCTCTTACAGCTCCTCAGACTGCTGATGAAGAATCGGAAGATGACAGCGATGCAGAGGTTGTATCTGTTGATATAGATGCCGAGATCGCAAAGCAGTCTGAAGAAGAGCCCGCCGCAAATGAGGCAGAGGAAGCTACTGCGGAAAAGACTGCTGAATAATCATACTACATCTCAAAGGAGACGCTAAGCATTATGCCTGCATTTGATTATGAATGGCTTAAAAAATCGGTATATGAACTGACCAAGATTGATCTTAACGCTTATAAAGAGCGTCAGATGAAGCGTCGTATCGATACTTTGATCGAGAGGAACGGGATAGTAGGATATGATAAATATATCCAGTTACTCAAGACGAACAGAGAGAAATTTGAAGAATTTGTCAATTATCTGACCATCAATGTATCTGAGTTTTATCGTAATCCGGATCAATGGAAGATTCTTGAGGAACAGGTCTTTCCTCAGCTGATAGATAAGTTCGGTAAGAATCTGAAGATCTGGAGTGCAGCATGCTCAACGGGGGATGAACCTTATTCTCTGGCCATGTGTCTGAGCAAGTTCATTCCGCTGAATCAGATACGTATAACAGCGACTGATATCGATAAGCAGGTTATGGCTCAGGCGAAGACCGGTCTGTATGATGAAAAGAGTATTGCGGGCGTTCCCGCAGAGTACAAGAAGAAGTACTTCACTCAGATAGGTAAATCATACCAGATATCAGATGAGATCAAGAGGTGTGTTACTTTCCAGCAGCATAATCTTCTGAAGGATAGGTATTTCGAGAATTATCATCTGATCGTATGCCGAAATGTTGTCATTTATTTTACGGAAGAAGCCAAGGCAGAGATTTACAGGAAATTTGCGGGTTCTCTGGTTAAAGGCGGAATGCTTTTCATCGGATCTACCGAGCAGATCGTTCAATACAGACAGTGCGGATTTGAGAGATTGAATTCATTCTTCTACAAAGTACCCGAAAACTAAGAACTCGGGATCTGCATACAGAATTTTAAAGGACTCTGTTTACGGAGTCCTTTTTTGTTATAGCTGTTTATTTTCGTTATAGCTGTTTATTTAGATCAATGTGCTGATATAGCCAAGTACATGTGATGCGTAATCCGAGAAAAAAGCACGGTCGCGCTTGCGCTCGGGAGTGATCTCCAGGAAGATTTCCTTACTCTGGTAATCCGACTTGAAGAAAGGTGTAAAACGTAGATCCCATTCGGGCAAAAAGAGCGATCTGACTCTGGTATAGCAGGTAGCTGCAGTTGCCTGTTTACGATGCTCTTTATCTACAAAGCCGGCAACGGACTTGTGCATCGCTTCATCCTCGGCAGGCAGATAGTAGTAATCCCTGTAATTGGCGTAGAAATACTTTAATTCACCTTCGAAAACGGGCACCTTAAGTATTCCTTCGTCATTTGAACCGATAAATACGCAGTCGCATGCGGTATGTGAGATCGAAACGGGGAAATTCACCGGCATTTTGATCTTCATGACCAGTTCGACCTTTTCTTCGCCATACATATCAGTTACACGGTCCATGCTGACCTTGGTAACGGTCAGAGTGGAATTGAAGAGTTCGGAATAGGTCAGAATCGGGCATATCTCAATCATTCCCTGTATATCTTCTTCGTTATGCAGAAGAAGTTTGGAGAGGGAATCCACATCAAAATGAGTAACGTATCTCTGGTATACGTTGATCAGCTCTGCACCGCTCATGACGTCGTGGCGGTCTATGCCCAAATATAATTCGATCGTTTTCTGCTTGCAATTGGGGATCTTGAGGAAATTCTTATAAGG
>CAMONC010000114.1 GCA_946620235.1 uncultured Lachnospiraceae bacterium | reverse complement strand
AAAACGAAGTCGACGTACTTTTTACCCTAAAAGAGCATACAAAACAGCTCGCAGGAACGATTGTCCACGAGCTGTTCAAAAGTCACATATATTTAATAACGGACAAGGATGATCCTCTTTCCTCAAAAAACATCATTACCGACGAGGATATATACGGAAGATCCCTTATGGTCGGCGGAGGATCCCCGGCACTTCTGCGCTCAGTCCAGCAAAAGCTTATGTCATCGGGAAAGATATCATATTTCAACAGTCCTGATCATGAAACAACCCTTACCAATATCGCTGCCGGACGAGGCATATGCCTTGCCCCCGGATTCTTAAATGATCACAGTGGTCAGTTTGCCTGGATTCCTTATGATTGCAAGGATACCTTTGACTGTGTGCTCTGCACACACAAGACGGACGGTCGGGAAAGCCTGCAGGCGTTCATCAGCACACTGAAGCAGCTATATGATGAGGCAGTGGCTTTTCCACTGTAAGATTTGACTCTTCACCGCCGTATAAAAACAGTATTCAGTTTTACTCACGACCCGAGTACAAGATGATAAATATCACTCACGCATCCGTCTTCCGAGCGGCTCCGGCCGCATACCTCAAAGCCAAGAGACTTAAGGACATTCACGGAAGCGGCATTCTCCGGGACCGTACGCGCAAACACCACGGTGATCCCGAACCGTTCACGGCAATGATCCAATATGCTCCGGCAGGCTTCCATGCAATACCCCTGCCCCCACAGATCCTCTGCTATACAGAAGCCGAGTTCGGCGCAGTGTGTATCAAACATCCAGTCATACGGGTATTTGTCACGGTCTGTATCCACGCGTGGTTCAAGTCCCGCCTCTCCTATGAGACGTCCGGATTCCAAGTCAAAAATCCCCCACATACCATAACCGTACCGGTCATAGATCTGCACGGCATATTCTCTGCATAGCTCTACCTCACTCTCGTAATCAGAGAGAGGGGGTATATGATCCGTCATATGCGGACCGCTGTATAATGCAAACTCGGCAAGGATGTCGGTATCCCTGATCTCACGAATGCCGCACCTTGCCGTTACTATAATATAATCATCCATATCTATCTCTGCTTCAGTTTATAGACTCAATCGCCTTTAGATACCGGTCAAAAAAGGTCGCGCTGTCCACTCCCGAGACCAGAGTCACATTGTAATCATAGTCATTCGGAGCAGAGTCATATGTGAACCCTTCCCGGTAAAAAATGACCTGTGAATTGGTCTCTCCCGGATCGGTTATACAACTGCCGTGACAGGAGATCGTATCGGTCACGAAGTCCGGATACAGCACGCACGTCATGGCAAGTGCATCACAGTTCATGGAAGAGTCAGTGGAACCGTTTCCGGCATCGAACTCTCTGAGCTTGGAAAAGACCCCTGTCACGAGTTTTCCGGTTTCGCCTGATTTCGAAAGCTTATCAAACTGTTCACTGGTCCATTTTGAATCACCGCCACATACATCAAGGCCTATAATGGTAACATCCAGACCGGAATCCAGCATTTCCTTGTATGCCAGCGGATCTGCAAAAACATTAAACTCGGCTACGGGCGATGCATTACCCGGGCCAAGTCCGGATGTTCCCATCGACCATATCTTTTTGGCTTTTTTCATGGTCTCGGGATCAGTCTCTATCGCTTTGGCTATATTCGTTGCGGGGCCGATAGCTACAATCTCCACTTCACCGGGATACTTGTTTATCGAATCCAGGATGAACGTTATCGCATCTTCCTCCTCGGCAGTTCCTGAAGGGTGCACAAGTCCGGCATCACCCATTCCGTCTTTACCATATACACTATAAGCTTCTATCGGCTTGCCTGCGGCATTGACAGCTGCGCCTTTATACACGGGTGCATCTGATCCGGCCATTTCCAGAGCCATCAGTGCATTCTTAGTTCCCTGCTCCAGATCCACATTCCCGACCAGAACAGTTACTCCGAGCAGATCAATATCATTATTGCAGGCTGCCAGAATGAGTGCCGATGCATCATCGCCTCCGGTGTCGGTATCGATGATCAGCTTGCGTTTAGGCACATCGGATCCTGATACCGTGGATGCTGCGCCCGACTGCCCGGATGCACATCCCGCAAATAGCATGACCGCCGTGGCGGCTATACAGATGAAGCTAAGAATTGTTTTGGTTTTCATTACTTCAGCCCCTCATAATGCAACGTTATCAATCGGGTCGGGCAGGCGCTTTACAGGTGCCGCCCAACGTACGCTGTTTACCAGTATTCTGCGGATATCGGTGTGTTCATATATCGGATATTCCTCATGTCCGGGCTGAAAGTAAAATACCTTGCCCAGACCGCGCATAAAAGTACATCCGCTGCGGAAAACCGCACCACCTTCAAACCAGCCCATAAAGACCGTATCATCCGGCTTCGGTATATAGAAAGGCTCCCCATACAGTTCCTCATGCGGCAGCTCTATGCACTCGGGCACTCCCGCAGCGATCGGGTGAGAGGGATTTACGCAGAAAAGCTTCTCCCTGTCTCCTTCTTTCCAGCTAAGTGTACACGGGGTTCCCATCAGCCTGCGGAATACAGGACTGAAATGTGCAGAATGGAGTGCTATGAATCCCATTCCGCTGTGGACATGCTTTACTACCCGCTGCACAGTCTCCTCCGTGACATCGTCCTGTCTGACGTGACTCCACCATACCAGGACATCAGTGTCGGAAAGCAGTTCCTCGGGAAGACCCTGCTCAGGTTCATCCAGAGTGGCGCACTTAACCGTCATATCTTCCTCCGCGGAGAAACATTTCTTTAATGTCCCGTGGATCCCCTCCGGATATACCCTCGCGATCTCGGGGATGCGCCTCTCATGCTCATATTCATTCCATACGGTAACCCTGATCATGCCCTCAATCCTTCCTTACATAGTATTTTTTGACCCTTGGGGACGGAGTCATACCCAATCTCCGTGTCGAAGATTGGCAATAGACTTCTCCATATTCTCCGCGTAAGACCTGCTCCCAAAGAACTCCGCGACCACATATCCGGCATAACCTTTGTACGAAAGCCTTTGAAGGACTTCACGGATCGGGATGTCTCCGTCTCCAACAGCACAAGGATACAGCTTACGCCCGTCTGTGCATTCAAGTATATCACCGGCCCCTGTTCTGCTCCACAGCCGATCCTTCAGATGCACATGGGTGATATTATTATGAAACATCTGCTCGGCAGTCAGTATGTCTTCGGCGCTGAAGATGAAATTACCGGTATCAAGTGTGACCGTAAGGCCCGACACAGCCTCCAGGAAAGAGTTCATTCCTTCCATCGTGGCAATCGGGCTTAATGCGTTATCATAATCCTCGATCGTAAGTGTCAGTCCGTTTTCTTTCGCAAGGTCCGCGAGTTTTCTCATGCCTTCATGCATGAGCGCAAGTTCTTTTTCTTTCTTATCGACCGCACCGCTGTAGAAACCGGGGATCGCCATGATCCTCTCGGATCCGAAACGAACGGCCAGACGGATATGATCCTCCATCTGCGCAATGTCCGTCTTCTCCTGCCATCTGTAATTCCGGTAGATACTGCTTACCTTCATTCGGTTTTCCCGCAGGAGCTCCGTGCCATCCAGGTCGTCGGCATCCAGTTCCGCTGCTTCGTATCCGAGATCCACCGCCCAGCGGATCGTATCTCCAATCGTCTCTCTGCGTTCCTTTGATGCCTGTGCGATATGGTGGAAAAAGGTTCCCGCTTTCATTTTACGGCTTTCCGGCATAGTCTATACCCCTCTCGATATTAAATATGTGACAAGCGTGCGAATACCGATCAATATCAAAATGATCCCGCCCATGATCTCGGCACCTGTTTTGTAACGGTCACCGAAAACACTGCCGATCCTGACACCCAGCATCGATATGAAGAAAGTTATGACCGCTATAACGGCAACTGCAAATATGACATTTGTCATATTTGACACTGCAAGCACTGTCACAGGAAGCGCCACAAAAGTTATACCGACGGCAAGCGCATCTATACTGGTAGCTACCGCCATCATAAACATGGTCCTTATATCAAACCCCGGCGATACCTCTTCTTCAGGTGAGAGCGCCTCCCTGATCATGTTGCCTCCGATCAGCGACAGGAGCGCAAATGCCACCCACGGAGCTATCATGCTTATATACTTTTCGAAGTTCTCTCCGACAAGGTACCCGATGAGGGGCATCAATCCCTGAAATCCGCCGAACCAGATACCACAGGCAAGGTATTCCTTCGGAGTGAGTCTGCCGGTTGACAAGCCCTTACAAACGGATACAGCAAAAGCATCCATAGCCAGGCCGACCGCCAGCAGAAGCAATTCCGGTAATCCCATTTCTTTTCTCCCATATTGCGAATAAATTAATCCCGAGTACAGAAAACCATACCCGGGATTTTTTTCTTCATATAGAATTTAACATCTAACACAGGCAACGTCAAGCAGGCATCACTCCCTGTTTTTAAGGACTTCCGCAGGTGTCATGCGGTTAAGTTTACCCGTCAGCAGCAGACTTATCAGGCTGTAGAAGGCTATGATCGCCAACCAGATAACGGGATAATAGTACCATCTGAATTCAAGAGGCAGACCGCAGGCCACATTCGACACAAACATGGGAAACATCTTATCCGTGATCACTTTGGCGATCGGAATGCTCACAAGTGCCCCTAACATTATCACTGTCCTGTTGCCGTCCAGATAGAGTTTCTTTACCTCCTTACGGTTAAATCCGAATATCTTCACAAGTGAAATACCGAAAGACGCCCTGTCGATCATAACGGATGTCATCAGGTAGATCACAAGACAGAATATCACTGTACTCATAATCATCAGCAAAGTGAAAAGAGGTGCCATCAGATCAACGAATATACCCGAGGCTTTGTCAATATCCTCTTTGGTCGTAATCGAAAAAATCCTGCCTTCTTCTATGTCAAGCTCATGATCCGACATGACCACGTTGTAGTAATCATCATCCTCATCGAACAGTTCCCTGGCGCTGTCTATATCCATGAACACCGTCAGACCGACGCAGTAAGGCACGATATCTTCTACCGTAAAAGCATAATCCATATCCCCGGCGTTATCGGTAAGTATCAGCTTGTCGCCGGTCCTGAGACCGTATTTGCCTGCCACGGCATCGGATGCCACGATCTTATTCTTTCCTTTGACGGTCTTCACGGGAATATACGGATTATCATCATCGATGCCCATCACAGTTACATCGAGAGTATATCCTAAACTCTCTTTCTGAAGTGATGTCACAAAACATGCTTCTCCGCCCACGGGTACTTCCTTCGAGGGATACTTATAGGTGTACATATATTCATAGAGCGTATCCTCACTTGACCGGTCTCCGATGCTCTTACACAGAACATAGCAATTAAGTCCCAGCATAAATATGAGCAGTGAAATGACCATTCCGATAACTACCGTCAGGGCTATCCTTCTCTCGCGAAGCATCTGACGGAGCTTGAACTTTTTCATAAAAGGCATATCCGGCAGAGTGATATCCTTGGACCGGGATAATTTCTGCTCATTCCTGATAAGAGAAAGTGCAGTCCGGGACAGACTCTTATTAATGACCATGAAGTTTACGATCACGCTCACGACGGGCGGCATGATTACGGCATATGCGATCAGATAGGGAGGGATCACCTTATCAAATGAGGGGATGGAGTAATAATTATATGAATCGGACATCTGCCAGCTTGATCCTATACCGCTTAATCCGAAAACAGCTCCTACGATTCCGCCCAGAAAAGAGATCACGGTAGGGAAAAATATGTAATGCCTCATCAGATCCTTTTTCTTAACACCGAGAGCGTACAGTGCACCTATTGTCGAGCTTTCCTCCTGTATCTGATGTATCACAAATACGGACAGCACATAGGTAAACAGGATTATGACCACGATGCCGGCTACCATGCCGATCATCTTGTTGATCTCTATGTCTCCGGACGCTCCTCCTATCCTTAAGTTGTCTTCCTTAAGCAAAAAAGCAGTCAGATTGTCCGGTGTTTCGGTGAAGATCTCATCTATGAGTTCATCGGACTTTTCCTGTAATTCGAGTACGCCGTCGTATAATTCTTCGGTCCCGTCATAAAGTTCTTCCGTCCCGTCATAAAGCTCCTTTGCTCCGTCATACAGTTCCTCCGTGCCGTCCTTAAGCTCCTCTGCACCGTCCTTTAATTCCCCGGCGCCATCCCTGAGCTCATCAGTGCCTTGCACCAGATCGTTTATGCCGTCTGTGATCTCATCCTTTTTGCCATAGGTATCATCCAGTATTTCCTTATAGTACGGATCATCCACGGTCTTATAATCGAAATCGAAATCCCTGACCATCTGCTTTAAGTCGCCGGAACTCATGGCATCATTTAAGATGAACGCATATGTAAGTTCCTCGGTTCCGGCTTTGCCGATGTTCTTTAAATGATCATAGCCTTCGGATGAAACAAATCCGGTTCCGAATACTGTACTGTCTACCGCTGTATCGGACAGTTTTCTGAGAACAGCATCATAATCGACACTGCTTCCTATACCGGTCACGGTTATTTCTTCGCCGCCGATTTCAAGCACATCCCCAACATTTATGTCATGCTCCTCGCAGTATCTTTTCTCAAGAACGATCTCGTTATCAGTATCTGCTTCTCTTCCCGTATCAAGCACGACTCTGTCGATCAGCTTCCTGTTCTCAAATATACGAATGACTGATCCGTCATCAAGCGTCAGGTCATAGCTGATGTGCGGTTCCAGGGTTACTCCGGCATCCGTTATCTCCTTAAGCTGCTCATCGGTCAGTGCATTAAAGACCGTGAACTGTCCGTCCTCAAGGCCTGTCTCTATCTGGTTCTTCTCTGTCCCCCTTATGACTGTTTCCGCAGCATCCACCAGTGCTATAACGATGTACATGCACATCGCGATCATCAGAAACAGAGAGCCGAGTCTGAAGAAGTCTGCTTTTATCTGTCTAGGAAATCTTTTTCTCAATATCCCGTTCATTACAGATCCTCCAATTCGCAGGCCGGAACCCTGGTTTCATTCAGGTACTCGTCTTTTACTATTCCGTCTTTTAAGAAGATCACCTTGTGGACCATGTTCTTGATCGAATTGTTATGGGTAACGATCAACATGGTGGTACCGTATTTCCCGTTTATCTTCTCAAGCAGAACAAGAATGTCTCTGGATGTGTTGGAATCAAGTGCACCGGTAGGCTCATCGCACAGGAGCAGCTTCGGGTTCTTGATAAGCGCTCTCGCTATGGCGCATCTCTGCTGCTGGCCGCCCGAGAGCTGTGACGGAAACTTGTTCTGATGTTCGGTCAGTCCGAGTACATCGAGCAGTTCGTCCATATCAAGGGGATCCTTTGTCAGGTATTCGCAGACCTGGATGTTTTCTTTTACGGTCAGATTGGGTACCAGATTATAGAACTGGAAAATGAAACCGAGGTTATCTCTTCTGTAATCGGACAGGGCGTCGCCTTTCATGCCGAACACTTCCGTGCCATCGACTTTGATGGATCCGGAATCCATAACGTCAAGACCTCCGATGCAGTTTAACAGTGTGGATTTACCGGAACCCGATGTTCCCTGTATAACGCACATCTGCCCTTTCTCCACTCCGGTGTTCACACCCTTTAATACCTGCACGTAGCTTCCGCCCGTGCCGTAACTCTTTTTAAC
>CAMONC010000113.1 GCA_946620235.1 uncultured Lachnospiraceae bacterium | reverse complement strand
GCAAACATTGCCGCTATCTGATCCGGGGTAAGTCGTGCGTTCGGATCATCGGATACCGGGCTAACGTCTATAGGGGCAGGCTCCTCTATCGCCGGTGCCTGTTCCTCAACTACAGGTACTGCTTCCTCGACAACGGGAGTTGGCTCCTCAACTACAGGTGTAGGTTCTTCAACTGCGGGTATCTCTATCTCAGGAACTGCTTCTTCGAATGAAGGCTCGGATACAGGCTCTTCAACAACAGGGGTTGCTTCCTCGATGACCGGAGCAGCTTCTTCAATGACAGGGGCTGCTTCCTCGATCACCGGAGCTACATCCTCAACCACAGGCTCTGTTTCCCCGGCATCAAGCTCTGCCTCAGTTCCCTCAACCACAGGTTCCGGCTCAGGCTCAGGTTCAGGCTCGGGTTCATCTGCAAATATACTGGGACGTCTGGGATCGCGCACGACTCCCATGGCTCTGAGTCGATCTGCCGCTGTCATAGCGGCACCCGGAGCCTGCTCTATGTCGTTCTCCTGTTCATTTGCAGTTTTCAGTAGGTTGTCGAGATAATTCTCGTCCACTGCCATTAACCGGTTTCTCCTTAAGTCAATCTAATAGAAACACTATCGTTATATTATACCAAATAATCAAAGGAAATTGAACGACATCTGTCCGAAATCATCGGAATCGAAGTCATTTATATCTCGGATGTGATCTACTCCCTCAAACGGGTCTTCATCATCATCCAGATAATCATCTGCATCACTCGTCTCATCGGCCGTTTCACCGGATGCCACATCAATGTCATCACCCGCATCCGCATCACTATCAGATGCCGATTCAACATTACTGCCACTGTCGGAAGCTTTATTCACATCGGCCACTGCATCAGCTGTACCGACCGTTTCAACCGTATCGGATGCATCAGCCTCATCGGCTTCATACATCTCATTCTCATCAATGGTCTCATCAGCTTTTTCTGCGGGTTCAGGTTTAGTTATCTTCGGGACCTTCCCCTTGGGATATCCCTTGGTACCCCAGCTGCCATGGAAATCCAGAGTCTCCAATTCCTTTTTGATCTGTGCCATGGCCTCATCCAGGTTGAGATATTTGCCGGATATCATCAGCACGCCGCTCTCATCACTGACCGTATATCCGCGGTTTTCCAATTCCTTTATCACTTTTTCCGTATTCATAATCGCCTCGTCAAAATGTTATATTATGTAAACCATAACACATATTCATGTCTATTTCCATAAAAAAGGGTATGATGAAAGTCACCATACCCTCTTATTCATACTATTTACGTACCATATTACCTGCGGCAATGGTCGAAACCGTTAACACGGGATCATTCACCCTGATTAAGAACCAGCTTATCAACTGTCTTAACGAGATTACCGATCTCGGGCTTCGACAGCTGAGCATCTGCGCCGAGTGACTCGCCCTTACGTCTCATCTCCGTATTAACCAGTGACGAGAAGATGACTACAGGTATATGCTTGGTCCTCTCATCACCTTTGATCAGTTTGGTAAGGCGGTGGCCATCCATGATAGGCATCTCAATATCGGTGATCACGCACTTGATGTTATCATCAATAGTGCCTTCATCTCTGTAATGCTCTATGATATCCCAGGCTTCCTGACCGTTCTCGGTATGTGTGAGGTTCTCATATCCTGCCTGCTTGAGAGAATCAACTATCAGCTTGTTCAGAAGAGGCGAATCCTCAGCGATAAGGATCGGAACATCATTACGTGTACGTACACCCAGCTCAGCCAGATCAGCCATCTTCAATCCTGTCTCGGGATTGATGTCGGATACGATCTTCTCAAAGTCAAGGATGATGATCAGTCTGCCGTCGATCTTGATGATACCGGTGGAGACTCCATCCTCGGAAGTGGAAACCGTAGTGCCCGGCTTAATGATATCGGTCCACGATACTCTGTGTATGCCCTGAACCGAATCAACATGGAATGCTATGTCCAGCTTGTTGAAATTCGTAATGATAAACAAACCGCCGGCATCCGAAGTACCTCTCTGAAGGCAGTTCTTCAGGTCAATAGCAGTGATCATCGTATCTCTCGGCATAAAAATGCCCTCAATACTGGGATGAGAATTGGGAACCGGAGTAACCTCCTGATAATTGATAATCTCTCTGATCTTGGCTACGTTGATACCATACGCATTACCGTCAAGTGTGAATTCAAGCACTTCCAGTTCGTTGGTACCGTTTTCCAGCAATATGTTTGTATCCATTTAGTGTACCTCACTATAAGAATTATACAAATCAGCAGTCAAATGGCCGCTTATTGATAAAATTATACCATAAAAGGGTAGAATTGCAAAAAATAATTTCACATATTACACAAAAATCTTACTGAAGTTTGATCACCGAAGAAAAATCGTCGCCACGGACAGTAAAATCAAGCGTCTGTATATCTGCGGCCTCATCCTCGGAAATCTCGCAGATTGCCACTATATCCTCGCTTTGACCGGCTCCGAGAGTACCCACATATGACAACAGGTCATTCTCAAGAAGGGTGGTCATAACAAACTTGTTCTTACCACCGTTGACCGAAACTCTGTATCTGAGATTGAGCGTATTAAGATTAATATCCTGGTCTGAAGCGGACGTATTGCTCAGATTGAAATGAAGCACGAGGAGTTTATTGCCCGTCGAAGCATCTACCGTGAAATACGGATTGACATCCTCTCCCTCCGGATAACTGTCAACCAGCTCATAGTTTCCGCTGTATGCCATAGACAGTCCCAGTCCGGACATATAACTGTCAAAATCGCCGTTATAAGGGCTTCCGCCGCTCGTCTCGCCCGTAGTCGTATCGGTCACGGTCACGTCATCAGATGTGACAGCCGGCACATTGTCAACGGGAATATCGGATTCCTCCTCGACAGGCTCTGTCTCATACGAAGTAGCATCGGGTGAGCCCGGATCCACATAAGCTACAGATGAAACCGTACCCTCAGGCAGAAGTCTGCTGGGAGTGCTCGAATCATATTTAAGCAAAAGTGCGGCCGAGTATTCAGTGATCATCTCGGTCGATTCGGCATCAAGCTCCGGTATCTCATCACCGCACCCGCACATAATGCATATACATGCGATCGTCAGTAGTACAGATATAAACTTTTTATGCGGCATCCAATTCAAAATAAAACTCTACTCCGTTATCGTAATTGATCACTCCGTAAGCCCGACCTATGGAATCCTGTATAGCCTTGACTATGGATAATCCCACTCCGCTTCCGCCGTACTCTCTGGTGCGAGCCTTGTCAACCTTATAGAATTTCTCCCATATATGCTCTATGGCATCTTCGGGGATAGGCTCTCCGGTATTAAAGACCGATATGCGCACTTTTCCGTCAATACGACGGATCGATATGTCTATTTTACGCTCTCCGTCAAGGTGATTCAATGCGTTGGTGAAATAATTGTTAAAAACCTCCTCGGCTTTAAACTCATCTCCCCACACATCCACAGGCTTATAATCTTCCATCTGAACATGAGCATCGGCCTGCCTAATGAGTATATCGGCAGAATTCACATAGTCTTTTATAACCGATACGATATCAAATCTCTCCAGGCTCACACTGTCCTGTCCAAACTCCAGCTGATTGAGCGTCAGCAGTTTCTGAACGATATTGTTCATCTTCGCCGCTTCATCAACTATGACATCACTGTAATACTCGCGGCTCTCCGCATCATCATTGACACAGTCCTTCAGTCCTTCGGCATATCCCTGTATCAGAGCAAGCGGAGTCTTGAGTTCATGCGATACATTTGACAGAAACTCTTTACGCATATCATCTATCTCTGTCTTGCGTGCGATATCCCTCTCCAGCTCGTTATTGGCAGTTTTCAGTTCCGAGATAGTGGATTCCAGAGTCTCCGACAGCTCATTGATATTCTGTCCCAGCACTCCGATCTCATTATGTGCTTCGCCTTCATACTTTACGTTGAAATCCAGTTCCTTCATTTTCTCGGAGATACCGGTCAGTTCCCTGATGGGTTTGGATATCAGTCGAGAAGCAAACAAGCTTATCAATATGCTCACCATTCCCGCGATCAATCCGATATAGATCAGGAATCTGTTGGATATGGCGACACTGTCCTCTATGGAATCCATCGCACTTCTCATGATGAACAGGCTTCCGCTGTCCATCAGTCCCCACATCTCGATGTACTGATCTCCGGTCATCACATCGGATTTGATCTGCAGAGTATACTTATCGTTTTCTTCTATGATCCGGTCATCGGGGGCCATGGGACCTCTGTCGAACAGGTTACTGATCAGCTGTCTCTGTAAGAAATCAACATCATTGATCGATGACACAACCGTGCCCATGGCTTCATCAACCACGACCATGCTTATGTTATAGGTATCACTGAGTTTCTGGACCGTCATATTCAGGTCACTCTCTCCGACTCCGTCAGTGAGCGCGGTGTTAACGGTCCGGTATGCGTTCCTCAGAACATCTACTTTATGGCGTACATAGTAATCTTCCAGAAAAAAAGAATTGACCAATATGCAGGCTCCGACCACCAGGACTATGAGTCCCAGAAAAGTGAGCATCAGCTGCACATTTATTGATATTTTGAATTTAGAGTTTGATCGATTCATGAGTCATTCTGACGCGATGATCACGTATGAGTCCGGCTTCGGACAGTGCATCCAGTGCCTCTGTCTGGCGTTCAGTCAGCTCATCTATGTAGATCTGATTCTCATAATCAACGATGACACATTTAAGCGTGGCCGCCAGATACAAAAGCGGGCTGACATCCTTAGGTATCACCGACAGGATATCATGATCGTTGCTGAGGGAAACCAGCGTCTGCAGGTGCCCCAGACTGGAATCAAATATATTGCCGTCACTCCGGATGACCACGGGACAGTATTCGGACATCTCGGGCGAATAATACTTAATGAACTGATCAGCTAACATAGATCATACATCCAGCGAAAGCTGAACCTCTTCTTCTGCCTGCTGCTTGAACTCTTCCATGACCAGAGTATCCGGATGCGGCAGTTCATCCACACTCCTGACACCGAAGCTCTTGAGAAACTGTTCTGTTGTACCGAAAAGGATCGGCTTACCGGGAGCGTCGAGACGTCCCAGCTCACATATCAGATCAAGTTCCAGCAGGCGATTGATCGCATGGTCACAATTCACGCCTCTGATACGTTCTATCTCGGATCTTGTGACAGGCTGCTTGTATGCCACGATCGACAGCGTCTCTATCATCGAGTCGGTCAGCGAATATCTCTTGGGAGCAGTCGCTATCTTGATCAGATCATCATAGAACTCGGGCTTGGTACACAACTGAACCGCGTCATCATACCAGGCAAGCATGATCCCGCCGTTACCTTTGTTATATTTCTCGGTCATTTCCTCGAGATACTTTCTCGTGGTCTCCACATCTTCCTCGATCACGGATGCGAGCCTCATGATGTCGACGGAATCTCCCATCGCAAAAAGTATCGCTTCGAGGGTTGCCATTGCGTTTTTCTTGTTCATATCTATCCTATCTGAGCCAGATCGATGCGCTCATTATTATCGTCATTATTCGTAATGATTATATCAGCAAAGTTCTCTTCCTGTTCAATGGTCACCTTGCCGATTCGGATCATTTCAAGTACCACGAGAAACGTCACGATAAGCTCTGATTTGGAGCCCTGTTTCTCAAGCAGCGATCTGAATGAAAATCTCTTGTGTTCCCGGGTGTATGCTTCTATGTAGGTAGCCTTCAGAGATATATCTATCTCTTCTTTCTCGATATTGCCGAACGAACTTCTGACAGGGTCGATCTTGTCCTCCTGACGCTTAAGTATCGACTGGAAAATGTCATTGAGCATCGACAGATTAAGGTCTCCTATCAGCTCCGCATAGTCAATGGGTTCCTCATGCCTGGCCACTTCCGGAGGAATGTTTCTCTTATGATAAAGATTATATCCCGACTCCAGTTGTCTGTCCTTGAGCTCGACGGAGAGATAGCGGACCATCTTGTATTCAAGGAGTTTCTGAACCAGTTCATCTCTGGGGTCCTCTTCCTCACCCTCCTCGTTGACTTCTTTGGGGAGGAGCATACGGCATTTGATATCAATAAGGGTAGCCGCCATGACGAGGAACTCACTCACGATGTTCATGTCACGTTCTTCCATGGCCTTGATATAAGCCATGTACTGATCGGTGATGGTCACGATCGGGATATCATATATATCTACTTTATTCTTGTCTATGAGGTAAAGGAGCAGATCCAGAGGTCCCTCAAAAACCTCAAGTGTTACGGGTATTGCCATTTTATGTAAACCTTAATCAGATTTTCTTTACATCTATCACGCTGAGTTCTCCGGGATTGAACACCCGCACATGAATCGTATGTGTGCCGAGCCCGCAGCTGACGATCAGCTTATGTCCGTCACGATCGTATTCACCGCCGGAATACTTCGGAAAGCTGAAAAGCCTCGGCGAAACGATCCCGCCTATGAGCGGAAGTCTCATTATTCCTCCGTGTACATGACCCGATACAGTCAGATCTGCGCCCCAGTCGGAATAGGCTTTAAAGTACTCGGGATTATGGGCGATAAGGATCTGGAATGAACCCCTGTCCGCCTGTCCCAGATAATCGTTCATGACATCGGCTGTCATCTCCACACGCTCGAAACGCTTATAATACAGACGATCCACCGTCACGGAAGCTATATCTATACCGGCTTCGTCTATCCTCGCTCGCTCATTATCCATCATACGGATACCGATCCCGGCAAGTTTCGATTCATAATCCGCCCACATGGTACCGTAATGCTCCGGATATATCTTGAGCCTGTACTCATGGTTGCCGGCGCCGTAATAGATAGGATATCTGTCAGCCAAAGCCCTGACCAGCTCGTAGGCGTTATTGTTCTTATGTCCGGCGATACCGTTAACCAGATCCCCCGCGGCTATGATCGCATCAGGATGCTCTGCATCTATCGCTTCAATAAGCTTCCTGTTATGGTCTCCGTAGTTCTTATCATGCAGGTCCGCGATCACAACGAAGCGCATGTCTCTGCGTACCTTCGGCGAAGAGACCGTATACTTACGTATCACGAATCTGTGTGTATCGATGATGCACGATATCAGACAGATGACCGCCATTATGATAACTATGATCAGAATAATCTTCATAAATCTTTCGCTGATTATAAAACCCTTCCGCCTAAACGGAAGGGTCCTATTTATCAGTTATATTTCCGCTTTCTAGCAGCTTCTGACTTTTTCTTACGTCTTACACTGGGCTTCTCATAATGCTCACGCTTACGGATCTCCTGCTGGATGCCCGCCTTAGCACAGCTACGCTTGAAACGTCTGAGTGCGCTGTCAAGACTCTCATTTTCTTTTACGATAATATTGCTCATTTCATTTCCCTCCCTTCAGACCCGTACAGACCTGAGCGGGTTATTCGGATGTTGCCGTGACCGTAAATCCGGTATTTCGGCACAAGTCCATTGGCTATTATACCGATATCACCTATGTTCGTCAAGTGTAAACCGCATCCGTTGCTTACTCTTTTCTCAATTTCTGCCTCCGGAACGGATGTATCCCTTTACCCGAATCCCATCTGCGGTGTACTCCTCCTCGGTCAGCTGACCGTACTTGCGGATATAAGCCAGTCTGTCCGTCTCAAGCTTCGTTTCTCCGGATTATCCACTGAAACCTGTTCTCAAATCAATGATACATCTTCGATA
>CAMONC010000112.1 GCA_946620235.1 uncultured Lachnospiraceae bacterium | reverse complement strand
GCCACGAGATCGTACTTATCGATCAGTGCATCATATATCGCTCTGTCCGGCTTGATCTCGTGGATCATGTACGAGTATATATATCCGTCAAGCAGATCCATAAAGTTGATCGCACCGAGCTCGACCGCACGCTTCTGTGCATATTCACCGAAGTTCGAAAGCACGTATACACGGTATCCGGCCGCGCGCAGCGCCATGATCCAGTCCCGGCTATAGTCCATCGGCGTTACAGAGATAACCGCATTCTCATAGAATCTGCGTATCAGGTCTTCTATCTCCGGAGCTATACTCATGAGAAAATCAAACATCTCCTCACGTGTCTTCACTCCGCGGTCCTCTTCGTTCCATATACTCCTGTCACGAAAAAGAGCATGCATCACGGCCTGCTTTTCCTCTGCGGTGAAACCGATCATATCCATGCTGACCTCGGGTGACCAGCCTATGAGAACCTTACCCACGTCAAAAACTATGTTGCGTATCATTTCGCTCTCCTCAGGAACTCTCGTGTACGCTCCTGCTCGGGAGCGTCAAATATCTGCGCCGGCGCACCCTGCTCGACTATCACTCCGTCCTCCATGAACAGCACTCTTCCGGCTACTTCTCTTGCAAAGTTCATCTCATGTGTAACCACCAGCATCGTAGTTCCCTCAGATGCAAGCTCGCGAATGGTATCCAGCACTTCCCGTGTAAGTTCGGGATCAAGTGCACTGGTCGGCTCATCGAAAAGCATGATATCGGGATCAAGCGCAAGCGCTCTGGCGATCGCAACTCTCTGCTGCTGCCCGCCCGAAAGCTCGCCGGGATAATAGTCCGCCCTCTCGGCCAGCCCCACCTTCGCAAGCATCTTGCGGGATATCTCCTCCGCCTCGGACTTATTCATCTTAAGTCCGGTGACGAGTCCCTCCATTACATTTCCGAGAGCGGTCCTGTTCTGGAAAAGGTTGAAGCTCTGGAATACAAATCCCATATGACGTCTGATTCTCCTGATCTCAGCCGGGGAAGCGTGATGCATATCATACGTTTCCACCTTAGCCTCATCATCGCAGCATTTAAACTCCATCCTGCCCGAATCGGCTTTTTCGAGAAAAGAAATGCACCTAAGCATCGTCGTCTTGCCTGAACCCGAAGGCCCGATCACGGCAATGACCTCGCCCTTTTCGATCTCTATATCTATGCCCCGGAGTATCTCGCTGTCTCCGAAGCTCTTGTGTAAATCACTGACTGTAAGCACAGTATCTCCTCTATACGACCTCCCGTACGTCCGTATCACCGTAGCTGCGGGAGTTCTAACTCTCTATTCTCACAATCCCACCATGGACTTCGTACGTCCCTTGGCGGTCATATTTTTATCATCCCGTGACTTCCATACCAGCTTGCTCTCCAACCAGCTCTGCAGCCATGTAAGCACCGTCGAGAACACCAGATATATGAGCGCTGCTTCGCAATACAATGCAAAAGGCTCATATGTCCTCGCTGCGATCTGCTGTGCGGAAGTGAAAAGCTCGACTACCGTGATACTCGATGCAAGCGAAGTGTCCTTCAGCAGGCTGATCAGGTTATTGAAAAGACTCGGAAAAGCTATCTTAAAAGCCTGCGGAAGCACGATCCTCGTCATCGCCTGTGGATACGACAGTCCCACCATATATGCGGCCTCCATCTGGCCTGTCGGGATCGCGTCGATCGCCGAGCGGAAAACCTCCGCATTGTAAGCCGCCAGATTCAAGCCAAACGCCAGCACGGCCGCCGGAAAAGCTTCTATCATGATACCCAGTCCGGGCAGGCCGAAAAAGATGATAAAAAGCTGAACTATCAGAGGCGTACCGCGGAAGATCCATATGTATATAAATGCAATGGTCTTAAGTACCGGGATCTTCGCAACCAGAACAAGCGCAAGAAGAAGTCCCAGCACCAGACTCACCGCAAAAGAGAGTACCGTAAGCGGTATGGTGACTTTGATGCCGGGTATGAGTATCTTGGTAAAGGATGTCAACAGGATATCAACAAGTCTGTCACTCATCTGTCTTTACCTGTTTTCTAGTTGTGCGATATGTCTGTCCCGAAATACTTCTGAGAAAGTTCCGAGAGCTTGCCTTCATTAGCCAGTTCCAGGATAGCCTGATCAATAGCCGCACGAAGTGTATCGTTATCCTCGCCCTTAACCAGAGGGATGGATACTTCGGATGCGTCATCTGTGAGTGCCACGATCTTGAACTGTGCGTCAGGATGCTCTGTCAGGTAATCATAGAAAGAGAGCTCGGCATTGAGTGTGGCATCAGCCCTGCCCGATATGACCATGTCGATGGTCTCAGACAGAGTATCCACATTTCGTACGGATGCTCCGTACTTCTCTGCGAGATCTGCATATGTTGAACCCAGCGAATTACTGGTTACTTTTCCGTCCAAGTCTTCGAATGTCGTGATGTCGGTGTTTGAATCCGATACCACCAATGCTGTCTTGATATATCCGTAAGGCGCGGAGAAATCGTACTTCTCCATTCTCTCGGGGGTGATCTCCACTCCGTTGATGATGCAGTCGTAACGTCCGCCATCGAGTCCGGTGAAGAGTCCGTCCCATTCGCCTTCCACAAACTCAGCCTGTACACCGAGTTTTTCTGCTATAGCTTTACCTACTTCGGTATCATATCCGACGAGTTCTCCCGACTCATCATGATATGTCCAGGGGGACCACTGCCCCTCCATTGCGATGATCAGCTTACCGCCTGCCTTTACACGGGCGAGATGATCCATATCTCCTTGGTCAGCTGCGGATGAACCGCATCCTGTCAGCATGATCACGCTGTTGGCGAGTGTGAACGCCATGAGTAATCCGATAATTCTTTTTTTCATGTTCTTTCCTCCCAAAAAATCACTTAAGCAAACTGAAATACTACATAAGCTGCGTAGATTGCGAGCAGGGTCACGCCCTGCGCACGATATATGCGCCCCTTGATAAGGGCGGGCAGACACATGATGAGCATCACGGCTACCATCACGGGAATGTCCACTACAAGCGAAGCATTGACTCCCGCTATCGTCTTTTCAACCGGAATATGGAAAGGAGCCAGCGTCACGGCCAGACCGCTCACCAGCACCAGGTTAAAGAGGTTTGCTCCGATGACGTTGCCGAGGCTTAGGTCACTGTGCCCCTTAATAAGGGCCGTAATGGCGGTTACCAGTTCGGGAAGCGATGTTCCCAGTGCAACGAAGGTCAGTGCGATGACCGACTGTGGGATGCCTGCTGCCTCTGCGATCAGAGTACCGTTATCGACGAGCAGGTGTGCACCTACGGCGATCACGGTTGCTCCCAGGATCAGGCGGCCGATGTTCAGTGCGAGTTCCTTTGTTTCATTCTGCTGCGGGCGTAACACATTTTCCACATAATCATCGGTCATGCGGCTGTCATCGGGGTTCACGGGAGTCTCGGTAAGACCTATGGTGTCAGCTCTCTCCTCCGTGCCGTCGATCCGGACTGACCTGTCATTCCCGTTTTTAGCTGCAAGAGCCTGCTTCACACACAGGATCATATATGCAACGAAGATCGCGAGCAGGATGACACCCACGGTCCTGGAGAAAAACCCGGTCGCGTATGCCACACCGATATACAGCGCCGCTGCACCGAAGAAGAATGCTATGGGCAGCTTCAACGACTGCTTCTCAACCGATGCCGGCCTGAATGTCATCGTAAGGGCGGCAATAAGCGCTGTATTACATATGATCGATCCGATCGCGTTGCCGTATGCCATATCGCTCGCTCCGGCCGTCAGTGCCGCTGTCGATGAAACCATTACTTCGGGGATGGTGGTTCCGATGGATACTACCGTCGCTCCGATCAGGATCTCCGGCATATTGAATCTGTGTGCTATGCCGCAGGCCCCGTCAACAAACCAGTCTCCGCCTTTTACCAGACAGAGCAGTCCCACTACAAATAGAAAAACTTCAATAACTATTGGTGATATCATGTTTCTGTGCCGATCCTTTCCTGTCTTATAACACGCCTTTACGCTCTATTTCCTGAATGATGATCCCCGCAACTTCGGTATGATTCTTCGCTCCGGGATGGGCATGTGCTCCCTGCTCGGATTCGGGACACTCGGGCAGCGTCTGGTACCACACGCGCGCGTCCCCGGTTTCAGCCTTATAGCGCTCGATGGTTTCCATGATATAAGGCTCCATCAGAGGTCCGCACATTCCATATACCCACAGGATATATGAGGCCGGGTTGCACTTTCTGATCAGTTTCAGGAAGTCAAAGACTGCATTCTCAAATCTCGATCTCGAGCTCTGATCCCACTCTCTGCCCTGAACGGGCATCTGCTTATGAGCGATCCCCGTCTCCGCATCTATCCACTCGGGCGCCTCGGTCGCACCACCATCATTCGTACCGAGATTGACTATGATCAGATCGGGCTGCCATGATGAAAAATCCCACTCTTCCTGCGCGCCAAGCGTAGCGTTTTCCGGGTCTGTGAGAACACAGCATACCTGAGTGTAGTACCGGGGAATAGCATGTCTGATATCATTATCCCATCCGCAATATACACCCCATCCACTCTGGGAAACAATCGAATACTCGGCATCGAAATGCTCTGCTATCTGCAACGCATAGTGTCCGCTCAGTCCGAATATGCCCGGGCACCATTCCTTTATATTGGAAGTCCCGGTCAGCCCCTCACCGCTGGTGAGCGAATCGCCGATGAACTCGATCCTGCATGACTTCGGAGTAATGGGCTGAAGTACACGATCTGTACTGATGCGGTGTATCAGCAGACGTCTTGATGTATCATCGGCCATAGGCTGTGCCTCGATGATCAGGCGCACCGTCTTAAGCTCATCGGCAGGAAATCCGCGGAACATACAGATCTCATTCCGTCCTTTCGAAACCATGAATCTCTGCACGCAGAATCCGTCAATTTCCACGCGCAGGTACATTTCCATTGATGTATAGTGACATTCGATATCAGCATAAGCCTCGGTAGAATCGGTATCGAACTCAATACCGCTCGCAGTCCAGAACAGAGGCAGCGGATTCTGCCTCAGTGTCCTTCCGTATACGCGTATATAATCCGAATCCGTCGGAAAATAGTCATACATCCCGGTATCTCCTTAAGTAAAATAAAAATGAAAAGACAAATCAGCCGCCCAGTGTTGCCTTCATCACGGCCTTGATCGTATGCATGCGGTTCTCGGCTTCGTCAAATACCACCGATCTCGGTCCCTCAAATACCTCATTGGTCACTTCGAGCTCTGAAAGTCCGAATTTCTCATAAACCTGACGTCCGACAGCGGTGTTCAGATCGTGGAATGCGGGCAGACAATGCATGAATATCGCGCGCTCGGAAGCATTATCAAAGCAGCTCTGTCTGACCTGATAAGGTTTAAGTTCTTTGATCCTTTCGGCCCAGACTTCCTCAGGCTCTCCCATCGATACCCACACATCCGTATAGATGACGTCGGCACCGCGGCATGCGGATTCCACATCATCCGTCAAAGTGATCGTCGCACCTGTCTTCGACGCCACATCACGTGCATATTTGACCAGTTTCTCATCGGGATAGTATTTCGGAGAAGTGCAGGCCACGAAGTCAAATCCGAGCTTTGCTCCTGTGATCATCAGTGAATTTCCCATATTATAACGGGCATCACCCATATATACGAAACGGATGTTATCCAGGTTTCCGAGATGCTCACGCATGGTCAGAAGGTCAGCCAGCATCTGTGTCGGATGAAACTCGTTCGTCAGACCGTTCCATACGGGAACGCCGGCATATTTCGCAAGCTCCTCAACGATCTCCTGGCCGTATCCTCTGTACTCTATGCCGTCATACATACGGCCGAGCACTCTCGCCGAATCGGCGATCGACTCCTTACGCCCGATCTGAGAGCATGCGGGGTCAAGGTAAGTCACGTTCATACCGAGATCGTATCCGGCCACTTCAAAGGAACAGCGGGTTCTGGTGCTGGTCTTCTCAAATATCAGAGCAATGTTTTTGCCGCGCAGAGTATCGTGTGCGATCCCACGCTTC
Source organism: uncultured Lachnospiraceae bacterium (assembly GCA_946620235.1). Taxonomy (GTDB): domain Bacteria; phylum Bacillota; class Clostridia; order Lachnospirales; family Lachnospiraceae; genus XBB2008. The sequence goes on along the minus strand of CAMONC010000112.1, from coordinate 1,840 downwards.
TTCTGGTCTTTGAGCTCGGCAGCCAGATCCACGAGATACAGGATCTCCTCCGGTTCATAATCCATCAGCTTCAGGAAATTTCTGCCTTTTAACGAGATGTCCTTATTCATATCGCTCCTCATTTCTTTCTCTTATTGTCAACAAAAACGGATGTTACGGAACCTGTAACATTCATGGTATTGTGGTATTTCTGTGCCGCAGTTCCGGGTGAAACATGCGCAGGTCCGGCAGAGGGTCTGCCGGCCGCCGCCAGCCTGTCCAGACGTGCCTGAAGACGTCTCTCCGACGCTTCTATCAATATGGTCTTCTCCGAGATCTCGGCGATCAGGTCCTGCATTCTGCGTATATGATCGGCATACCGCTTCGGTTCCTTGCTGATCACGGGAAAGACCCTGTCATGCAGCGCCGCAAAACCGTCATCGAGTTTATTCAGATTCTCAATGAGGTCGCCCTTCATCTCCGTGACTGTATTGTAGGTATCCACATCCAGCTTCTCGCCGCATATGGCCTCCTCCTGTTTGCCGCACATTTCGGAGAGTGCGTCGAGGGCTTTATTCTTTTTTGCCAGAGAGTCCTCCAGGATCGTCAGATACCGGTTCAGACTGGCTTCATCGATTTCTTTTTCCATAGAAAAAAAGTATAACATATCCCGTGGCATCTTAAAACCGAAAAACTCGATGTGTAGCCGGTCCGGAAAATACAACAGAGCACCGAAACACGGTGCCCTGTCTTGCACAATCTTACAATATTGGATATTAACCCATTCTGTGTATGTGACGGATAGGTTCTCAGAAGCCCAGACTCTTGAGAGCATCAACTGCATTCTCAACGTCTGCGGACTCCTTATTTGCTTCCTGGATCTGCAGATATACTTCTTTACGGTATACCGGTATCTCGCGGGGAGCTTCAATACCTACTTTTACCTGATCACCCTTGACTTCAAGGATCGTTATTTCCACGTTGTTGTTGATGATCAGCGCTTCGTTCTTTTTACGTGATAATGCGAGCATTCCGATCACCCCTCTTTCTGCTTCTTGGCTTCGGCGAGCTTGTCATAGATAGGATATTTAACCTTATATTCGTCGCTGTCTATGATTATCTGGCAGCCCTTGCATGTAGCCGAATTGATTATAACGGGACCTCTCAGGTTGACGGTCATCTTCTCTATCTCGTGAGGAATGGTCATGGTTACCAGCACTATCATATCATCATCGTTCATCTCGCCGAGAGGCTTGAGAAGTTCATCATCAACCGAAGGATTATAGTCATCCTTAACGATCAAAGGACTGATGACCGGCATAGCAAATCCGGGTTCCTCAACGGACTGAAGCCACTTAACCGTATTGCTGCCCTGATCTTCATCATACAGAAGTACGAAATGCTGTAAATCGGGGAAACCTATGATTCCGCCGGGGAAATTGATAACTTTGGACTCATCGATCTCGATCTCGCCAAAAGCTCGTGTTAACATTTGCATAGCTGTACCCTCCCAAAAGATTTATATATAAAAATATACAATTTTAGATGTAATTTATCAAGCTGTTCTGCATGATCTTGCCCGTAGCCATAAGGGCTGCATCGTAGGTAGTCTCGGCTGCTGTCAGCAGTACGGCAACTTCCGTCATATCGATGCCTTCGTTCTCCTCCTGGAGCTCCTTGAATGTGGACTGCTGCTCCTCGAGTCTGGCTTCGATGAGCTCGAGACGGGTGGATCTGGTACCGTTCTTGGTAATGGCTACGTTTGTGCTGTCCAGATAACTCTGATATCTGGTGATCTGATCGCCGAAACGCTTGCTGACCGCATCGCGGATGTAGGTGTATGCCTTTTCGGCTGCATCCA
>CAMONC010000111.1 GCA_946620235.1 uncultured Lachnospiraceae bacterium | reverse complement strand
GGCGGAGCTGCTGGAACTGTTGTCAGCACAGTCAGCAACACCCAGACCGCATCCGCGTCAGGTGGCGGATCTTCGTCGACTAATTCATCCACATATGATTCGTCAACAAATGCACTGACAGGCGGACTATCCGGAGTATATGCCGGAGGTACATTAACGATATATAATCCGGGGTCGTATTCGTTGCCATTTTCTTTGACAGATGAGAATAATAACGTATCTCAGGTTGCAAGCTTAAGGGATATTGGTTGGGCTCTTAGCGGAAACGGTACTGCTACAATTTCGGGAGGTGATTTTACCGTAACCAGTTCTCAGGGCACCATCAGAAAAACCTATACTACTGGTGCAGGTGCAGGGCCTACTGTTTCCTATGAAGCAACTCTGCCTAACGGCACATCCCAGTTCTTTGATGGTACTGCTGTAGCTGACCCGCTTGGTTCTGCATATAATTTCCTGGGAATATAATAGGAAAAAGTTTAGTAAAGGCATTTAGTTTCACACATCCTCATTTTATATTCAATTACCCCGTTTACCCTTGCACACAGGGTTAAACGGGGTTAAAATTTTTGAAGTTGTTACGCAGATTCACAGATCGGAGCCCCAATGCTTCTTTTGCAACAGATGATCATCCTCTTCCTGCTGATGATGGTGGGATTCGGACTTAAGAAAACCGGACTGATTAACACGACCGGAGTGAAGACTCTCTCCGCCGTGGTTGTTAATGCCGCCAATCCGGCGATGGTGCTGGCGGCATCCATCAACAAGGAGAACACGATTCAGGGCATGGAACTGGCCAGGACGTTTGGCCTGATCCTGATCGTGTATGTGATCCTGATCATTCTCGCTTGGGTACTCACGAGAGTTCTGCGTGTGCCTCTCGGGCAGCGCGGGACATATCAGAATATGACTGTTTTCTCAAACATCGGCTTTATGGGATTTCCTCTCGTGAGTGCGATGTTCGGTTCTGAAGCGATGCTTTATGCATCTCTTTTTACTATCCCGTATAATATCCTTATATATACATATGCATATGTGATGATGGACCGCGACCGGGCAGATATCTGCAAGACGGGGATCACACCGGAAGAAAACGCCCCGACAACAAGCAGTGCGACTACGAGCATCGCGCCCGGGATCAATGCCGGCCGGACTGCACCGGAGAAATGCAACACACACACGTCCTCTTCACACCCCTCTGTATCAGATACTCTCAAGAAAATCTTCAACATCGGCATGATAGCGAGCATACTCACTATCATCATATATCTGACCCGTGTACCCATTCCGAAGTTTATCGAATCCACGGTCACCTATTTAAGCAATCTGACCGCACCTCTTTCGATGATAGTTATCGGAGCTTCGATGGCCGATATGAAGCTGCGTGATATGTGCACGGATGTCAGACTTCTCATCTTTTCGGGGCTGAAGCTTCTGCTGATCCCGATAGTGGGCGTGCTGCTGATCAAACTCACCGGAGCTTCAGCACTTTTCGTCGGAGTGTGTGTTATAATGCTTGGTACTCCGGTCGGTTCCATGACAGCCATGCTTGCGCAGACACATGACTCCAATGCCGAGCTGGCATCACGCGGAGTCGCACTCACCACGGTGCTGTCGGTTGTCACACTGCCGATAGTATCGATGATACTGGGTTTTTAGTTTATGACAGCTGTTTCTCCACGGGCTCTTACCCCCGATTATCTGAAAGTATATATAGCCTATAACCATGACACCATAGCATCCGAGTCTCAGGTGCGCAGGGCTGTGGATCCTCTTTATACTTATGACAGTATATATTCACGTCTGCCTGCTTTTCGCAGGGAGCATGTAGATAAGCTCACTAATCCCGCAGTGAAGAGACAGTCGGTCATGGCTTTCGGACTGCTGATCCTGGGGCTTGAGGATATCGGATATGACACAGAGGATCAGGATATTTGGGATGAACTTAAGTATGATACTACGGAGCACGGCAAACCATATTTTTCCGGCAGGAGAGATATTCACTTTTCTTTCTCACATACGCAGGGAGCGGTCATGTGCTCGGTATCCGGTGCCGAAACCGGATGTGATATAGACAGCACCAGAAAAAGGTCCAGCCTCTACAGCGTTGCGAGAAAAGAATTTACCCCGCGTGAGTTATCATTTTGCATGAGAACACCAACACTGGAAGAGGAGACGGATTTCTACAACGGCATCTGCATAGATCCCGAGGCATTCTGTCATATATGGACACGCAAGGAAGCTTATGCGAAATATACCGGAGAAGGTCTGGCGGAGATAATGACCGGTTTTGACGTAGACGGAGTGGATGCATACCTTCATTCCGAAGGGCTCGGGCACTATGTGTGGGCGGTGTGTATACCGAACCAACTGACCATACATCCCGTGATACTGCCGGTTGACAGCCGGGGGTAGATTACCGTGCCGGTGTGATAGGCAAAACCGCCCGATACGGATATAATAACTAAGTGAATGTATATGAGTGACTGCTTTCGTGCAATAAACGTAAAGCATAATAACGGAGGATATAAGCTCTGATGGGAACAGTATATGTGACAGGACATAAGAACCCGGATCTGGACAGCGTGTGCAGCGCTTACGGCTATGCGGGGCTGATGAATCTGCAGGATCCCGATAATACATACATACCCGTCAGATGCGGTCATCTCTCCGACAGTACGCGAAGCGTTCTGGAGCAGCTCGATATAGATATACCGGCATATAAGAGGGACATCTATCCGAGGGTAAGCGATGTCATGCTGACCACTGATCACAGGATCAATGCCAATGATCCGCTGACAGCCGTAGCCGCCATATATGAGAAGACCAGCCCCAGCGTGATCCCCGTCTATGATAATGACGAGTTCTACGGTCTGCTATCCGTAGATGATATAACCAACTGGACCATGAAGGAACTGTCAGGGGACAGTAAGATCACTGAGATACCTGCGGTCAGACAGATCATGACCGAGCAGGAGGACGGTGTGGCTGTAGATGAGCTTTTTGACGAGGCCAGATCTCTGCTCCAGAGTTCCAGCAAGAGAGGCCTGGCTGTATATGATGATGAAAAATATGTCGGCTATGTGACGAGACGCTGCTTCCTGCGTGCTCCCAGACACAATGTGATACTGGTGGATCACAACGAACCCGGTCAGAGTATCCGCGGCATAGAGACAGCCAACATCGTCGGAATTATAGATCATCACAGGCTTGATGCCATTAAGACCGAGCAGCCGATATTCATATGTGCCGAACCGCTGGGCAGCACATGTACCATAGTTTACCAGCAGTATATCAGGAATAACCGTACCCCCGACCCGGTCATGGCGAAGGTGCTTCTGACAGGTATCCTGTCGGATACTCTCATCTTAAGAAGTCCCACCACTACCGGAGATGATGCGGTAGCTGCGCATGTTCTGGCATCCATATGCAGAGTGGATGCGGAGGAGTACGGTCTCTCCATGTTCTCCAGGGTCGGCGGCCTTAAGGACAAGGAACCCAAGTCCGCTATTTCCGCCGATTTCAAGACATATATCGAGAGCGGAGTTAAGATCGGTATCGGTCAGTGCGAGGTCACGACGCTGAACGATATTCAAGATTATTCGGACAAATACCGCACAGCTCTGGATGAGGTGAGAAAGATGCAGGGCCTGGATTGGGCAGTGCTTATGATCACCGATGTCATACATGAGCACAGCGCTCTGATATGTACCGATCACAGGGGTAACAGACATCTGCCTTATCAGTCTGTCGGCAGCAATATATATGATATGCCTCACGTCATGAGCCGTAAGAAGCAGCTGCTTCCCGAGATCATCCACGCAGTAGGCGATCAGTAGGCGGGAGGCGCTTCTCGCGATCCGCGATCTATAGAGACAGGCGCTTCTCGCGATCCATGATCTATAGGCATCACTTCTTGATAATTTCCCCATTTTGAGATAATATATTTTTTTAGTGTATACATTATTTTGGGATGTTTATGCTCTTTTGTAAGAATAAGTAAAATGGACAGGAGCGACGTTATATCATGGCTGTTAAGCTGAATAAGAAGCCCGTGACCGGGATGAAGGATATACTGCCTGAGGAGATGGCGATCCGCGAGTATGTGATGGGGATCATACGATCCACATATGCGGAGTTCGGTTTTACCCAGATCGAGACACCATGCGTGGAGAGTCTGGATAACTTAAACTGCAAGGCAGGCGGAGAGAATGAGAAACTGATCTTCAAGATCATGAAGCGCGGAGAGAAGCTTCGACTGGATGAGGCAAAAGAAGAAAATGACCTCGCCGACGGCGGCCTCAGATATGACCTGACCGTTCCGCTCGTACGTTTTTACTCGAATCATGCGGCAGAATTGCCGAATCCTTTCAAGGCATTGCAGATGGGTAATGTATGGCGTGCCGACAGACCTCAGCGCGGCCGTTACAGACAGTTCATGCAGTGTGATATAGATATACTCGGCGATGCATCGAACCTGGCCGAGATAGAGCTGATCCTTGCGACTACGACCACACTCGGACGTATAGGTTTCAAGGGCTTTGAGATCCGTATCAACGACAGACGTATCCTCAAGGGTATGGCTGCTGCATGCGGCTTTGATGAAGCATCATATGATGAAGTCTTCATCATTCTTGACAAGATGGATAAGATCGGCAGGGACGGTGTACGCAGCGAACTGCTGGATGCGGGATATGCATCTGACAGCGTAGATAAATACATCGGTCTGTTCGAGGCCATGGAGAAGGCTGAGGATCCCGTGGAGTATGCGATCGACAGTCTGGGAGATCTGCTCGATGCCGGTGTGGCCGACAGCTTCAGAGAGATCATCTCATCCGTTCGCGCTGTGGGAGGAGATCATTACCGGCTGGTATTCGATCCCACTCTGGTGCGAGGAATGAGTTACTATACGGGCACGATATTCGAGATAGCCATGCCTGAGTTCGGCGGAAGCTGCGGTGGCGGCGGACGATATGATAAGATGGTCGGCATGTTTACAGGACAGGAAGTTCCCGCATGCGGTTTCTCGATAGGATTCGAGCGTATCGTTCTTCTACTGATGGAGAGCGGGTTTAAGGTTCCCGGCTCGGATGCAAAGTGTGCATATCTTATAGAGAAGGGTCTCCCTTCGGATAAACTGAACGAGGCCCTTAAGAGCGCCGAAACTGAGCGTGCGGATGGGCGTCAGGTCCTCGTGGTGCGCATGAATAAGAACCGCAAGTTCCAGAAGGAACAGCTGACGGCTCAGGGTTATACCGAGTTCAAGGAATACTTCTGCGAGGCACTTAAGTGATGAGCGGAGAGATTACGGAGCCTGTCTCATGAGCGCTGCCCGCATAAGAAACATGATATATCTGCTGATATGCTCCATAGTATGGGGGATATCATTTGTTCCGCAGGCTGCCAGTATGGAGTTTATCGGACCGTTCACATTCAATGCGGTCAGATGTGCACTCGGTTCACTGGTACTCATACCGGTCATACTCATAGCCCGGTATCTGGCTGCAAGACAGCAGAACGCTGCCGAAGATGAGTCATTGTCCGTGTATCTGCATGTCTTCGATCGCAGTACAGTGACAGGCGGCATACTGAGCGGTGTATTGCTGTTCATCGCGACCAACCTGCAGACTATAGCACTTAAGACCGCATCGGCAGGCAAGGGCGGATTCATAACAGCGATGTATATCATCCTGGTACCGATCCTCGGGATCTTCATTCATAAGAAGATCCATTTGAACGTATGGATCAGTGTGGGTCTGGCAGCAGTGGGATTATATCTGCTGTGCATCAGGGAACGGATGGCTCTTAAGCCCGAGGATATGCTGCTGCTTGCATGCGCGTTCTTTTTTGCGATACAGATACTGACGGTGGACAGATATGTGCCCACTGCAAATGGAATAGCGATGGCGGCGATAGAGTTCGGAGTGTGCTCGATACTCTCGGCTGTCGTGATGGCATTTGCGGAGAATCCGTCATGGGTGACGATCGGCCAGTGCAAGGGTGCGATAATCTATGCCGGAGCATGCAGCTGCGGAATCGCGTATACCCTGCAGATACTGGGACAGCGTGATGTCGATCCGACACTGGCGAGCCTGATCATGAGTCTGGAGAGCGTTACCAGCGTTATAGCGGGTGCGATCATCCTGCATCAGTTTATGACGGGACGCGAAATACTCGGATGTGCACTTATGTTTGTGGCCATCATACTGGCTCAGATGACCGACCTGATTTATGCCGGAAGAAGGAGAAAAAATGAACAGATCACACCTGGATGCCCTGGCTGACAAGTTTTCGGATACACAGGATAATAATGATTTCGCTGCATTCATGACTGAGCTTGAGAACAGCATGGTGCTGGTTCCCGCCGAAGCTCCCGCGGAGATCACCGATGAGATCAGGGAGGCTGCGAAAGCGGGCAAGCCGCTGCCCATAGATAAAGACCACCAGCCGAAGGTGTGCCTGCTGGCGAAGAGCGACGGTACGAAGGTCTTTCCCGTTTTCACATCGGCAGAGCAGATACCTCAGGACAAGAGACCGTCGGCGATCATGAACCTGCCGTTTAAAAATATCATCATCATGCTCAAGAATAATCCGGGCGAGGTTTCGCAGATAGCGATCAATCCTTTTACCAAGGGATTTGTATTGAACGAGAATCTGATCGACCTGGTGGATAAGCGTTACAAAGCCGGTGCAAACAATCCACAGGCGCAGGGCACGAGTGTACAGCTGACCGAACAGCAGCTCCATGCGATCGCTCATGTAAAGATGAGCCGGGAGTATCTGCCGAAAGCACTGTTTGAGGATCCATCAAAGGTTTTGTCGGATCTGAAGCTCGGCAAGGAGAAATATGTGCTGGACGCATACAGGCATGTTTATCCTGCGAATATACGTCCGCCCTATTCCGAGGATGATATAGCCGTCATGAGCCTGCAGATAGAGGACGACCTGATCATCACACGTGTCGATCTGCCCGAAAAATACACCCAGGAAGGCAGTCCGCTGCGCATATACATCACAGAGCATGCCGGTGCAATCGGATACTACATGATCGAAAAAGGACCGAAGGGGCTGGCCGGACAGATAGCTCAGGTAGATGCTCAGGGAACACATACCAAGATCGAGGAAGCTCCCGATAACGGGGCGGAGATAGAGACCATAATGGGGCTGATCAGGCCCTCATAGGTGTGATATGAATAGTTTTGGAAAAAGAATCATTAATATGTCGGCAGCTGCCGTACTGATACTTGCGGCTCTGACATCCTGCGGATCTGAAGGAGAAGTACAGGTATCCGGACGTGAGATCCATAAGGACGGGTCCGTTACCGCCACGATAGTCAGAGAATGGGACGAGAGCCTATACAGTGTGGATGGTCTGAAGACCATGATGGACGAGGAGATCAGAGACTACAACTTCGATCATGCGGGAGATAAGATCGCCGCAGGTGAGGTCAAGTGTGAGGAAGGAATACTGACATGCGTCATAGATTATTCTACTGACGAAGATTATTCGGGATTCAATTCCAGGCGGTTCGTGGTCGAGAGTCTCGATGAAGCCATGGCTTCCGATCTTGTGAAGATATCAGTGAAATCGGTAAAGGATCAGACGCAGACAGATCTCGGATCGATCGAAAAAGCCGATACACTCAGTGTTCTGATCACGGATGAGACCGGCAGGGTAACATTTCCGGGTAAGGTGCTCTACATCTCCGACGGTGTCGAGCCTGTCTCCAAAAAGGCGATCGAGGTCACCGAAAACATGGACGGTCTCGCTTATATCATATTTGAGAACAAATAACTCCTGACCACGGGCATGACCCGTAGATCGGGAAGAAAATTAACCAGCGGAGGAATATTATGGAAAAGACAATGGACAAGATAGTCACACTCGCG
>CAMONC010000110.1 GCA_946620235.1 uncultured Lachnospiraceae bacterium | reverse complement strand
CCCTTGGGATACATCATGGGTTTCTCTATAAACAGCGGGAGCATGTCCTTATTATGTCTAATTCTGTAATTAGGATAATCTGTCCAAAGCGCCTCGTAATCATCCATGACTGACTCATCGAAATAATCCGGAACGCCGGAAGTGTGGTTCAAAAGCTGCTTCACTGTGACACCCGGATCAATGCTTTTCAGATCGATATCAAGGATAGCTCCAAGAGTATCTTCAAATCTCAGTTTCCCAGCTTCGATCAGCTGAAGGATCCCCACGGCAACAAATGTCTTACTCATGGATGCAGTTGCAAATCTGGTATTAAGCGTATTCGGTATCTCATTCGCCATATCGGAAAATCCACCGCTGTAACTCAAAATCACCTCGTCATTGTGAACGATATATGCATTTCCTCTGAAATCCTTGTCCATTTCCACTTTCATAATAAACCTCTTTCTCCGGACTATTTGTGGATTGTTTCAATCCGATTACTTACTCATCCTGTTTCTTCTCAGAATCCTTGATCCTATAGTAATCCTCAGCATCGATTGTGATTTCAATATGCTCCTTTGCGGATTTTAATTGTTCAAGCAAGCAACAGACTTCAATATTCCCCGTGCGTGGGAACTGGTCTACAGGGCAGAGCCTGGTAACGACGTATCCGGCTGCCAGGAAAGCTTCCAGGTCATGGGCCAGGGATGTAGTCTTACAGGACACATATATGATATGATCCACGCCGTATGAGAGGATCTTCGGCAGGGCCTTGGGATGAATACCTTCACGCGGGGGATCCAGTATGATGAGCGCGGGTTTCTCAGTCAGGTCATCGAGGACCTTCAACACATCACCTGCGATGAAGGTACAGTTATCCAGACCGTTCTTGGCTGCATTGGCGCGTGCGGCTTCCACGGCTTCATCTACGATCTCGACACCGGTGACATGGCGTCCGCCGGATGCCGGTGAATTACCTGTGATGTCGCGCCCGCCCGCCATGATCTGTGCGATCGTTCCGGTTCCGGAGTACAGATCGTATATGGTTCCGTCCTCCTCGGTCAGGACTGACTCGGCATACTCCCTGACCTTTCCGTACAGCACCTCCGCGCCGTATGTGTTCGTCTGAAAAAAAGAAAATGTCGATATCCTGAATTCGAGCCCGCACAGTTTCTCGGTGATAAACTCTTCTCCGTACAGCACATCTATATGGTCAGCTTTTACGGCATCGGCCACCGAATCATTGATGATATGTAGGATACCATGTATCTGTCCGGTTATGGCCCCTGCCTCTTCCAGAGCCAGAAGCATATCGCGGTACCCGGAGATCAGATCGGATGTGGTCACTCCGCTCATCACCGGTTCCTGACTCGAAGTCACGAGAGCGATCAGTATCTCTCCGCTGCGGGTGCGTCTCACCAGCAGATGTCTGAGATATCCCTCATGTGTCACCTTGTGATAATACATCACCTGTCTGCTGCCGAAGTATTCAAGCGTATGCTCTATGATCAGTCCGTAGTCCGCATCGGCTATCCGGCATCCCGTTACGGTCTCGATATCGTACATGCTTCCGCGCCTGTGCATACCCAGAGCCAGCGGGCCTCCCTTATATGAATCTCCGAACGAATACTCCATCTTATTCCGGTATCCGTCAGATACGGGGCTTGCCAGTATATGCTCGAACTCATACGGGACACCCTGCTCCGCAAGTACCGGTTCCAACAGCCTCCTGACCTGTCCTTCTTTGATCTCCAGCTCACTCTCGTATGGGTATGTCTGATACAGACAGCCACCGCATATGCCTGCATGCGGACAGGTTGCTTCGACTTCATCCGGAGACCTCTCCACTATCTCGCGAAGGATCCCGTCAGCAGATCCGTTCCTAGTTTTCTTGATCACACACCTTATCGTCTGACCGGGAAGCGCACAGGCTACTCTCACAGGTCCCTCATCCGTCATCACGATTCCTTTGTTCGGATAGTCCGTGCGTATGACTTTTCCGATTTTTTCCGTTCCTTTTTTCATGATATAAGTATTCTCTTTGTTCCCATAAAAATGATTAAGGCATCTGAATCGGATATCCAGATGCCTCTAATGAACGCTATTAAAGTATTACAGATCAATCTTCGTCTTTCTCAAAGAACTCGTCATCGAAGTCATCGAACTCATCATCGAAGTCGTCTTCAAAGTCCTCAAGATAATCGGGTTCGAAATATCTGTATACGAAGTATGCTACGCAGGCAACAACCACGATAACGCCTACGATCGCGAACACCCAGATGACAGCCGAACTCTTGGCTGCTTCTTCCTCTTCTTCTTTTTCTTTCTTAATGAACTTACTGAGGGTATTCAACATCTCGATATCGGGAAGCTTACTGCCCGCGCTCTCATAGATGTCTTCTATCTTTTCGAGAATCTCCGCTTTTGTCATATGATCACCTCCGATGACAACTTAAGTTCCTGTGTATCTATGATTTTATCACAGCTTTTTAAGCTTCGCAAACCCTGCATACATTATCTTTTGACCGGCTCCGTCAAAGGATACCGTTACCTGATAATCCTTAGGCCCGGGCTTGATCTCAAGAACCGTACCTTCGCCGTATTTTGCATGACCGACACGGTCACCAACCCCGTATTCAAGCCCGCCTCCCGTAGAACTCTGTGATTTCTTCATGATGCTTGCCGCACTTTGGGTAGCCTGCAAAATATACGGTTTGGATTGTTCCCGTGTACCTATCTGTACTGTTGGCTTAACCCTCGCCTGCACTGTGACAGAAGATCCGGATGCGCCGTATTTAGGGGCTTTGGGTACATCCTCTATACCTCTGACTCTGTCGGTCAATTTATCCCCGAGGAGCGATTCCGGTATCTCTCTGACAAACCTGCTGATCGGGAAATGCTGTGTCTCTCCTCTGAGCATTCTGGATCTGGCTGCAGTTAAAGTAAGATGCTCTCTGGCACGCGTGATCCCCACATAAGCCAGTCGCCTCTCCTCCTCGATCTCTGAGCGGTCATCCGAAATGATCGTCATGGTGCTCGGAAATACTCCATCCTCCATGCCTGCGATATACACATACTTAAACTCCAGCCCCTTGGCTGAATGAAGTGTCATGAGGAGTATCTTGTTATCATCATCATCGACACCATCGATATCCGTAAACAGAGCCACCTCTTCAAGGAATCCCGAGAGCGTGGGCTCGTCGGCTTTCTCCTCATACTGCACGAGTGAATTTCGAAGTTCATCAATGTTTGCGATACGATCGTCCGTATCTTCCTCGTTCAGTTCCTCAAGATATTCCTCATACCTTATCGTCTCCATCAGATCATCGAAGAGATCGGTCAGACTCAGTTCGCCGTTCTTGGCCTTGAGTACCCTGATGGTATTCACAAAAGGGGTAAGCTTCGATGCACTTCGGCCGAGGCTCTCGATGGATGATGCATTGCAGGCGGCTTCGTAGAAACTCATGCCGTGGTTATCCGCATACTCCTGGATCTTCAGAACGCTGGTGGCGCCTATCCCACGCTTGGGTATGTTTATGATACGCTTGCAGGCCAGATCATCCCTGCCGTTATCGATCGTCTTCAGATATGACAGGATATCCTTGATCTCACGACGTGAGTAGAAATTCGTTCCACCCACCACATTATACGGCAAGCCTTCCATTATCAGGCTTTCCTCAAGTGCACGTGACTGGGCATTGGTACGATACAGGATAGCTATATCTCGATACTCTGCGCCGCTTCTGACAGCTCTCACTATATCCCCCGCTATGTATGAAGCCTCATCCAAAGCGGAATCAAGTAACTCAAAATGTAGAGTCTCACCATCACCCTTATCCGTCCAGAGCGACTTTACATTTCGATTGGTATTATGTGCAATCACGGCATTGGCGGCATTCAGGATATTGGATGTGGAACGGTAATTCTGCTCCAGCTTGATCGTTTTGGCTTCCGGATATACCTGCTCGAAATCGAGGATATTGCGGATATTCGCTCCTCTGAACTTATATATGGACTGATCATCATCACCTACCACACAGATATTATGATGTGCGTCGGCCAGAAGCCTTACGAACTCGAACTGAACGGTATTGGTATCCTGATACTCATCCACACAGATATACCTGAATCTGTCCTGATATCCGCGAAGTACCTCTTCATCTTTTTTGAACAGTTCCACACACTTAAGCAGCAGATCGTCGAAATCCAGGGCATTATTCTTACGGAGAGTCTTCTCATACTCCTCATAGCACTCGGCTATGCGTCCGAGTATGAAATCACTCCCGTAACTCCTCGCATACTCATCGGGGCCCATCATCTCATTTTTTGCTGATGAGATCTCGCTCATGATGGTCCGTTCCTTGATGCGTTTGGTGTCTATATTAAGTTTCTTCGCCACTTCTTTGATCACACTCTTGGTATCATCGGTATCGTATATGGCGAAGTTGGTATCATACCCCAGCCTGTCTATATATCTGCGAAGTATGCGGGCGCACGAAGAGTGGAAGGTAGCGATCCATACACTCTCCGAACCGGATCCGACTATGTCTTCCACTCTGTCCTTCATCTCACCTGCCGCCTTATTGGTAAAGGTGATCGCCATGATATTCCACGGACTCACACCCTGCTCAATAAGATGCGCTACACGGTAAGTCAAAACTCTGGTCTTGCCGCTCCCGGCTCCTGCAAGTATGAGCACGGGACCTTCGGTCTGATATACAGCCTCCAGCTGCATGGGGTTAAGTAATTTACTTAATTCCATGTCATCCAAAGCTTTCTATATAGGTAAATAGTATTACAGGAGACCCATCTCTGCCTTGAGGGCTGCAAGCTCGTCATCCACTGCTGCGGACTTGGAGTCTGCATCATACTTCTTGGTCAGCTCTTCAACATTAGATGTGTCCTCAGTGGAGTTAAGCTGTGCCATAGCATCTGCCTCGTCCAGCATATGATTGACTCTCTCTTCCATACGGTCGAAAGCAGCCATGTTGTTTCCGGCACTTGCGAGGCCCGAACCGATCTGATTGAGCTTCTGCTGTGTCTCCGCAACTTTGATCTTTGCCTTGAGGGTATCTCTCCTGGTCTTAAGTGAGGAAATATCGCTCTCCAGCTTATCATGCATCTGACGCATCTTTGCGGAGCAGTCACATGCGAGCTGATAATCTTTCTCAAGAACGGCCAGCTGATCGGTCAGATCCGCTTTCTTCTTCAGGAACTGCTTAGCTTCCTCATCATTACCGGCCGTAACAGCCCTGCGCGCATACTCAGCCATCTTATCGATGTCAGCCTTGCATGCCTCAACCTTACGCTGTGCGTTCTTCTCATCGGCCATAACCGATGCGGTCTCTGACTTAACCTTAGCCAGATCCTCTTCCAGATTACGCATATACTGGTCGATCATCTTCTCCGGATCTTCGGCCTTATCCAGTAAAGCATTGAAGTTGGCAGCCATGATTTCCTTAAATCTGTCTATTATACCCATTGTTTTCTCCCTCCAGGCTTATGATACTTATTTCCACAGACTTACAGTCTGCTGATAAACTCAAATATGGTTGAAAAATATGCGTCGGGATCGTAATCCATCGACTCGGCATGTCCGGCATCGGGGGCGATGTATTGGTCTTTCTCCCCGTTAAATGCGCCGTACAGTGTATGACACATATCCAGCGGGATGTAGTTATCCTTCTCACCGTGTATGAAAAGTATCGGCTTCACACACTTGCGGATCTGAGCCAGTGATGATGACTTTTTAAAATCAAACCCGAGTTTCACGCGGCTCATCAGATTGGTCAGATCCATGATCGGGAAAGTCGGCAGGTGATAGTCCCTGTTCATCACGACCTTGAACATATCCCATGTCGTGGTATACCCGCAATCCTCCACATATCCGATGACAGCCGGATGGTTGAGCCCCGAGAGCATCATAGTCGTGGCACCGCCCATTGATACTCCGTGTACTATCACTTCGGCATCGGGATCCATACGTCTGATGCAGTCTATCCATTCATAGACATCATCCTTGTCCAGCCAACCCATCGTGATGTAATCGCCGTCACTTAAGCCGTGTGCACGGTTATCCTGAGTAAAGACGTTGAATCCTCCCTCGTAGAACCGCATCACATACGGGAGCATGAATCTGTGGTCGTCACGGTATCCGTGCACGCTGATGATCCATCTGTGCGTGGTCTCGGGTCTCATGCGATAGCGTCCGTATAGCTTGAGCCCGCTCTTATTCACTATCTCGACGGGAGTCATGGTCCGGTCGAACTCTGCGCCCTCCGCGCGTATGCGTGTACGGGTATCGATGAAACGGTTCTGTACTTCGTTCCCCTCGATCTTCCGGTCCTTGCAAGGCAGCGGTGTCAGTACATCTTCTTTACGTGTCTTCGTGGCCTTCAGCACCATATTGAGAAAAAAATACGACACGCCGAAGACCGCGATCAGTATCACTATGAGGATGATCAAAAGAATCTTCAATTATATCTCTCCGGTCTTGGTCCTGTACTCGTCAACCAGTTCTTCAAATCTGCCGTGACAGTTACGGAACGCTTCCATCAGCTTGGGATTGAACATACCGCACTCACCGGAAACGATCATATTGAACGCTTCCTGCTTGGAGAATGCATCCTTATATACCCTCTCACATACCAGAGCATCATATACATCAGCCACCGATACTATCTGGGCGGCGATGGGGATATCCTCACCCGACAGACCGTCAGGATAGCCTTTTCCGTCATATTTCTCATGATGATGACGGCTGATCTGATGCGCTGTCTTGCGGAAATCATCACTCCATGCGCCCTCTATGCTGTCGAGGATCTCACATCCGCGTATGGTATGAGTCTTCATAAACTCAAACTCCTCGCGGCTGAGTCTGCCCGGCTTGAAAAGAATTGCATCGGGAATGGTTATCTTACCTATATCATGGAAAACACTGGCAGATACGATGACCTCCACCATGTACGGATTGATGAAATACTCGGGAAACGAGTTCATCACTTCTTCAGCCAGAGCTCTGGTGAAGTTCTTGATGCGGTCTATATGCGCACCCCCACCCAGGCTGCGGCTCTCTACAACCGCACCCAGTATATCGAGCAGACGTGAATACCTGTTCTGAAGTATCCTGACCTGTTCCTCGGCCGGAAGGCTTTGTTCATTATAATCGATCGAGCTTACTTCCATTGATGCCTCACACTATTGCGCATATTACACTACATTTTAGAATACCATTTTCAGGGTATAGTGTCAAAAAAAAGGGACGCCCCAAACGGAGCGTCCCTCGCTGTAAACTGCTGTCAAAAAACCGATTATTTCTGTGCTACATCCTTCATTGAGAATGAGATGCGGCCCATACGGTCCTTACCCAGGCATACCACGGTAACGGTGTCACCAAGTGTGAGAACGTCCTCAACATGGTTGATACGCTCCTTGGCGATCTTGGAGATATGTACCATACCTTCCTTGCCGGGTGCGAACTCGATGAATGCACCGAATTCCTTGATGCTGACTACGGTACCGGTGAATACCTGGCCCTGCTCAAAATCGGTGGTGATGATCTCGATCATCTTCTGAGCCTTCTCCATGTTCTCCTGATTGGTACCGCATATGGATACATTACCGTCATCGGTGATATCGATCTTAACATCACATCTGGCAATGATCTCGTTGATAGTCTTACCGCGCTGTCCGACAACCTCACCGATCTTCTCGGGATCGATCTGCATGGAGATGATCTTGGGAGCATACTCGTTAACGGTCGGTCTGGGAGCTGCGATAGCGGGCTTCATGCAATTGTCCATGATGAACAGTCTTGCCTCACGGCATCTTGCGATAGCGCCCTCTACGATCTGACGGGTCAGACCGTGGATCTTGATATCCATCTGGATAGCTGTGATACCCTCGGTAGTACCTGTTA
>CAMONC010000109.1 GCA_946620235.1 uncultured Lachnospiraceae bacterium | reverse complement strand
CGCTTAAGGCAGCCAGAGAGTCGATAGTTCTTCTTGATAATCACAAAAATACGCTTCCGCTCAATATCGATAAGATAAAGACAATAGGCGTTATAGGCCCCAATGCCGACAGCATTAAAGCCCTGATAGGCAACTATCACGGAACGGGTTCACAATACGTTACCGTTCTTGAGGGTATCCGCGCATACGCCGGAGACAAGGTCAGAGTGATGTATTCGGAAGGATGTGCGCTGTTCCAGGACAGGACAGAGCATCTTGCCGTAGCCGGCGACCGTATCAGCGAAGCATTGACCGTGGCAGAGCACAGTGATGTGGTTATACTGTGCCTGGGTCTTGACGAGACGCTGGAGGGCGAGGAAGGCGATACCGGTAACAGTTATGCATCCGGAGATAAGAACGATCTGCTTCTGCCCGAGTCTCAGCGTAAACTCTGTGAAGCTCTCGCCGGGTGCGACACACCGGTGATCGTATGCAATATGACCGGATCGGCAATGGATCTGTCCTATATGGCGGATCATTTCGATGCCATACTTCAGACATGGTATCCCGGTGTCAAAGGCGGTCAGGCAGTAGCGGAGATTCTGTTCGGAGAGATATCTCCTTCCGGTAAGCTACCCGTTACTTTCTATGACGGTATGGACAGGCTGCCCGAGTTTACGGACTATGCCATGAAGGGACGTACTTACAGATATATCGAGGGTGAGGCTCAGTATCCTTTCGGATACGGTCTGACATACTCGGATGTAAACGTAGATTCCGCGATCATCAAAACGGCTGAAGTCAAAAAGCAGACTTCCGGAGATGAGTCGAGTGATCCGGTTATCAAAGCCGGCCTGGCTAATGACGGAGAGGTGTATGTTGCAGAGGTTGAGGTGACGGTTACAAACAGCGGTTCATGCCCCACGGATGAAGTTGTTCAGATATATCTTCGGAACAGGGATTCAAAGTATGCACCCCCGCACCCGATCCTTGGCGGTTTTTGCAGGGTTTTCCTTAAACCGGGTGAGACCGTGAATGTTACGGTCGCATTGGAAGACCCCTCATTTACGGTAGTGGATGATGACGGGAACCGTATTCATGACGGAAAGTCATATACGGTATATGCAGGTACATCACAGCCCGATTCGAAGAGTATCGCCTTGACCGGACACAGCCCGGTATCGGCTGAGCTTGATTTTTGATTCAGAAGAGTAGCATAATAGGTTTACCATTCCAATTGAGACCCGCAGGTTTACCCCTGCGGGGTTCAAGCCATAACACAGGAGGATGTGTGAATGAACGAAAATATCATCAAAAGAAATGATCTGTTGTCTGCCCGTATAATCAAGGGCCTTGAATCCAGAAATATGTCGGGATACTATGCCCGCGATATTGAGGAGGCTCGAAAGATTGCACTTGATCTGATCCCCGAGGGAAGCAGTGTAACCATGGGTGGATGTATGAGTGCACATGAGATCGGTCTGGTGGATGCGCTCAAAGCCGGTAACTATGATTTCATAGACCGTGATGCGGAAGCGGATAAGAGAGCCGCAATGCTAAAAGCTTATGATGCTGATGTTTATCTGGCCAGTGCAAATGCCATGACAGAGGATGGCGTGCTGGTAAACATTGACGGAAATTCGAATCGCGTGTCTGCTATAGCCCAGGGTCCGAGGAAGGTTATATTCATTGTCGGAATGAACAAAGTATGTGCGGATGTTGATGCTGCCATGAAGAGAGCCCGCAATGTGGCTGCTCCGATCAATGCGCAGAGATTTAATCTCAAGACTCCGTGCGCACAGACGGGTTCATGCATGAACTGTAAGTCACCCGACACTATATGCTGTCAGTTCCTTATCACCCGTTTCTCGCGTCATGAGGGACGCATACACGTGATCCTGGTAAACGATTCCCTCGGATTCTGATCCCGCATACCGCAAAATAAGGTTAAGTTAAGGTTCAGCGATTTCACCGGTAAGGTTGGAACTGTATGATATACCCGTAAGCAGCACACAGGTCTTTGGCGAAGGTGCTGCGGAATATCGAAACCAGACACGGAGGGAATGAAAATGTGGACCAGAAAAGAACTTAAGGAGCAGGGAAGGGTAAGCTTTAAAAGAAACTATTGGAGAAGCGTGATCGTAGCGTTTCTGATCTCGATGGTGATCGGAGGAGGAGCCGGCTTCAGTGCAGTCAGTCACGTAAACCGAAGCTATCAGGCGGATGATTTTGACACGGACATCGAGATCAACGGTTATCCCAACAACACCACGATATCGATCAACGGAGAGGATCTGACGCTTACAGGCGAAATTGCAAATGACCTTGCAGAGGATCTTCAGGAAGCGGGAATATCGGACATAGCGCCCGGCGATCTGGAAGATTTTGCAGAAGCAACCGGTGGTATTTCCGGGGCTGCACTTGGAGCGGCCATAGCGTTCGGTGCGCTGGCAGTCTTCTTCGTTACCATGATCATACTTGCTCTGGTCTTTGCATTTAACGCGTTTGTTGTTAATCCGTTCATAGTCGGCGGTCAGAGATTCTTTGTGAGAAACCTGAATGAGGAGGCCAGCGTAAGCAATATAGGATACGCTTATGACAACAACTACAAGAACGTTGCGCTTACCATGTTCTTCAAAGACCTGTATACTATCCTTTGGGGGCTGCTGTTCATCATCCCCGGTATCGTTAAGGCATATGAGTATCGCATGATCCCCTACCTGCTGGCAGATGATCCTACCATGACAAAGGAGCAGGCTTTCGCCATCAGCAAGGAAATGATGAAAGGAAATAAATGGAAGGCATTTGTCCTCGATCTGTCTTTCCTCGGATGGCATATCTTAAGCCTCTTCACATTGGGAATCCTGGAGGTATTCTGGGTATCACCTTATGAATATGCTACGGATGCGGCATTGTACAGGAAGCTTTTGGCGATACGCGGATCAGAGCAGCAGGATGAAGTACAGCCTGTATATGCGGATACTATCCCACAGGAGACACAGTCAGACAATGAGTTATAAGATACTGATCGCAGATGATGAGCCGGAGATCAGAGACCTGCTCCGGCTCTATCTGGAAAACGAAAAATATGAAGTGGTTGAGGCGGTGAACGGCATAGACGCTCTCCGCCTCATGGATGATGAAAAACCGGATCTGATCATGCTTGATATAATGATGCCACAGATGGACGGCTATCAGGTACTCAAGCATATTCGCGAGGATAATAATGTGCCGGTGATCATAATCTCGGCCAAGGATGAAGATTCGGAGAAGATACTCGGACTTAATCTGGGCGCCGATGATTACATAGCCAAACCTTTTAATCCCCTGGAGGTTATTGCCAGGGTCAATTCCGCTCTGCGAAGATTTTATTCTTTCGGAGCAACGACGGAAACCGAGACCGACCGTAAGATACGTGTCAGGGACCTGGAACTTGATCCCGAGAGCTACACTCTTACTAAGGCAGGTGAGATGATAGAGCTTACAAGTGTGGAATACAAGATAATGGAGCTCCTTATGTCTCACCCGGGCAAAGTGTATACCAAGCAGCAGATATATGAGTATGCCTGGGGAGATGAATACTTCGTGGCGGATAATAACATCATGGTGTGCATCAGTAAGCTCCGTTCCAAACTGTCCGATGAGAATTCGGAATACATCAAAACATTGCGAGGATTGGGCTACAGGCTAGAGAAGTAATGACTTATTCCGAAGCGAGACATGAAAGACATTAAAGGCCTTCAACTTACTCTGATAGCAAAATTTATGCAGATAATAGTCGCCTGCGCTGCAGCGGAGGCGATAATCTTTTATGTATTGAGCCGTACTGTGTTCAGATGGCTTATGCTCTTCTTTTTCGGAACGGACAGTGTGGCCAGTATAGGCCTTGCCCGTGCGGGTGCTGCGGTGGTTGTAATGCTGCTGGGCACCATTCTCGGCCTGATCGCAGGCCTTATCCCGCAGCAGATCATCCGTCCGCTGGAAGTCATTCTCGGTGGGATGAACCGGATAACCACGGGACTGCTGGATCTGCCGGCGGATATGAACCTCCTCGGAAACATGTCCATCAGGAGCAGGATCCTGCTGACACTGATACTTATAGTCACGGTTGCCATCATTCTGCTGCCGTATGCCGTGGCGGCCATCCATTTCTCATTTATAATCGTCAGGAATTTCAGGACCATCGAGGAACAGGAGATGGCTGAAAGAGAAGAATACGAGCGCAAACGTAATCTGATGCTGTCGGATATAGCGCATGATCTGCGTACTCCCATAACTACCGTGGCAGGATATGCGCAGGCTCTGGATGAAGGAATGATCCCGGAGGAACGCAGAGATGAGATATATTCAGCGATACGGGCGAAGTCTGCACGTATGAGTGAGCTCATCAATCTGCTGTTTGACTATGTGAAGCTTGACAGCGACGGGTTTGAACTGCATCCGGAATCCCTGGACATATGTGAACTGGTCCGTGAATGTGCGGCGTTCGCATATTCGGATATAGAGGATGCGGGTATGGAACTGGACATAGGAGTGCCTGACGGGGAGATCCGGATAAATGCCGATCGAGTCCAGCTTTCACGGGTACTTAATAATCTGATCACAAATGCAGTCAGACATAACGGAGAAGGATGCCGGATAGGTATATATCTTTCCCGTGATGATGATCGTACGGATATCATGATATGCGATAACGGCGAACTGATAGATGAGGAAAAGGCAAAACATTTGTTTGAGCCATTTGTGAGAGGCGATGAATCCAGAAGCAGCTCAGGCGGTTCGGGCCTCGGACTCTCTATAGCACAGAAGATCGTAAGTATGCACGGATACAGGATCAGACTCGTGCAAAGGCCCGACATCATCGGTTATCCGCCGGCTGCTTCCTATGCCAAAATGTTTCTGGTATCCATCCCCCTTAAAGATCGATGATCCGTTGCCGAAGTATTGCGAGATATGCTTCGGCTATGGATATATATACGGTTTTGTGCTACATTAGATGAGTGTGAGTTTAGGGGGAAGTGTGTCCCCGGATAGGAGGAGATTATGAAAAAAAGAATTATTGCGGTTTTATGCGCGATGGCATGCATGATGTCGCTTGTTGCATGCGGGTCCGGAAGTGCGGGTGCATCCGACAGTGATGTGGCGTATATCAAGGACAAGGGCACTCTTGTAGTTGGAATCACTGATTTCGCCCCCATGGATTATAAGAACGACAGCGGTGAGTGGATCGGATTTGATGCCGACATGGCGACCAAGATTGCTTCTACATTGGGTGTTAAAGTTGAATTTGTGGAGATCGACTGGGATAATAAGATCCTTGAGCTGGAGAACAAGTCCATCGATGTGGTATGGAACGGCATGACTCTTACCGATGAAGTGAAGAATTCCATGGAGTGTACCAAGCCGTATCTTAACAATGCTCAGGTAGTGGTTGTAAGTGCTGACAAGGCTGCTTCCGTTACCGATACATCATCTGCTTCGGCTCTTACATATGCAGTGGAAGCAGGATCTGCAGGTGAGGCAGCCGCTGCCGACAACGGATTTGAGTATACTTCCGTATCCAGCCAGTCTGATGCTGTTATGGAAGTGGCAGCAGGCACATCCGATGCCTGCATCATCGATCTGCTGATGGCAGGAGCCATGGTAGGTGAGGGAACGAGCTATCCCGAACTGGCTACCACATCCGTTCAGCTTACCAGTGAGGAATACGGCGTAGGATGCCGTAAGGGTTCCGATCTGGCTGCTTATATCAATGATCAGTTTAAGTCCCTTTACGATGACGGAACCATTAACAAGATAGCTGAGATCTATGGCGTTCAGTACGCTATTCTGCCCCAGTAAGGAATTTCCCGGACGGGATGTCCGGAAGGTATTATGTTTGTAACAGTTACCCTGTCCCTGTTAGAGGGATTTCTAGGAACAATCAAATTATTTGCGTTGACACTTCTGCTTTCTTTGCCTCTCGGACTGATATTAAGCTTCGGTTCGATGGAGAAACTGGGTGTCATACGCTATCCCATCAGATTCCTGATATGGGTGATCAGGGGAACTCCGCTGATGCTTCAGCTGCTGGTCATTTATTACGGACCGGGTATATTCTTTGGCGTCAATATATGGGGCGGATCACCGAACGGAAGATTCACAGCTGCGCTTGTTGCATTTGTGATCAATTATTCTTGCTATTTTTCAGAGATATTCAGAGGCGGGATACAGTCTATACCTGTCGGTCAGTATGAAGCCGGCCAGGTGCTTGGTATGACTAAGAGACAGATATTCTTTAAAGTAGTACTGCTTCAGGTCATCAAGCGTATAGTACCGCCTATGTCCAACGAGATCATAACTCTGGTCAAGGATACATCCCTGGCCAGGGTTATTGCTGTTTATGAGATCATTTGGAACGGTCAGGCGTTTATTAAATCAAGCGGTATCATATGGCCGCTGTTCTATACTGGTGCATTCTATCTGATCTTCAGCGGGTTACTGACGCTGTTGTTTGGATACATTGAGAAGAAACTGAGTTATTTCAGGTGATCTGTCATATCACGGAGATGAGATATGCCTATTCTTGAGGTAAAGGACATACACAAAAGTTTCGATAACGAAGCCATATTAAAAGGTATCAGCTTCTCGATGGATGCAGGTGAATCCGTGTCTATCATTGGATCATCAGGCAGCGGAAAGACCACGCTGCTCAGATGCCTTAATTTCCTCGAGACTCCGGATGAGGGCACGATCACCGTTCACGGAGAGAAGATATTTGATGCACACGCCCCTGCCCTCAAGCCTGAGGAGATAAGGGCGAGACGCCTGCATTTCGGACTGGTGTTTCAGCAGTTTAATCTTTTCCCGCAGTATACGGCGCTTGAGAATGTAATGCTTGCACCGAAGATCACTGCCGAATCTCCTGATGTGAAGCAGATCGAGGAGACAGCCGTGAAGCTTCTGGAACAGATGGGATTATCTGACCGGATGAATAATTATCCGCACCAGTTATCCGGAGGACAGCAGCAGAGAGTCGCCATAGCGAGAGCGCTCGCGCTTAAGCCCGATATCCTGTGCTTCGACGAGCCCACATCGGCGCTCGATCCGGAGCTGACCGGAGAGGTGCTGAAGGTCATTCGCGGACTTGCAGAGCAGAAGACTACGATGATCATAGTCACTCATGAGATGAGCTTTGCGCACGACGTATCGGATAAGGTGATATTCATGGATGGCGGTGTGATCGTAGAGCAGGGTACACCTGCTGAGGTGATAGAGCATCCCAGAGAGGAGCGCACGAAGCAGTTCCTCGCAGGCTACTCCTCGAACTGAGCTATGATGGATCGTATCGTCCGGTAGAGATCAGGCTTGAGCTCATCAAGCGTGACCGGCGAGCTGAACATGATGGCACTGTAACCTACGGAGCCCACGAGCTCCACTATTATAAAGAGCATGACTTCAGGATCGCGTAATCTGTAACCGGATTCCGCGATCATCTTATTATATACTTCTTTGAAATCGACGCCGTCATCGGCGTGTGTCAGTACTCTCTTGAAGACTCCCCAGCTTAAGTCCTTACTTATAAAAGAAAGAAGTGCCCGGTTGCCGGAAAGAGCATCGAGTATATGGTCGCATATAAATATGATGCGGTCCTCGAATACCGTGATCTCCTGGTGAGAAGCGAGATCCTCATAGGCCGCATGGAAGAGCTGGCTCGACTTGTGGGCTATCAGGCGGTTCCTGATATCGTACTTGTCTTTGAAGTACAGATAGAAGGTACCCTTTGCCACACCGGCTTTCTCCACTATGTCCGAGATGGACGTGCCCGTCACCCCCTGTGTGGTGAAGAGCTCAAAAGCCGTCTCCAGCAGTGATTCTCTTTTCTTTTGTTTGTTTAAGTCTGCTTTTCCCATAGCCCGATTATAAACAAATTATAAAATTTTTGCAAGATTATTGACCAACGGTCATTTATGGTT
>CAMONC010000108.1 GCA_946620235.1 uncultured Lachnospiraceae bacterium | reverse complement strand
ATGACGGCGTGATCGAGGTCATGCTCCTGGGACAGAATGTCAATTCATACGGAACAAATCTGGATGAACCCATGTCCTTTGCACAGCTTTTGCGTGAGGTTGAACAGATCGAAGGACTGAAACGGATCAGATTCATGACTTCGCATCCGAAAGACTTAAGTGACGAGCTTATCGAGGTATGTGCTCATTCGGAAAAGATCTGCAGGCATATACATCTGCCGGTTCAAACCGGTTCGGACAGATTGCTCAAAGCAATGAACAGGAGCTATACAAGGGATCATTATCTCGCATTGGTAGACCGTATCAGGACAGCTATTCCGGACATTTCGATCACGACCGATCTGATCATGGGATTTCCCGGTGAGACATCCGCTGACGTAGATGATACGATCGATCTGATCAGGCGTGTCGGATTTGATAATGCATATACTTTTGAGTATTCCAAACGCACAGGTACGCCGGCTGCATCCATGGAGGGACAGCTTAGCCCCGAAGAGATGCAGGCCCACTTCGATGCGGTTCTTAAAGTTGTGCAGGAAACCGCAAGACAGTCGGCAGCGAAGCATACCGGTGAAGTGTGCGACGCGTTGATTGAGACGGTATCCGATCATGATGACGGTCTGGTTACCGGGAGACTGTCCAATAATCTGCTGGTCCATCTGCCCGGCGATGCTTCCATGATAGGAAGTATAGTACCTGTCAGGCTGGATGTATGCAAAGGGTTTTATTTCTTGGGGAGTAAGATATAGACACATGTCAGAGATCACTACGATAGAAAGCATAAGCGAAGATCAGAAAAAGAACATCAGCCCCATGATGCAGCTCTATATAGAAACCAAGCAGCAGTACAAAGACTGTATCCTTTTCTATAGGCTCGGCGATTTCTATGAGATGTTTTTTGAGGATGCATTGGAAGCCAGCAGGGTCCTGGAGATCACTCTTACCGGCAAGAACTGCGGACTTGAAGAGCGTGCCCCGATGTGCGGAGTTCCTTTCCATGCAGTGGAGAGCTATCTCGGTAAGCTTGTGAATCACGGCTATAAAGTAGCCATCTGCGAGCAGGTGGAAGATCCCAAACTTGCCAAAGGTCTTGTTAAACGCGAAGTTGTCAGAGTCGTTACCCCCGGAACCAATCCTATCGTTGAATCCATAGACGGCAAAAAGAACAACTATATCGTATCCATTCTCTATATGGACGGTTGTATCGGGTTTTCTCTGGCTGATGTGACTACGGGAGATTATTATCTGACTCAGATCGATTCCCTATCCAGATTATCCGATGAGATCGCGAAGTATTCACCTTCGGAGATCGTCTGTAACGAAGCTTTTCTGTTGAGCGGGATCCGTATCGACGATCTGCGGGACAAGATGAATATCAGCATCACTTCTTTGGACGAGCGTGTGTTTGATGAAGATCATGCCAAAAAAGTCATTCTCAAACATTTCCATGCTGCCAGTCTTATCGGCATGGGAATCTCGGATTTTCCTGCAGGAGTAAGTGCTGCGGGAGCTCTGCTTGAATATCTGTATGAGACACAGAAGAACGATCTGGTGCAGTTCACGCATCTTTATCCGTATGTATCCAGCCGATATATGCTTCTCGACTCGGCTACCAGGCGCAATCTGGAGCTTACCGAGACAATGCGTGACAAACTTAAACACGGATCTCTGCTGGGCGTGCTTGATCTGACGAAGACTGCCATGGGAGGCAGAATGCTCAGACATTTTATAGAACAGCCTCTTATTGATATAGACGCGATAAACCTGAGACTGGATGCTGTAGACGAGTTTTCACACCGTTCCATGGAGAGGGATGAGATACGGGAATACTTAAACAGCGTATATGACCTCGAGCGTCTGATGGCGAAGATCAGCCTGAATACCGTGAATCCGAGGGACATGCTGGCGTTTAAGAGTTCTATGAGATATCTGCCCGCTATCAAACAGGTTCTGAGTGACTTTAAGTCCGAACGTCTGTCGGAACTGTCTGATGCTATAGATGATCTGCAGGATCTGTATGATACCATTGATGCCGCAATAGTGGATGAACCGCCGATCACGGTTCATGAAGGCGGCATATTTAAGCCCGGATTCAGCGAGGATATTGATCATCTGCGCAGTGCCAAGACTGACGGGCATAAATGGCTGGCCGAGCTTGAAGAAGCTGACCGTGAGCGTACCGGCATCAAGAATCTGAGGGTAAAATACAACAAAGTTTTCGGATACTACTTCGAAGTCACTAATTCTTATGCGGATAAAGTCCCTGACGATTATATCCGTAAACAGACACTTACGGGTTCGGAAAGATATACCAACGACCGTCTGAAGGAACTCGAGGATATGATCCTGAATGCCGAGGATAAACTGTTTACCCTTGAGTATGATATGTTCGTCGAGCTTCGCGACCGTATAGCGGCCAATGTTGACCGTATACAGTCCACTGCCAAATCCATAGCCGAAACGGATGTGTACGCCGCATTAAGCCTGGCAGGCGAAAGAAATCATTATGTGCGTCCAGAAATATCCGATGACGGGATCATAGACATCAGAGAAGGCAGACATCCCGTAATCGAGAAACTTCATTCTGATGTCCCTTTCATATCCAATGACACATATCTTGATAAAAAGAAGAAGTCCGTATCCATCATAACCGGACCGAATATGGCCGGTAAATCAACTTATATGCGTCAGAGCGCATTGATAGTACTGATGGCCCAGATCGGTTCGTTCGTACCCGCCTCAAGCGCTCATATAGGGCTGACGGACAGGATATTTACCAGAGTCGGTGCTTCGGATGATCTGTCCAGCGGGCAGTCGACCTTCATGGTTGAAATGAATGAGGTTGCTAATATCCTCAGAAATGCAACATCGGATTCGCTGCTCATACTTGATGAGATAGGACGCGGAACTTCGACTTATGACGGTATGAGCATAGCCTGGGCAGTTATCGAATATATAAGCAATAAACGTCTGCTCGGAGCGCGCACTCTGTTTGCGACTCATTATCATGAGCTTACCGAGCTTGAGGGACGCATAGACAATGTAAACAATTACTGCATTGCCGTGAAGGAACAGGGCGATTCCATAGTTTTCTTAAGACGCATCATCAAAGGCGGTGCCGACAGAAGCTACGGAATACAGGTTGCCAAACTGGCCGGTATTCCCGATATGGTGATAGACAGAGCCAAGGAGATTTCCCAGGAGCTGTCCGACAATGATGTGACCGATAAACTTGAGAATATAGGTGCGGCATACGGAGAAAGCTCAGGATCTGCTTCGGGTAGTTCCTCCGGATCCGGTGCACGTGCCGGCGGAAAGATGTCTCATCATTATGATGAAGTGGATTTGGGACAGATGTCACTGTTTGCAACAACAGATGATGATACCGTACTTAAAGAGCTTGAAGAGGTTGACATAACAACTCTTACTCCGGTTGATGCGTTAAATGAGCTGTACAGACTCCAGAATATGCTCAAAAACCGTTGGAACGGTTCCAAATAGCGAAGAATATGAACGAAATACGTGTACTTGATAATAACACCATAGATAAGATAGCCGCGGGCGAAGTGGTTGAGAGACCTGTAAGCATCGTTAAGGAACTCGTGGAAAATTCCATAGATGCCGGAGCAACTATTATAACCATAGAGATCAAAGAAGGCGGCATAAAAATGATCAGAGTCACCGATAACGGATCGGGTATAGACAGATCTCAGGTCAGAAATGCTTTTTTATCTCATGCCACCAGCAAGATCCACGATGCCGATGATCTGAACAGACTGGGTACTCTTGGGTTCAGAGGTGAAGCGTTATCAAGCATAGCCGCTGTCAGCCGCGTGGAGGTTACGACACGTACCGAGACTGATCTCGAGGGCGTTCATTATGTTTGTGAGGGCGGAAAAGAAGAGACCTGTGAGAGTGTGGGTGCTCCCGCCGGAACTACCTTTATAGTCAGGGATATATTTTATAATACCTTACCCAGACTCAAGTTTCTCAAATCCGCATCCACTGAAGGCAACCTGATCGCAGATATGTGCGAGCATATTGCGCTGTCCATGCCGCATATCTCATTTCAGTTTGTCTGTGACGGGGTAACAAGATTCTCCACTTCGGGTCATGATGATCTTAAGGAGGTCATATACCGGATCTACGGGAAAGAGACGGCTTCGAATCTGCGTGCGATCGATGTGAAGGATGATGAACTGTCAATGAGACTTCACGGATATCTGGGGTTGCCTGTTCTCAACCGTGCCAACCGGGCTTCGGAAGTATTCTTCATAAATCATCGTTTCGTCAAGAGCCCGCTTATCTCGCGAGCCGTTGAGGAAGGGTATGTTGAATACCTGATGCAGCATAAGTTTCCTTTCTGCATATTAAATCTGGAATTTGATCCCGATGTCGTGGATGTCAATGTTCATCCGACTAAGCAGGAAGTACGTATAAGTAACGAAAAAGCTGTATCCGACAGGATAGTAAAAGCAGTTGCCGAATGTCTGGCAAGCCGTGAGATGATCGATGATGTGACACATACATTGAAGGCTGATGCTGCTGATGCTACGGTTAAATATAAACTTCCGGAGATTTTTGAGCAAAACAGGATCACCGGAACCGATACAACCGAACCGGCAGATCGGGAAATATCTTTTACCGTGGATTTCGATTCGGACAGTGAAGATGCCGTGACCGAAAAAGATGACAGGGCTTTGACGGAACAAATATCCGTTGCGCATCCGGTTGCCATGGTAAGTCCTGATGCCGCATCTCCCAGGGCGGAAGAGCAGTTTCATGAATTCGAGGATATCGTACACAATTATGAGCAACAGTCGTTTGCTGATGATGAGCGTATCCTTTCTGCGGATACCAGACGTAAGTTCCGCATCATCGGACAGGTGTTTAAGACATATTGGCTGATCGAATATGAGGATAATCTGATGCTGATGGACCAGCATGCCGCACATGAAAAAGTGAATTTCGAGAGATTCATGGCGCGTATGGCTGATAAAAAAGAGATCCCGTCGCAGATGATAGCTCCGCCTGTCATAATGTCTCTGAATAATTCCGAAATGAATACATTGACGGAGAATATGGATCATATCAATGAGATGGGGTTCACTGTGGATGTGTTCGGTGATCATGAGATCGCCATAAGAGCCGTACCCATGGATCTGTATGATAATCAACCTGCCGAGCTGGTCAGTGAGATAATATCAGATCTGATGGATATGAAGAAAAGCGAAACACCGGATTCAATCCGTACACGTATAGCGACCATGGCATGCAAGGCATCCGTCAAGGGCAATAATACAATGAGCGTCGAAGAAGTCGAAACTCTGCTTGATGAGATGCTTACTCTTGATAATCCTTATAATTGTCCTCACGGGCGTCCCACTCTTATCACGATGTCCAAAACAGAGCTTGATAAGCGCTTTCACAGGATAGTGTGAGTAAACATATGCGTTCATTTATGGTATTATAGATAAAGTGTTTTAAGTATTTTAAGGAGGGTTATAACATGAAGATCTATTCTGTACATGATGAGGAGTTTTCCAACTACGGACAGGTTCTCGAGGGATATGACACCAAGGGACTGATCGCTGCCATGAATGCGATCCCGCTTCCCGCGGAAGGTGTTGATTACAAGCCTGCTATACCCGAACTTGAGAAAGAACCCATCTACAATGAGCTTAAAGACAAGGCTTATGGCGGCATGCCGTTAGAGCTGGGCATGTGCTGGGGCCATAACACGAAGCTTAACTGTCTTGAGTATCATCGCGATTCCGAGATCAATATCGGTACTGAAGACTTTGTTCTGCTTCTTGCCAAGAGAGAAGAAATCAAAGACGGAAAGCTTGATACATCACTTGTAAAAGCTTTTAAGGTACCCGCAGGCACTGTGGTTGAGGTATATGCTACGGCACTTCATTATGCACCCTGCCATACAGATGCGGATAAGGGATTCAGAGTAGCTGTGGGTCTTCCTCTCGGAACCAATACCGATTATCGTATTGCCGATCCCGTAAACGATGAAGATAAACTTCTGTGGGCAAGGAACAAATGGCTGATAGCACATAAGGATGCTTCGGAAGCAGCTGATGGTGCCTATGTCGGTCTTGTCGGCGATAACATCGATATAGCTGGCTGAAAATGATGAAACTGCCGGATACGGGGATAATATGTCCTTTGTCCGGCAGTTTTTATTTTGATTTGAGGTTGAGATGAACATATTCAGACAAAAGAACCTGGACAGAATGACCAGCCCGGATCAGCTGAATGACTATATACGTGTGACCACGCCCAGTGTCTGGCTGGTATTGGCAGCTTTGATCATTCTGCTTATCGGAATGCTGTGCTGGAGTATATTTGGCACTGTTGAAGTGACGGATACCGAAGGCAATGTCAAACAGATCAATCCGATAACCCTGATAACAAACTGAAGCACTATGGAGAACAGCGCATGGCGCAAACAAGCATAAAAACTCCAAAGAGTAAGGGAGTTGCCAAAGTACCTGTTGTGATGCAGATGGAGGCCCTGGAATGCGGGGCGGCTTCGCTTTGCATGGTACTGGCGTATTATAACAAGTGGATACCCCTGGAGCAGGTCAGATCGGATTGCGGTGTAAGCCGGGACGGAAGTAAGGCAAGCAACATAGTATTGGCAGCCAGAAACTACGGCATGGAGGCTGCGGGTTACCGGTTTGAACCTGAAGATCTTAAAGAGAACGCTGTATTCCCGTGTATAATACATTGGGAATTCAATCATTTTGTGGTTCTTGACGGATTTAAGGGTAACAAAGCATATATAAACGATCCTGCAAAAGGTAATTATTCCCTTTCGATGGAGCGTTTTGATGAATCCTTTACCGGGGTGGCACTTATGATCAAACCGGGAAAGGATTTTGAACCTTCGGGAAAACCCAAATCTGTAGTCCGCTTTGCGTTGAATCGGCTTGAAGGTACACAGAGTGCCGTAGCTTTTGTGTTTTTGACCACAGTTATCACATCTTTGATCGGGATCGTCAGTGCCGGTTTCGGACGTGCATTTTTGGATTATCTTTTGCCGGGTAATAATCCTGCATGGATCAGACCTTTCTTTTTTGGACTTGGCCTGGTCACTCTCATCAATCTCATAGCTGCCTGGATACAGGCGGTTTATTCCCTGCGCCTGAACGGTAAGATGGCCGTTGTCGGAAACAGCTCCTATATGTGGAAGGTGTTCAGATTACCTATGGAATTCTTCAGCCAGCGTATGGCAGGAGATTTGTTGTCCAGGCAGGCTTCAAATGCTACTATTGCCGGCCAGGTAGTGAATACCGTTGCTCCTTTGCTTATAAATACTTTTATGATGATCTTTTATCTGGTTGTCATGATCAGGTATTCATGGGTGCTGACTCTCATCGGCCTGCTTTCGGTTCTGATCAATGCCGGACTATCACAGTACATCAGTAAGAAGAGAGTCAATATCACCAGGGTGATCATGCGTGATGCAGGAAAGCTTGCCGGGGCTACGGTAGGTGCCATAGATATGATCGAAACGATCAAATCCAGCGGCGCGGAGAACGGATACTTCGAGAGATGGGCAGGGTATCAGGCTTCGGTTAATACTCAGAATGTCAAATTTGAGAAACTCAATAATTATCTCGGTCTTGTACCGGCTGTAGTCAGCAGTATTCTGGACACACTTATCCTGATTATCGGCGTTTGGATGACGATGAAGGGTGAGTTTACGGTAGGTATGATCATGGCTTTTCAGGGATTTATGGTTTCGTTCCTGGGTCCGGCCGATTCCGTGATATCCGTAGGACAGGAGATCCAGGAAATGCGTACGGGCATGGAACGTATACAGGATGTTATGGAATACCATGATGATCCCGTATTCAATGACATTCCCGAAGCGGACAGCTATGCAAAACTGTCGGGAAATATAAGTATTCGTAATATATCCTTTGGATATTGTAATCTGGCAGAGCCTTTGATCCGT
>CAMONC010000107.1 GCA_946620235.1 uncultured Lachnospiraceae bacterium | reverse complement strand
AGGTCGGAAGAAGAATCTGCCGTAAATAAGCCGAGTGCATATGTAAATGCGTTGGCGGAGCCTCCTGAATAGGCCAGATATACTTTACCATCTTTAACAAGTGCATAGGGGCCTTCGTTGTTTATGGTGCCTTCAAGATTTTCCCATCCGTATAAGGGCCGTGAGAGAAGTACCGGATCGCCGGTGAGTTTCCACGGTTCTTCTTCGCTTACACGGGCGATATAGAGCATCGAGCCCGTGTCGGCAGGTGTACCGATATCTTTGCGGTATGACCAGACCATATACGATCCGCTGAGTGCCTTGATGTATGTCATATCAAGCGTGATTCCGTCTGTTGTAAGAGGAGTTCCGTCTTTTTTCACTACCCGTACCGGATCCTCCCATGCATCTTCATTTACGGGATTTTCGCCGTCCTTCAGTCTCATATAGTGGCACTGCGGTCCCCAGGTGTGTCCGCTTACGGCGAAAAGTATGCAGGGTTTACCTCCTATCACATGGAATTCCGGTGCCCAGAAGGTCTGCTCAAATCCTCTTTTCTCATCAAAAGGCAGGATCAGATGTTCTGTAATGCCTTCCGCAAACAGCCCTTCAACAGTGTCCGCTTCACGTATGTATATCCCGATATCGTTAAGATTGTCATTTGTTCCGAGGAAATACCATTTAACGCCCCATTTGAAGATGACAGGATCTCCGTAGCCCATTGCCAGAGGAAAAGAGAATGACTGGCGGCTGATCGTGCCGTGTAGACAAGCGTTGGAGGATTTACCGCGATCCCATATGATACGCTTGGATGCTTTGGAACCGTCACTGTAATTTACATGGACGTACATATGCTCGGGGTCTTCATCGTATGCTGCTCTGATATCTTCGGGCAGTTCCACACCCGTACAGGTTATCGGAGTCCAGTAGCGGATGGCTTTATCCGAAATACCTGCGGGGATCGCGATGGTGTCTGACAGATCATACCCGGACAGACCTGTTTTCGGCAGGATCCCGGCTTCTTCAAAGTGGATCAGGTCTGTGGTTTTCCATAATACACGGTGATCTTTATAAGCCGGTACGGGATCGCCGTTTTCATATATGACCTCGGCACAGATACCGGTCACACCGTCGCCCATGTCGAATATCTGCGGGTTCTTTATGCCCATCGGTATTATGGTGTTTTCGGCGGAAATCTCACCTTTTGTAAACAGGATGCCGTAGTTTTTGTTGAGCGGTATTTCTTCACCGTTTTCATCTGTATAAGCAAAGTGCACGCTCCCTGCAAGCCCTGCGGGATATGCCCCGGGATCGGCATTCCGTGTATACACTTTGAAGGTTGTCCTGTTTTTCAGCATTCTCAAAGCCTCCTCTTCTGAGATCTCCGTGAGGTCTGAATCAGGGAGTACGAAGCGCCGGTATAACTGCGGAGCGTCCTCCCATCGTGAGTCTGGTTTACATGAAATCATGGTAGCACAAAGTGGTTTTTTAGACTATATTTAAAAAGGATGACTATATATAAAAAGAGGGATCCGGCATAGAAAGACCATGAAAAAAGACAACAAGATAACCCCTGATTCTGACGGTAGACCTAAAAGCATTCCCACCACCCGATTCGGCATACGCGGGAAAATAGACATACTTGTGATCACACTGATAGTGTTCATATTCGTGGTAACCATGGAGCTGGCATCCGAACTTCATATGTCACTTGAAGTAACGGCCAACATACAGGGCAATGATATGTTGGGACGGCTGGCAGCGGAGATACTCGATACGGATGATATGACTTATCTGCTCACAAGGGGACTGGAGATATATGAAAGCCTGCCCGAGGAGATAAGACAAAAACGTACATCCGAAGAGTATCTTTCTTATTTTGATGAATTGGAAACCCCGGAGTACCTGGCGATACGCAATGAACTGGCACAGATAAGTGATGACAACGGCTACAAGTGGATAGACCTGCGTGTTATTGACCCGTACACGGATCGTTTCATATTTCTCATGGACACAAACCCGGAAACCGACAGCAGATTTGAGACCGGATACTGGGAAGCCCCTGAAGAAGGGCTCATGACTTATATTGTCGGATTCGGAGACGGGGAAGAGGCGTCTGATGATCTCGGGCCTGACGCGGGAGGATCTTTAGGTTACCGCCTGAGATCAACCATAGATAATATCGTAGCGCTTCGAAGTCTGCAGAATGAACCTTTTGTGACACTTGTACCGCTTTATCATCCCGTTACCGGTGAGGAGATAGGGTATATCGGACTGGGGGAGGATATGGCGGATTATTATGAACACCGTCTTGAGTACAGGATCATCTTTATTTCCGTCATGTTCATAATACTCATAATCTGCCTGCTGATCACACAGCTCGTTGCCCATTATACTCTTATCAAACCCATAACCCGCCTTTCGCATGCGGCCAGGAACTACGTGAGTGATAAGGATAAATACCAGACGGGACATTATTTTGAAAATGTCATGATACCCACTCACGATGAAGTGAAGCTCCTCAGGGATTCCATGAGTATCATGGAGGAGGATATCAACAATTACGTGACGGACATAACGGATATGACGGCTGAGAGGGAGCGGGTTGAGGCTGAATTGAATGTCGGATCGCAGATCCAGCTGAGTATGCTTCCCGATAAGCTGATCGGATACCGGGGTGGCGGTAATTTTGATATCAAGGCATCTATGCGTGCTGCCAAGGAAGTCGGAGGTGATCTGTATGACTTCTTCGTCCTCGATGATGATCATATAGCTATCGCCATAGCCGATGTTTCGGGCAAGGGAGTGCCGGCAGCCCTGTTTATGGTGATCATCAAGGTTCTTATAAACGTCGCGGGCCAGTCAGAACAGTCTCCTGCAGCAATCCTGAACAGGATAAACAATCAGATATGTGCCAATAACCCGGAGACCATGTTTGTGACCGTATGGCTGTCCGTCTACAGCATCAGTGAAAGGACCCTCACGTACGTCAACGCAGGTCATGAGTATCCTGCACTTTACAGGGCATCCGATGATGAATTCAGGCTTATAGTGGAGGAGCATGATCCGGTTGTAGGCTTTATACCTGATATTGAATACAGGGAAAGGACGATCACT
The DNA here is from genome assembly GCA_946620235.1 of uncultured Lachnospiraceae bacterium. Taxonomy (GTDB): domain Bacteria; phylum Bacillota; class Clostridia; order Lachnospirales; family Lachnospiraceae; genus XBB2008. Next base: position 4,892 of record CAMONC010000107.1, on the reverse strand, counting down.
TTTGAACCGGGAGACAAGCTGTATCTGTATACGGACGGCATACCTGAGGCTATGGCTGAGGACGAGACCATGTACGGCACCAAGCGTATGCTCGAATGTCTGAACGAACACAGAGCCGGGCATGGACATGAGCTTTTGGACGCAGTGGTTGAAAGCGTTGATAAATACGTCGGAGATGCAAAACAGTTTGATGATATGACAAGTGTCATATTTGAAATTGTTGATGATAATGAACAAAACTGACTATAAAGAAAAAATAAAAAATATCATATTCGGTCTGCGTATAAAGGTTACCCTGATCGTTGCACTCTCGGTTTTTATTGCATTTTTGGGAAGCTATATCGTCTCTTTGATCTCACATTCGTTTATGACCGTAAATAAAGCCATAGAGAGTAACAGAATGCTTGGCAGGACACTGGCCATAGCTATAAATCAGGAGGTTGCGGTAAGTATCTATGATGAAGGCTCACGGATCTATTACGGGCTTTCGGAAGAGGCTAAAGCCGATCCGACATCCAGTAAATATCTGTCCCGGTACACGCAGCTGAAGAATGAGGATTATCTTGCACTTCAGGAACGACTTACCAGAATTGCGCGGGAATCCGAGCTTGAATGGATAGATCTTCGTATCATCGATGAAGAAAATGACAGGTACGTATATCTCCTTGATACGGAACAGAAGCCGAATATGGCTTATGCCATGGGCGACTGGAATTATTTTGAAGACGAGGTCGTCACGTTTGTAATTGATGACTCTGATGAAATCACGGCAAGAGAAATAAGCGCCCTTACAGAAAAAAGGAATCAAGGTCGTCATCTTTCTTCCAAGGATGAGGAAGGCATTGTCTTTTGTACCCTGGCACCTTTTTATCGTCCGGAGACTCATGAACTCATAGGTTATATAGGTATCGGCCAGGAGGTCGCGGTTTCTTTGAAGGATTATAAGCAATTTACCGATCTGTTTAAGAGCATGTCTATCGGAATGATGATAGTAGTCCTGGTTTTCACGGCTCTGCTGATAGGCAGGCAGGTGGTAAGACCCATAAGACATCTTACAAAGGCTGCAAGAAAATATGCCGCAACACAGGATAAACTTAATTCCGAGCCTGTATTTAAAAACACGGGGATCAGTCGACATGATGAGATAGGACTGCTTGCGGATTCCATGTCCGATATGGAGACGGAGCTGGTGTCCTACATGAAGAACCTGACCGAGCTGACGGCCAGACAGGAGCGTATGGATGCAGAGCTTGGCGTGGCTGAGAGGATACAGATGAGTATGCTTCCCGATAAGTTTGCGGGGAAGGAGGGATTCGGTGATATCACGATAAGCTCCTACATCAAACCTGCCAGACTGGTGGGCGGAGATTTCTATGATTATTTTATGATAGATGAAGATCACATCGGCCTGTCCATAGCGGACGTATCGGGCAAAGGGGTTCCCGCGGCTCTGTTTATGGCCATCTGTAAGACGCTCCTTAAGAGCACGGCCATGGAAGAGACATCACCTGCAGGTATAGCTAAGAGGGTCAACACACAGCTATGTGAGAACAATCCCGAGATGATGTTTGTGACCTTGTGGTTTGGCATATATACGATATCTACCCATACCATAACCTATATTAATGCCGGCCATGAATATCCCTGTGTCTACAGGAGGGAAACAGACAGGTATGAGCTGCTTATTGAAGATCATGATCCTGTCATGGGATTTATGCCGGAGCTTGAGTTTGAAGAGCATGAGATAACACTTAAAGAGGGTGACAGATTTTTCGTATATACCGACGGGGTTCCCGAGGCAACGAATACGGATGAGAAGCTATACGGCACAGACAGAATGATACAGTGCCTCAACACTGATACGGACAAAACCGGTGATACTGCGATCAGGGCTTTGTGTGATGATATAGATATGTTTTTGAACGGAGCGGAGCAATTTGACGATATTACCATAATGTTTATCGAACGAACGGAGAAAGCCGGATATCAGGCTGGAGCTCAGAAAAAAGAATGAAACACCAATGGAGTTTATAGACAGAGTAACGGAACCATATGTGTGATACTTCTGTGATAACCAAAAGGATATAGTGTATTTATGGGAGATGAATATGAGACTGACACGAATCGAACAGGAAAACCGTGATTATTTTTCTTATCTGTGTCCGGATTCTTTATTAAATGATGACGGGCTGTTTAAGCTCGGTGTCATCGATGATGAGGACTACGCATGCAGTATGTGTGTGATCGGTATAGGGGATTCTCTTGCCCACATACGGTGGATCATGACGGATCCCGGATCGAGGGAAAAGGGCGCGGCCACTTTTTTGATTGATAATGTTTTGAAGCTCCTGAAGGACACGGGGGTCGACGGAATTGATGTCAGATTCATGTCGTCGGATGAAGACCTGGATGATTTCCTTGAAGAGAGAGGTTTTCTGGTGGATGAAGATACCGGGATCTACTCCATCCCGATACCTGATCTGGTATACAGCCGGGAGATGGAGCAGATAGCGGGCAGCATAGGTGCAAGCAGGCATACCAAGCCTTTTCCGGATGATGATGCGGTACGGGGCAAGCTTATACGTAAACTGTCGGAATCGTTTCAGACGGATCCTCATGTTTTTGACGGTATTTCACCGAAATACAGCGCAATATACTATGATACCGGCTCACATCCGTCCGGAGTGATATGTGTGAGTGAATCGGGAGATAAGGATCTGTATGTCAACTATCTTTTCAGTGACGGCGGCATAAACTGCATAGGCGAGCTTGTCACGGCTCTGTATGATGCGATCATACAATCGGGATCCTTACCTGAGAACATTATATTTACAGACAGGGATGACAGATCGATAACACTTATTGAAAGTCTGACCGGCATTGACCGGGATGAATACCGCATACCCGGACATATGTATGCGCTTATGCTTTTTTAGTTAACAGGATTGACAATTCGGAGGTATGAAATGGGTAAAGGCTCAGGAGAACTCGGACAGATACAGAAAACAAAGACATCGGCGGAGATAGTGAAGCCGGTTGATGATCTTATAATACAAAGAACGCATACCGAACCCGATATGATGGCTCAGGGAGCGAATAAGACTTCCTCAAAGAAGCAGGATGCCACCAGGGTCCTTAAGGCGGCGGCGTCTAAAATACCTGTGGAGGTTCCGAAGAAAAAGAAAGAGGCATCTTCCAAAGCGGAGCAGAAGAATGAACTGGAAAAGACCAAGGAAGAGCTCCGCGCACTTCATAAACAGCTGGGCAGCGCGGAGAGTGAGGCTTTTCCGATGGGACATTCGTACGGTAATATCAGCAGGACCCGGTATGAGCGTATGTCTGCTTCCGATATAGAGAAACGGGCCAAGAATGCCATTAAACGTAAACATAATGCAAAGGTCATAGAAAAATACGAAAAAGACCATAAGGCGGGGAACCGGTATAAATTCACTCATATCGACAAGGAAACCCTTGCACGAAATATAGAGACATTTATGCATATGCCGGAAGAACCCTATGAGATGGATACGGATGAGAAATTCCTGGCTAATCTTGATAAGAATATTGACCTGTGTGACCAGACGGAGCTTATGAAGCACTGGATCGATGAGGCTACGGAGAAAGGATTTCTTCCGGAGGGGATCGATATGCAGGCGCTGCAGGCCAAAATAACAGCCTTTGCGGAAGTCAGAAGATATATAGATATCCAGAAGAGTCTTATGAAGAATCCCTATTACCAGTATATGGCCAAGAAGGATATGTCATATACGGACAGGCAGCTTAAAAGAATCCATGAGACAGCGAAGAACGAAGCCTTAAAGAGCTACCTGTCGAATATTATGGAACTCAGATCCCTGCATTTCGTGCGAAGCAAGGGTATGAAATCGGTGTCCGGGTATGCCAAAGCAGAGGGACTGCGCCAGACTAAGATCATGAATGAACGCAGTGAGAAACGGGCCGTCATCAACAGAATGGCGACATGTGCCATAAACTATGCGGGCAACAGCCGCTTCACCGATAAAAACTATGATGCGAAGTTCAGTCCGGCGGCCTTTAAGGAGTCATTAAAGAGCTTCAGGGCTTTGAATATAAATAACCTGCACTATGGAAGCGTAGCGGATATTGCCACGCATTATGAAGAGAATCAGTATATGTTTGACAGAATGCACGAGTTCGAGCATATGCTCTTTATGGCTGTTCAAAACGGACTTGCGCCCTCGGATGATGAGCTTATAGATTTACGAGCCCGCATAGAAGCTTTCACCATGGCTGAAAAGATGATCGCATCGGCTCAGTCGAGGCTTCTGGATAAATCCGATGAAATCCTTAAGAATAAAACCTATAAGGAGTTCTCTCAGGATGTCTACAATCTGGTTTTGAGCGATGAGACAAACGTTGAGGGGAAACTCCCTCCCGCCTTCGGATGTGATCTGACCAAATACATGAAGAATATCTCCAAACGTATGAAGCGTGAACATCAAAACAGAGAGAAGAGCATACGCGTGATCTATGCCCTTACCCATCCCGTAGAATCCAAAGAAGTTGTGGACGGCGCAGAGTCAACCGTATTATCAGCCGGAGAGATAACCGGGGAAGAACTGGAACGCAGGATGAGGGAATACCAGAAGAATGCCTGCATTACCGGATATCTGCATCATACTGAGGATTATATGCAAAATGTAAACGGTGCAAGACTTGCGTCGATAGCACGAGTACACGCCCGTAAGACGGGAAGAAATGTATTTACGCAGTTTGGGCGTTCACTGCTCCCTTACCTCGAAGGCAAATCCGCTGCGGAGGTTACCAAAGTCATAGATATCATGCAGACCGGTACCGATGAGGAGAAGGAGACATTATGGAAATCCATCGCTCAGGAGGCTTTTGGTACAGAC
>CAMONC010000106.1 GCA_946620235.1 uncultured Lachnospiraceae bacterium | reverse complement strand
CTGTCTTACAGATCATAGTACATCGCGAATTCCATAGGATGAGGAAGCTTCGATACCCTGGATGCGGATGCGCGCTCGCGGGCGATCAGCTGCTGTAAGAGCCTCTCGGGGAATACACCGCCTTCGGTCAGGTAATCATGATCTGCCTCAAGCTCATTTAATGCCTCGTCCAGAGTTGCCGGAAGACCGGTAAGTTTAGCTTTCTCCTCATCTGAAAGAGTATAGAGGTTGAAATCGTAAGGTCCCCATCCCATCTTCTCGGGATCTATCTTTTTCTTGATGCCGTCCAGGCCGGCCATCAGGATAGCTGCATATGCATAGTAAGGATTGCATGTGGCATCGGGATTACGAAGCTCAAACCTCTTGGTCTCAGGAGTCTTCGCATACGCGGGAATACGGATGACCGCACTTCTGTTACTCATGGCATATCCGATAGTCACGGGCGCTTCAAATCCGGGAACCAGTCTCTTGTATGAGTTGGTGGAAGGATTGGTGATCGCGCACAGTGAACGTGCATGGGAGAGCAGTCCGCCCATGAACCAATGTGCTTCCTTGCTCAGCTGAGCATATCCCTTCTTATCGTAGAAGACAGGCTTGCCGCCCTTAAAGAGAAGCATGTGAACATGCATTCCGCTGCCTGCTTCGGATGCAAGCGGCTTGGGCATGAATGTTGCAGTGATGCCTTCCGCTGCAGCTTCATTCTTGATGACATATTTTGCAGCCATGGTATCATCGGCCAGCTTGAGCATATCGCCGAGCTCTACCTCTATCTCCATCTGTCCGCTTCCGCCTACCTCGGGATGATGATACTTCACATCTACACCCCACTCCTTCATGACCATGCACATGCGGCTGCGGATGTCGTTACGTATATCGGTAGGAAGCGAATTATGATATCCGGCTCCGGGCATCACCTGGTAGCCGTTGTTATTATCTGGGCTGCCTGATGCATATCCTGCCTGTGAGGTGAATATGCTGGTGAACATATTGAAGTAATCGGTATTATATCTGACTTCGTCGAAGAGATAGAACTCATACTCGGGTCCTATCACCATCTGATCGGCTACTCCGATCTCTTTCATATACTCCAGAGCGCGGATCGCCACATTTCTCGGATACTGATCAAACGGCCTGTTCTTCGGCAGATCGATGACACGTACGTCACCTATCATGGAGAGTGTCGGCACCTCTGCATATCTGTCTATTACCGCAGATTCCAGTACGGGGATGAATACCATGTCACTATTTTCTATGGGAGCATATCCGTAGTTGGATCCGTCGAATCCGATACCGTGCTCCATAGTGCTTTCGGTGAGTCTCTCAGCCGGGATACTCAAGTGTCTCCATCTGCCGTCGATATCGGTCAGTTTGAAGTCCACCATCTCGATCCCCTGATCCTTGATGAGTTTCTGAATGTCTTTCAACGTTTTAGCCATATTAACCTCCTAAATCAATACCCAAGTTGATATCCGTGAATACGTCACGGCAATACCCTCAATAATTATAACCCATCATGTGCGCCTAGCCAACGACAACGCCCGCAAATAGCTTACGGCCGCCAGAGCAGCCACTATCAGTATCATGATGCCGGACAGCAGGATATGGTTCATCTTCATCCCCAGGAATACCATGAGGACCACCAGTCCCATGACAGCGAACATATTCGGCAGCAGATATATGGATACCGCAGCTCCCTGCTTGATGACCTCTATCTCATTTTCCCAGTCGAGCCTCATGTGCCTGATCCCGCACACACATCCCCAGGCAGTGGAAAATGCACACAGTACAACACCCAGGATCAGATCCATGATCAGCTCCGAAACCGGCACTTTCGCCGATATTCCCATACACAGAATTCCGAATATCATGAACGGAACTGTCAGATACATATTAAAGAGCATCTTGCCTTTATATATAGAGGTTTTCTCTATCGGGAGACTCTGCAGGATCCAGTAGTTCTTTCCTTCAAGCGAAGGAGAGCAGGCTGTCGTGGCCATCATCCCTATGAAGAAATATATGATAAAAGGTATCGCCGGTTGCAATATCGCATGATCAAACGGAGCATTCTGTGTAACCGTATCCACGATCTTATCGAACCCTAATATAAGCGTGACAATACCAAACAATGCTGCCAGGATCACTCCAATCGCACCGTTGGTCATATATGTGGTCGATCCGGTCAGACGCTTAAACTCCTTGTAGGCGATCGCACTTATGACACTGCGTTTCTTCTGTCCGTTCATACGGTACTTCTTTGCGGCAGCATGGGATTTAAGCGCGGAATTGATACTCCTGTACGAATTGCCCACGATACGGAAGACTATCACAAACAGCAGAAGACTAACTCCCGTAAGCAGCAGGATATCGGACACCACCGGTCCTCTGACCGCCCCTGCAAACCATCCGACAGGCAGATACATTCTGCCCGCATTCTCCGTTGCTTCGGATATCGACTGAAGAGTGTTCTCTACCTTATCATCTCTTATAACGTCCTCGATGATATACCTGAGCGAAAAACAAAGGATGATAAAAGCCATCGTGAGAACAGTCTGAATGATGTTATTCTTTCGGAATCCGGAGCTGACTCTGGCGATCAGAAACCCCAGAAAAGATGCAAGCAGCATGGGAATGACCGGCAGGACAAAAGACAGAAATATCCAGGCCGGATATACGACCGGCGACGGATGAGCATATATCCCGTACCCGATCATCATCGCCAGCGATATGCTTAAGTACCACGGCAGACTCTTCATATACATATACATAAACTTGCAGCCTGCCACCGTACGCGACTCAAAAGGAAGCGACATCAGCATATCGTATTCTTTAAAGTTGAACAGATATCCGTTCGTCTTGAAGAAAGTAAAAAGGAATGCAAGCGCACTGATCACGATGGCGCACATCACGGGTGCAGCTTCTATAAGGCCGGACTCACCGTAACCTATACACATGGCTATGCTGTATCCTATGAGCATCAGATACAGGCATCCCATCCCTATATAGTTTCCGATGACTCTTCTGCGTCTTTTCTTATCCGTGGAATGCTTATATATATTGTGCTGACTTGTGGACAGAAGCAGAGTCTTTAGAAGAATGATACTAGCCTTCATGATCGGCCTCCAGGAATGTCTCTTCGAGCGAATGTCCTTCGGTCAGTTCCTTCATGGTCCCGGATGCTATGATACGTCCATGCTTGATGATCGCCACCTTGTTACACAGTTTCTCTGCCACATCCAATACATGTGTGGAAAAGAAGATCGCCGTCCCCTGTGCACACATCTCATGCATGATCTCTTTTAAGGTAAATGTCGCCTTCGGATCAAGTCCTACAAAAGGCTCATCCAGCACAAGAAGCTTAGGATGATGGATCAGCGCTGATATGATCGCAACTTTCTGTTTCATTCCGTGAGAATAGGAACTTATCAGATCTCCCAGAGAATCGGTTATCTCAAAAAGATCCGCATACCTCTTTATGTCTGCTTCGCGTTCCGTCACCCCTATATCAAACACGTCGGCTATGAAATTCAGATACTGGATACCTGTCAGGTTCTCGTACAGATCGGGATTATCCGGAATATAGGCGGTGATCCGCTTACACTCCATCTCCTCATCCCTGACGGAATGCCCGTCTATCAGTATCTCTCCTTCGGTGAAATCCAGAACTCCGACCACGGCGCGTATTGTAGTGGACTTGCCGGCTCCGTTGTGGCCGATGAATCCGTAGATATCTCCGCTCTCGACTGTCAGCGATATATCATCGACCGCCTTCTTTCCTTCTCCGTATGATTTCGAATAATGACGTATCTCAAGCATGGGTCTTCCTCTCAGATCTTCTGTTTAGCTGCTTCCAGTGCATCGATCACCCTGTCACACCATGCGTCAAACTCAGGATCCAAAGTCTGACATTCGGGATGAGACAGGATATAGTCAAGTGCTATCCGCACACCGCGTTCAAAGGGTACGTTCGTTGTCATATAAGGCACTATCTTTTTCAGCTTGCTGTTATCGAACACTACCGATACGGATTTGTCGCCTGTCAGACTTCCGTCGTAATCGTAGCCGTATTTGTCTCCGACAGCCGAAAGGAAATCCGATGCCACATGATATGCCTTAAGCTCCACTCCAAGGGCATCCGCGATAGTAGCGTATATCTGATCCCAGGTAAGTGTCTCATCCGATGTGATCTGGAATGCTTCACCGATCGCATGACGGTTACCCATCAGTCCGGTATATCCGATCGCAAAATCAGTATTAAAGGTCAGAGTCCACAGAGATGAACCGTCTCCCTGGATGATGACCGGTTTGCCCTCCTGCATCCTCTTTATAACCTGCCACGACCCGCCGTTACCGTGTACTCCCATCGGTATAGATCGTTCGTCATATGTGTGGCTCGGTCTGACTATTGTGACAGGGAAGCCGCTCTCGCGATACTCTTTCATCAGGATCTCTTCACAGGCGATCTTGTCTCTCGAATACTGCCAGTGAGGATTGGACAATGTGGTGCCCTCGGTGATGCGGTAATCGGCTGCGGGCTTGTGATATGCCGATGCGGAGCTCGTAAACAGGAACTGTCCGGTCTTCCCCTTAAACAGCCGTATGTCTCTCTCGACATCCTCTGTATGGAATGCAATGAAATCGCTTACCGTATCGAAGTACATTCCCTCAAGCTTCTTCGCCACATCAGCTTCGTCATGTATGTCAGCGACTATGGTGTGAACCCCTTTGGGAAGCTCTTCGTTACGGTTGCCGCGGTTGATGAGCCATACCTCCCAGTCAAGTTCCTCAACCAGCCTCCTGACGATAGCCATGCTGATAGTGCCTGTACCGCCGATAAATAAAGCTTTCATATATATACCCCCTTTATCACGATTGCAGAGATATCCGATATCTCATTAACGAAATTGTATTATCTATGAATGTCAAAATCAACAGCAAGGAATCATACCTGTCCTGTCATGAAGTATCCGGACAACCGGTCTTGAGATATACCTCCGCAATCACTACAATGTATCTATGCTTATACCTGCCAAGGAATATATGAATAACGGTAAACTGACAGAGTACATCATTCCGCCCGGTACGGAATGCGTCGGAGAATGGGCTTTTGCCAGATGTCGGAATCTGCGGAGCATACACATACCCGCAGGTTGTGACGTATCGAACAGAGCCTTCGAAAGCTGCCCTGCCCTGTCGGAAGTATATATATACCACGATTCGCCGGATGAACCCGTAGCCGGCTATCCTCATCTGCTGGCGCTGGCCCTGCGAACCTGGGATCATGAGGCCGCCGTGCTTATAGATAATGCCGGGGATCCCTGTACTTTTACGGACTATTTCGACAGCAGGCTCCTAAGATACATAAACACCCCCGACGATGACGGGTTTGACCCCTTTCTCGCCGGAGGTGAAGAAGACTATGACAACGCGACTGCTCTGAACGAACATATCAGAAACGTCCGCATGTCTAAAGCCGAACTTATATATGAGAGGCTGAGCATCACAGCACCCGTCACCGAGGAATTGAAATCCGTCTTCACGGACCGGCTTGTCAGATTCAATCCCGAAATATCTTTTGCGGTGCTGACACCACCGTCAGATCACAACGAAGCATACAGAAATCTCTACTTCGAACTGGGTCTGAACAAGCTGACCGACACGGAGTCCCTGCTCAGTATCGCCGGTAAGGACACCCGACTTCGTGCCATGGTCCTGGACCACAATCAGGGAAATGACAGCACGATCGATGCGATGATACTGTGAGGATTCATCCGCAGGCAATTTCAAAAAAACAAAAAATCCCCCTGCGTAACGTATTGCTTGTTACGCAGCGTCATGTAGTAGGATACGTGGCGAAAGGAGGTGAGAGCTATGTCAAAATACACAACGGGAGAGCTTGCAAAGCTCTGCGGAGTCACAGTCCGGACAGTTCAATATTATGATACCCGCGGAATCCTGATCCCCAGCGATCTGTCCGAAGGCGGGAGAAGGCTCTATTCGGAAGACGATCTGAAACTTATGAAGATCATCTGTTTCTTAAGAGAACTCGATATTCCGATCGATGCCATCTCACAGATACTTAAGGAAGAACATCCCGAGAAAGTGATCTCACTGCTGATCGAACAGCAGGAGAAAGCCCTTACGGATGAGATCTCTGATAAAGAGGAAAAGCTGGATAAGCTGCGCGAACTGAAAAACGGGCTCAAAAACAAAACGTCATTCTCTCTCGAATCCATCGGTGACATAGCCTTATTAATGGAAAGCAAGAAAAAACTCAAAAAAATGCGCATGATGATGATCCTGACCGGAATCCCGGTCACTGCGCTTCAATGGTTTTCGATCATTTTCTGGATCGTCAGAGGTATCTGGTGGCCGTTCGTCATCTGGGTACTGGTGGCCATTCCCTGGGGCATACTGGTCAGCCGCTACTACTTTGGTCACGTAAAATACATCTGTCCCGAATGCCACGAGGTATTCAAACCTTCCATGAAAGAAGCTTTCTGGGCAAATCATACGCCCGCCACCCGCAAACTCACCTGCACTGCCTGCGGTCACAAAGGGTTCTGCGTAGAAGTCTGGGGAGGTGATGAGAAATGAAAGAACTGGAAAATATCGTTATGGGAAAAAGCAGCGTTCCGTCGCTTGCCATCACGATCATCCTGATGATCGCGATCCCGGTCGCCTTCTTCATCTTCTGGAGAAAACAATATAAAGAGCAGACGAATATAAGCTGGGTGATCGCCGGTGCCGTCGGATTTATCGTTTCCGCCCGGGTACTGGAACTTGGGGTACACATGCTCTGTATCGTTTCGGATAATCCGGTTTCACGGTTCATTAACGGAAATACCGTAGTTTTTGTGTTATACGGAACCGTTATGGCCGGTGTTTTTGAGGAGTGCGGAAGATATATCGTCCTTAAATTCATTATGAAAAAGAACCGCACACGTGAGAACGCCATAATGTACGGAATCGGTCACGGGGGAATAGAGATACTTGCCGTGCTGATCCCCTCAATGATCAGTTTTCTGCTTATAGCTGTTATGTTTTCAGCCGGTGATATGGAAGCTGCGTTCAGTACTCTCGGCATTACGGAGGAAAATGCCGCGGCCATACTTCCTTCTGTTCAGACAGTTGCCGCATTTGATTACGGGATGATGGCCATGAACGTCTATGAACGTCTTATCTCGATGTTCTGTCATATCGGACTTACGGTCATCGTATATTACGGAGTCACTTGCGCAAAGAAGATCTGCCTGCCGGGCGCCATCCTTCTGCATATGCTGATGGATACCTTTCCGGCACTTTATCAGCGTGGTGTTGTACCGTTATGGTCGGCGGAGATCTGGGGAACCGTCTGGATGATCATAATCATGTTCATTGCCGTAAAGCTGTACAGAAAAATGTGATAATAGTAAACTAATTTTCATGAAAACGATTAAAGCAGTACTTACAATTGATGATGTAGCAACAGATAACACACCTGCGCTTGTTGATTATCTGACGGAAAAGGGAATAGTTGCCCTGATGTTTGCTCAGGGTGACCGTCTGGAGAAATATTCCGAAAACGTCGTTTACGCGCTGAAGCAAGGGATGATCGTCGGCAATCACAGTTATTCTCATCCGAATTTTGCGGAGATTTCTTTCGAGGATGGCACAGAAGAGATCAAAAAGACCGAAGAGCTTCTTGATGATATCTATATCCGGGCCGGGGTAGAGAGAAAATACCGCCCTTTCAGGTTCCCCTATGGGAGCAAAGGCGGCGACAATAAAGATAAATACGAACAGTATTTTATGGATAAAGGTTTCAGCAAACTCGATGACCGAAAGATCTCTTATCCCTGGTGGAAGGAAAACGGCTTAGACAAAGATATAGATACCCTTTGGACCTTCGATTTCGCAGAGTACCAGATTCGGCCCGGAAGCGGCTTCACGATGGAGGATGTATTCAAGAGAATACATGACGATGATCCCCCGAGTGGAGGAGTTCTCCTCGAAGACGGATCGCATCACATAATCCTTATGCACGACCACGAGGAAACTCTGGCCATGGTTCCGGATTACTACAAGATAATGATCGA
>CAMONC010000105.1 GCA_946620235.1 uncultured Lachnospiraceae bacterium | reverse complement strand
ATAAGCATGGGCTTCATGTTTGGAAGAGTGATGTACCACAGCTCCTGCCAACGGTTCTTGACACCGTCCATATATCCTGCCTCAAACTGAGACTTGTCTACACCCTGAAGACCTGCAACGAATGACAGGAATCCGGTACCGAGACTCATCCACAGGATGACCAGCATACATATCGGAAGCATGAACTTTGGATCGATCAGCCACAGCTTGGGTGTATCAATAATACCCATGTTCATAAGTGCGGCATTCACGTAACCGTAAGCATCACCTCTGAAGAACACCGAGAAGATGACATAGCAGTTACCGGCTATCGAAGGAGCATAGAATACGATGACCGCTACGGAACGCACCCATCTGGGAAGCTCGTTTATCAGCCATGCAAAAAGAAATGACATGATATATCCGAGAGGCCCGGTGATGATGGCTATCATAAACGTATTCTTGACACCCAGCAGGAAGATATCATCATCAAGGATAAGGCTGATATAGTTCTGCAGGCCTATAAATCTCGGTGCTTCCAAAATGTTGTAATACGTGAAGCTGTAATAGATCGATGCTACTACAGGGAACACGAAAAACATTGTGAACAGCACTGCATAGGGAAGCAGGAAAAGATAACACATCTTCTTGCTCTTGGCCTTCTTCCACGCCACCTGTGCATCGTGCTTACGAAGCGTAAAATATTTACTGATGTACTCTTTCATGCAAAATCTCCCCCGATCACTCTACGGGCATACCGAACTCTTTACGTTTCTTCTCTATCTCTTCGTCGATCTTAATCGAGTAGTCTATGATCGTTTCCCGTGAGTCATCCTTTTCATTGATGACTTTACGTATGGCATTCGAAATATGACGGCCGGTGAAGTATCCGCCGGGAACCTCTCTGATACCTCTCGTCTGATCCCACTGAGCATTCAGGACCTCTATATCCTCCACGCTCCAGGACAGATTCGAGAATGCATCCCTGTTTGCGGTCGCATATCTCGCACTGGAACCGAGCAGCGCCTCTATCTCACGGCCGAATCTGATCTGAGTATCGGGCTGAGCCCACCACTTCATGAACTCCCATGACTTCTGCTTAAGCTCGGGATCCTCAGTGGTGATCATCATCGTGGCGGAACCGGTGATGAAATCGGACCTGTCTATATACTCATTTCCGCTCGCGTCGGTTCTGGGAGTACCGGGGATGACAGTGAAGTCCCAGAGGCCTCTGATCTCGGGTGCGGAAACCATCAGCGTATTGTATGTGGAGTACGGAGCTATGCCTATCGGCATCTCACCGGACCTGAAACGGCTGACGAAATCATATACCGTAGGTATGCCGTAATCATTGAAGTATCTTACATAGTCATCAAACGCCTTGATGCCCTGCTCGGTGTCAACCGTGGTCTTGGTACCGGCTTCGTTGTACATATCTCCGCCATACTGGAACAGCAGTGAGAAATACAGCGACAGGTCGGGTACGTTGGACATGATCGCGGTCGAACTGGTAGCGGTTGAGGAGCTGCCGGCTGCGGTAGGTATGCCGACCGACAGGTTATTACCCTGGATAGTGGGCAGCTCTTCTATCAGATCCTGCCATGTATTGGGCACTTCGAGCTCAAGCTCCTCGAGAACGTCCTTACGATAGAACATAACATTGAATGTCTGTGTCTCGGGTATCGCGTAGATATGCTCATCCAGGCGATACTGCTCATAAGAGCTTTCTGAATAATGAGAAAGTACCTCCTGCCAGTCATCAAACTGAGTCAGATCCTCGGATGCATTACGGAGTGCATAGTTTACAGGCTGGTCAGCACCGATGGAAAGAACCACGTTCGGTCCTCGGCCTGCCATGACGGCATTCAATACTGCAGTGGGATCTACTATCTCGACATTTACCTTCACACCCGAATCCGGTGTAAATGAGTCATCGACCATTGCTTTAAGTATGGTACCCTGATCACGACCGGTCAGAACCCAGACTTTGACTATCTGCTCTCCCGATCCTTCTTCATATACATCGCCGACCGAATTGTAATCCACGAAGAATGATGCAAAGAAGGACTTGGTCTCATGCCACAGCTTGCTGAATACATTAGCCTGCTTCTTCTCCGGCTTTACATCGGTGCCCGATATTACCAGGTAGTCGATATCCAGCTGAGTATCACTCATTCTGAGAGCTGCAGTACCGAGAGCTGTGATGTTATCCTTGAAGGTAACGAACTCGGTAGTGATCTTCTGAGGTTTCTTGCCGAATCTTTCAAGCTGCTGAGCCACAGTCTGTGCACTGGCGATGTTGTCTGCCTTCTGTCCGGAAAGCTCAACCATCTCATCAACGATCTTGTACAGACGCTTGGATTCCAGATCCATGGCTTCCATTATCTCGGGATATGTCGTATCTATACGATAATCACGGTACTGGTCGGGATTGGCTCCGGTATATACCAGTATCTTCCTGTATATCTGATTCAGTCTGTAAGTGGAATCCTCGAGTTCTTCGAGAATAGGACCCATATCTCCGAGAGTAGCCTCCAGTCTGATGGTGTGCTTACCCTTGGTCAGATAGAAATTGAAAGGAGTTCCGTCGGCATCTGCCAGGTCTTTGTACTCCCAGTCATTGCGATAATCAAAAGAAATCTCATCGAGGTCTTCAAAAGGAACCTCTCCGTCTATAAATACTTTACGGGATGAAACGCTGCCTCGTGAATAGTTCTGACGACCTTTGATACATATATTATAGTAGCCGTCCTCGGGGACTTCGAAATCCCACTCTATCCACTGCCCGTTCTTACGCCAGGTCTCGCCGCCCACATAGTTGAGCACGGTGTTCGTAACACTGTTGGGCACGGTAGTCGGTGATGATCTGTCATATTTTGCATATAATGAAGATTCGGATCTGGCGGTTGAAGTTTCGCCCTGAACTATGGATTCAAAGTTCTTGACCGTATCACTGGATGTATCTGCAGGATTGGCAGACAGATAGTCACTGTATGTGATCTTATCGGTACTGCCCACGAGAGAAAGCTTCTTGATGAGCAGGGGCTCATTGTCGGCTTCAAGAGTCAGTTCATTATGTCCTTTTGTGAAAAAGAACAGATAAGGCTCGGTGATATATCCCATGTCATCGCGGAAATATGCACTCTGCCAGTCAAATATCTCGGACTGGATGGGACGGAGCTCGTTGCCCTGGTTGTCAACTCTGACCGGGCCTCCGTCTGTCCATATTCTGGAGAAAGAAATGTTTCTGGCATCTTCAAAAGGGATCTCGCCGTTGATAAGAACGGTGCGCTCTGCGGGAACACCTCTGGATTCGAGTGCCAGATATTCCATATAGAGGCTGTACATGCCGTCTGCAGGCACCTCTACATCAAAAGTGACAACGGAACCCGTATCGGTAAAAAGAGACTTCTCATCATACTCAGCGGATTCGGATGCCGTACCCTCTTCTACCTTATAGTCAAAGATGTCCACATCGATCACGGCATCCTTGGGTGACGAAACGGAACTGTGCTCATTCATGTATCCGGTATATGTGCCGGCTCTCTCGAGGCCCTCAACGTCCGATGTCAGATCAACGCCCTCATATTTATCATGAAAATCTTCAACATCACGCATGGCGAGCAATACACAGATAAGCGTAAATGCTGCTACAACCGCGATCGTTATGAGAACTTTCTTAAGAAAATCGTTCATATTCCGTCTCCAATTAAACGTACATAAATAGGCTCTGCCAAATTACATCAGATTCATTTTATGATGTTATTGCAATATCATCTTATCAATTATTGCGAATCAATATCAATTTCTTGCGATAAAGTCGCCATAAATCTTTGTCACTTTTTGTTCATTTATGACAAAAATGAAGCAATTCAAGAATAGCATTTGTCAAGTAGTGCGATAATGTACTAAAATGATGCTCAAATATTGGATTTATAAAACGCAATAGTTGACGAGGTAATAATGGCAAATACCGCAACAAATACTACCCATGCTCCGCTGCAGATTGTAAGAGTAAGGGACATATCGCATACAAATACCGACTGGCACGGACGTGTTCTTCATATGAAAGAAGAAACCGAGATCTTTCCCGATGACAGTTTTATACGTATATGGCAGAACGAACAGAATGAATGTTATCCGGTACACTGGCATAACGCCTTTGAGATCATTCTGCCGGTAGAGAATAATTATACCGTCGAGGTCGAACAGGAAGTATTCGACTTAAATCCCGGTGAGATCATAATCATCCCCGCCGGCAAATCTCACGCCATCACAGCTCCGGAAACCGGCCGCAGGTACATATTGCTCTTCGGAATCGGTTCCATGTCCAAGATACGGGGATACAACAGCATCCTGTCACTTCTGAGCAGTACCATGCTGATCACTCCGAACTCCACACCGGAGATCTATAACGACGTATATACCCGCATTACGCTGATGATCAGCGAATTTTTCAATGATAATGACTTCTACGAATTCAGCATCTACTCTAATCTGATGAGTCTGCTGGTTTCGGTAGCCAGATACTCTCTTGCCATGAACAGGGACAGTGTACCCGGCTCATACATGACCAAAAAGAAACATTTCCACAGATTCCAGCAGGTACTTGACTATATCGACGTACACTATGCCGAGAATCTGACTCTGGATGCCGTTGCCGAGTACGGCGGATTCTCCAGATACTATTTTTCCAGGCTGTTCAAGGATTACTCCGGTTATAACTTCTACGATTATCTGACCATGAGAAGGATCAAGGCTGCCGAGCTCCTGCTCACACAGCCCAAAATGTCCATCACCGAAGTGGCTCTTCAGTCCGGATTCTCAAGCATATCTACATTCAACAGATCATTCAAGAAACTCAAGGGGTGCACGCCCGGCGAATACAAGGCTATCTATACGAGAAACGAGCCTATTTTATAAATCCGGAAAGCCATTTCACGATTTTCTCCCAGATACTGATATCCTGCCCGGAGCCCTCTTCGCCTTCCGCATTCCCGGGGCCGGCATCATCACCGTCATCGGTCTCGGCATCCGCAGAAGCCTGATCGGCCTGTTCTTCACCCGGTTCTATCGCATTCCTGGCCTCATCGCTGTCAGCTTTCACCTTATCGATCGAGATATCATCCAGATAGATATCCGCACTGCCGTCGGTTTCTATATACAGAGAAGGGCTCCAGTCACCGGGAATATGAACCGAAAACTCAAGCTTCGTCCACTCCCCTGCGGAATCCGCTTCAGCCAGCGGATAAGGCGCTCCTCCGCCATCCATCCCGACAGTTATATGCTTATCTTCCGTCTTCACCCACACCTCACCGGAGACTATCTCTCCCGCAAAGCCCGACAGATCAAGTTTCACGGTCGCGTCGTTCTCGCTCCTGCTGACCTTGAGGGAATAGCCTTTAGACATGCCATCGGTATGGTTCTCGACTGTCAGCAGCATCAGTTTTGACTGATGTCCCGTGCCCCTCGATGTGAAA
Organism: uncultured Lachnospiraceae bacterium; assembly: GCA_946620235.1. Classification (GTDB taxonomy): domain Bacteria; phylum Bacillota; class Clostridia; order Lachnospirales; family Lachnospiraceae; genus XBB2008. The sequence goes on along the minus strand of CAMONC010000105.1, from coordinate 2,625 downwards.
CCAAGCTGCTCCAGATTGACTATATTTGATCCGGTATCGGTATCAACCGGTTCGAAATTGATATACAGATCAGCCGAACTCATACCCGGGCCAGCCGCTTCTACTTCAAAATCATCTCTGTTCCCGGCCATAACCAGTGCTTCAAAAGCACTTTTGGCTGACAGATCGGATTTGAAGAGCAAAGGATTGGCGCCTTTTCTCCACGAAGCATCATCCGTCAGTCCCCAGAAAGTGACACAGGTAAGACCCACACCCTTATCGACTTCGTCCATTAATGCGGTGAAGAAATCATAGTAAAACCTGGCCTGCTTATAATATGCGGCCTCACCGCTGCCGTTGATGCCTACATCCAGTTCCGTGATATGCACATTCCCTATACACTCGTCGTATTTCTCAAGAGCACGTGTATACTCTCCTATATTCTGAGTGGAATCCAGATGGCCCTGCATGCCGATACCGTCGATCAGTCCGTCACCCAGTATCGTACCGTCTCCGTCCGCAGCTATCACATCACTCTTTACCATGGACTGTCCGGGATTGAACCGATCCTCGGATATGAATCTCACTATGGTATTGCTTCTGGCGGAAAACCACTCATTGTAATCGTTATAAAACAATTCGGGCATGATCGGTGAATAATCGGCATCGGGATCCGCGGAATCAATACCGTACATATCCGCGTACTGCCGTGAATACTTCACGCACGCCTCTCTGGCATAGAGGAAGCAATAATACAGGTACTCAGGCCCTATTATCTTTTTCCAGTAGCTGTTCCTGAGACCTCCCTCGGAGCCCTCGTCCGTAGCCTCATTGACTACATCCCATGCATATATGACGTCACCGTATCCGTTCGCATAAGTATACTCGATCGCACCGTAGATATAGGTCTTAAGACGCCCAAGCAGTTCATCCCGGGATACCAGACAATCTTCATCAAGCTTAGCATCCCAGTCAGTGGTTTTGTTTCCATTGACAAGAGCCTTATAATCCTTTGCAAATATCGCAGGATTGACCTGTGAATGCCATACAAGAGTATGTCCCCTGACGGGCATATCATGCGCCTTGGCCCATTCGAGAAGCTCCTCTGCTGCCGGATCCACCGTAAAAAGTGTGGGGGATGATGAATCAAAGTTATACGCCGGCTTGAGCTCATTGCCGAAGGTCATGCTGTTAAAGCATCTGTTGATCAGGTCTTCTTTCGCTTCATTGCCGATCTCGGCCGTGGGGTCGTTCCAGTGGTCTATGGCCTGCACTGCAACTCCTATACGGAAATAATCCTTATACAGATCATCAAGTTCGGTATATTCCGAGGTGTCGACGTATGATGTGGCAGCCCACACTTGAAGTACCGGAACCGTGCATGCACAGATCAGGCTTATGGTCAGCATAATTGTTAACGTTTTCTTTAGCATTACTGTTTTCCTCTGGATAAAGATTTGGGAGCAGTCAAAATAGCTTTACTTATACTGCATGAGTGCAGCGATAATATCTGTAACGGAGTCAGCGGAGTTTCTGCGGTCATAAAGGCCGAATATCTCTCCGTCACCGCTGAATGCCCCGTTATCCCAGACTATGCAAGGGATATTACGCGCTCTGGACATCGCCACGAAGTATGCGGAGAAGTTCACGCGATCCTGCAGGTTTCCACCCTTATCACGAGAACCGAACTCTCCGATCACGACAGGGATGCCCTGTGTGACATAGTCCATATAGAGCCTGTTCATGAAATTATTGATATCCGCTGTACGCTCCTTGTTATCCACGGTAAAATCCCTGACTCCGGGATATTCGAGCGCAAAATTGTACGGTGTATATGCGTGAACAGACAGCATGATCTTCGATTCATTACCATCGATATCAGTCGGTAATTCATAGAAAGGGTTCGTACCGCCTTCAACGGACGCACAATATCCGGGACACATGAGGTATCTGGTGGCATTATTGCCACCGGATGCACGTACCGTATCCACGAAGAGCTGATTTAACTCATTGATGCATTCTATAGCTTCACGGCACTCGGCATTGCCGTCCTCTATATACCATTCGTGGTCGGTACCTACAAGCCTGGGTTCATTCATTGCTTCGAATATCAGATGTTCATCATAATCGGCGAAGCGCTCCGATACCTGCTCCCAGATTCGGGAAACGTATTTCGCGGACCGGTCCATATGCGCTTTATCGGGATATAAGCCGTTCGCTTCGGGATGATTATCATGATGGATATTGATGATCACATACATGCCGTCGTTTATGGCCCAGTCGACGACTTCATTAACTCTGTCCATCCACTGTTCGGAGATATTCACATCACCATCCACATGGTTATGCCATGATACCGGGATCCTGATGGTATCAAACCCGTATGCATGTATATCCTTGATCATCTGCTCAGTTGTCCCGGGATTTCCCCAGCAGGTCTCTGTAGACATCTCATCCGACGGTGTAGGATCCGAGTACGCATCAAAGGTGTTGCCCAGATTATAGCCCACTCCCATATCCTGAAGAAAAGCCATTGCATCCGTATCGGGTACATTGAGCTTGGGAGCCTTGATCTCGGGGATCGTGATGCCATCGGATAATGGAGCGCCATCACCCGGATCAGCTGCGGTTTCCGTTAAAACTTCC
>CAMONC010000104.1 GCA_946620235.1 uncultured Lachnospiraceae bacterium | reverse complement strand
GCGGGTCACTGTCTGTCTGTAAGCCTGTGCTCCGGTGGACGCACCCTCTGCATGAAGTGCCTCCAGAACCGTGCGGGCCGGTTCGCAGCTTAAGTTATATTCGGAGGGTTCGATAGAGAATCTCTGTCTGGAAAAGGCGTTTGCGTAGATGCAGTTATCGGCGATATCGAACAGTATGAGTCCCTCGTTCATATCGTCCACTGCCCGGCCTATCGACGAGACCATCAGCCCCTGCGGCACGAGCTTCTGTATGGAAAAGTAGATCAACGTGCCGGCGAGGGCATAGAACATCACCGATGCGTCGAGCGGGAGCTCGAACATCATATAAGCGATATTCAGTGCGACTACCAGCAGCAGGACCGACAGTATGATCACATATTTGGTACGGTAGAAGCTGTAGCTATTTACTATCCTGTACAGGATGAAGATGAAGGCGATGATGATCGCAACATAGTCAATGGTAAGATGCAGATAGAACGGCAGGAAAGGTCTGGTCTGATAGAATACTACACCTTCACTGTCACGCTTGGCGAACACATAGAATTCATGATCAAAAAAATTGTTCAGAAGAATGGAAACCGAATCCAGTGCCATGACAACGGCAGCAACCGGCGCCATCTTAAGCAGCGCCTGTTCATGCTCCGTATATGCCAGACAAAATCCGACGAGAAAGAACAGGATCCAGTCAATAGAGGCAAAATAAAAACTGTATGCGAAATGCGCAAAGAAATTGCTGAATGAGAAAGCGATCAGAATGTTGGCATATATGGCTACGATACCTGCCAAAAGGGTCCTCTTCAGCCATCGGGCATAGAGCCTGTCGATGCGGTCGGTTGCCCGGGCCGTGAAGTACAGTGCACATACCGCCAGGCAATCTATAATAACAAAAATGATCTTGGTCAGCATAATAATCCTGTCAGCAAATCAGCCGGAAAAAACGGGTATCAATAGACTACCTTGTTACGGCCTGTGTCTTTGCCTGTATACAGCTTAGAGTCGGCGGCTTTGATCGTCTTGTCCGTGGTCTGGAAAAAGCCGTGCTCCTCAAGTCCGAATGTCATGGTCACCATGATCTTGGTGCCCTCATACTCGGTAACCGATTCGGACAGACGACGTCTGAAATTATCCAGTACCATATATGCATCGTCTCCGTTCGTGTCTGTGAACACGAGGAGGAATTCTTCACCGCCCCAGCGGGCACAATAACCTTTTTTATCCATGAACTTCATGATCAGTTCGGATATGTTCTTCAGTACTTCATCACCCGCATCATGACCATAGGTGTCGTTTACACGCTTGAAGTGGTCTATATCGCCGATGGCGATCGAGATGGTCGAATCCTTATCGCGGTCGATCTCCTCGAGTACATCGAGAATGGCACGACGGTTGGGCAGACGGGTGAGCGGATCGGTGTCCGCTGCGAGCTTCAACTTCTGGTTGGCCAGATAGAGCTGTCTCTCGGCCTCCACCTGATGCCTGGTATAGGACATGCCCAGGATCACGATATTAAATGCCAGAGATAATTCATTCAGTACTCTGACGCGGGCTTCTGTCGCAGAGCCGGGGATCAGAGGATAGTTGAATGAATTGAGCAGTGCTACGGCATTGAGTATGACGGAAACCAGAATAATACCGGTGCATAGGAAAATCTTGCTGTCAAAAGTGATATGTGTTTCGAGCAGAAGCAGTATCAGCGCTACATACATGAAATACTGGAAACCGCTGGTCATCCCCATGACAGCGGACAGGTAAGCTGCTGTCAGTCCCATGCAGGCGATAAATACCATACGCGTGGTACGTGACTTGGAACGGTATGTGTTGATGAAAAGAAGTACCTGAATGAGTGTCACGACACAGAGTACCACCGCATGAGCCATGACACTCTGCTTGAAAAGTATCAGAGCCAGAACGAAATAGTAAATGAACTGTACCAGGCATTCGAGTCGAACCCTGAGTACATCATCTCCCCGCCCGGCAGCTTCGTCCGAACCTTTATTGAAAAAATCCAAAATACCGGATGACATTACAATACCTCACTTCCTCTATAATACTACAAAAATATCAAAATGTTTTATATAATTAAAAAATGCAGACTTCGGGGAAAAGAAAAGAAAATAAGGCAAAAGAAATGAGCAGATCACAGACGATCGCGTTCTTTCTGCGCGGGAGCGTGCGCTTCTTCGTGATCGGCGTGATACTGTCTCTGCTCGTGGCTCTGCTTGATATGATCGGCCCCAAGATCGTACAGTATACGATCGATTATGTCCTCGGCGATGAAGCCGGTCCGACCGCCATAGCTCAGGCTGCGATCACTGCGGCCGGCGGCAGGGAATACATACGTACGCATCTGTATATTCCGGCCGGTATAGTCATGCTGATAGCCGCCATCAGTGCACTGTGCAGATATCTGTACAGAGTCTTTTCATCCATGGGTGCGGAGAAACTGATCCGCCGCATGCGCGATGAACTATTCGCACATATCCTGCGTCTGCCGGTATCGTGGCATGCACAGAATCATACCGGAGACATAATCCAGAGATGCACATCCGATGTGGAGACTGTCAGAAATTTCCTGTCCGAGCAGATGATGACACTCTTCAGAGTCGGCATTCTGGTCGGCTTCGGCCTGTTCTTCATGATCAGCATAAGCCCGGCACTTACTGCGATGTCAGCCGTGTTCGTGCCGATCATCATAGGTTATTCCGTTTTCTTCCATAACAGGATCGCAGCTTCTTTCCTCAAAGCGGACGAGGAGGAGGGCAAGCTGTCATCGATAGCACAGGAGAATCTGACCGGCGTGAGAGTCGTGCGTGCATTCGGTCGTGAGCAGTACGAGCGTGAGAGATTCGAGACGCAGAACCGCGGATATACCCGTATGTGGATCAGGCTCATGGCGTGGCTCTCCGCGTTCTGGTGTTCGAATGACCTGATCAGCGGTTCTCAGATCATGCTCGTTATAGCGATGGGTGCGGTATTCTGCGTGCACGGACGTATCACCGTGGGACAGTATATCGCATTCGTATCCTATAACGGCATGCTGTTGTGGCCCGTCAGGGAGCTGGGGCGGGTGATATCCGACATGAGTAAGGCCGGCATATCCATAGACCGTATCCGGTACATCATGAACTCCGAGCCGGAGTCGCTCCGCACGGACACAGATGAATCTCTCGGCACCGAGCCCCTGGACATCGTATTTGATCACGTGAGCTTCTCGTACGACGAAAGCACTGAGGTGCTGCACGACGTGAGCCTGACCATTCCCGCAGGCACTACCCTCGGAATACTGGGTGCCACCGGCTCGGGCAAATCCACCCTGATCCACCTTCTGGACAGACTCTACGATCTGCCGGATGACGGAGGCACCATAACCATCGGCGGCAGGGATATCCGGAGCATGGACAGACATGCCCTGCGTAAGTACATCGGTCTGGTCCTGCAGGAGCCTTTCCTCCTGTCCGGTACCCTGGCGGAAAATATATCGATCACCAAGCCGGGCGAACCCGATATGGATGCAGTCCGCGCGGCAGCCCGGGTAGCGGCTCTCGATGAGACCGTGAGCAGGTTCACCGACGGATATGAGACCTATGTGGGTGAGCGCGGAGTGACACTGTCCGGCGGTCAGAAGCAGCGCACGGCCATAGCTCAGATAGTGATGGCAGATACACCGGTTATGATATTTGACGATTCGCTGTCAGCGGTCGACACACAGACCGATGCACGGATCAGGCATAACCTGCGGGAACGTACCGCGGGCTCGAGTGTGATACTCATTTCTCATCGCATAACCACACTGATGCAGGCAGACAATATAGTGGTGCTGGATCACGGACGCATCGCGGAGCAGGGCTCGCATGATGAGCTGCTCGCGCACGGCGGCCTGTACAGACAAATATATGACATACAGACATCCTATTAATCTTATTAAAAAGTACATACCGAAGATCCTCTTTATGATCCTGCTGGGGTTCATATCGAGTCTGATCGACGCGGCATCGCCTCTTTTTAACCGCTATGCGCTCGATCATTTCGTAGCGAAGGGTACCCTTGAGGGAATGCCGGTCTTCCTGATGATCTATTTCGGAGCGCTGATATTCTATGTACTGGAGAATTTCCTGTGCACCTATATGTGCGGCCAGGTGGAAATGAGCGTGGACAGGGATCTGCGCAACCTTGCATTCGATCATCTGCAGGAGCTGTCTTTCTCGTATTTCAATCAGAATAACGTCGGCTATATCCACGCCAGAGTCATGAGCGATACGGGCAAGATCGGTGTGATGGTCGCATGGCGTCTGATGGATATCGTATGGAACGGGTCTTATGTGATATGCGTGGTCATCATGATGTTCATCCTCAACGCTAAGCTCGCGCTCATGGTATCCGTACTCGTGCCTGTAGTGGCCGTGCTGATCATGATCTTCCAGAGAAAACTCGTCGTGGTGAACAGGCATATCAGGGAGCTCAACTCCACCATCACAGGCGACCTGAACGAAGGCATCATCGGAGCGAGATCGATCAAGGCGCTTGCGGTAGAGGACAGGATACACGACGATTTTAAACGTGATACCGAGAACATGCGCCGCACATCGGTCAGAGCTTCGCACTATTCGGCACTGTTTACTTCATCGGTGACCATGATGTCATCGGCAGCGCTGGCGATAGTCCTGTGGCGTGGCGGCTACATCACTATGCAGGGTGTGATACATATAGGCACGCTTGCGGTATTTCTCACATATGCGCTGAACCTGATGGAGCCCATACAGTGGATCATCTCGACCATGTCCGAGATGATCATGACGCAGGTCAATATCGAGCGTCTGACCAGACTTCTGGATACCGCTTCCGACGTGACCGACTCTCCTGAAGTCATTGAGAAATACGGGGATACTTTTCATCCGAAAAAGGAAAACTGGGAACCGCTTCACGGCGATATCGAGTTTAAGGACGTATCGTTCCACTATCCCGACGGCGAGGAGTATGTGCTGGATCACTTCAATCTGACCGTTAAGCACGGTACGAACGTTGCCATAGTCGGCGAGACCGGTGCCGGCAAATCTACATTGGTTAATCTGGTATGCAGGTTCTACGAACCTACGTCCGGACAGGTCCTCATAGACGGACGTGATGTGAGGGAGAGGTCCCAGCTCTGGCTGCACAGCAATATCGGATATGTATTGCAGACTCCGCATCTTTTCTCGGGAACCATACGCGATAATCTCAGGTACGGCAAGCCCGACGCGACCGATGAGCAGATATGGGAAGCATTGAAACTTGTGAGCGCGGACGGTATCGTGGACCGCATGGAGAAAAAGCTCGACAGTGATGTCGGTGAAGGCGGCGATATGCTCTCCACCGGCGAGAAACAGCTGCTGTCGTTTGCACGGGCTCTGCTGGCGGATCCGAGGATACTTGTGCTCGATGAGGCTACGGCGTCGATCGACACGGTTACAGAGAAAGCTATACAGGATGCCATATCGACGGTCACCAGGGGAAGGACTTCATTTGTCATAGCACACCGTCTGTCGACGATAGTCGGTGCCGACATCATACTGGTCGTGGATGACGGACGCATCGTGGAGCAGGGTTCGCATCGCGAACTCATGTCTATGCACGGAGTGTACCACTCTCTGTTCACGAGACAGTACGAGGAACTTGCGTGGGATCGTGTGACTCTGTTAGAATGATTTTAGTTTTTTTAAGGGGGGTTAAATATGGACAACAAAGCGATGTACAAACTTTCGTACGGCCTCTTTGTGCTGACCGCGCATACCGGTGACAGGCATAACGGCTGTATCATCAACACGGCCATTCAGGCCGCATCCGAACCCAATCAGATCAGCATATGCGTGAACAAGGCGAACTTTACTCATGACATGGTCATGGAGAGCGGTGAGTTTACCGTTTCGATCATCAGTGAGAAAGCGACTTTCGACCTGTTCAAGAGATTCGGTTTCGCATCAGGCAGAGACACGGACAAGTTCGCGGGCTTTGAGAGCTTCGAAACCGGAGCAAACGGGATCAGGTATATCACCGAAGGAACAAATGCCTACATATCCGTTAAGGTCACTCAGACGAATGACCTGGGATCACACACCATGTTCATCGGTACCATCACTGATATGGCCGTACTCGACGACGCAGCCAGTGCTACGTATGCTTATTATTTCGAGAACATCAAGCCGAAGCCCGAGGCAGTCGGAACCACACCCGACGGACAGACCGTATGGAGATGCAAGATCTGCGGATATGAGTATGTGGGCGAGGAGCTTCCGGATGATTTCATATGTCCGATCTGCAAGCATCCCGCAAGTGATTTTGAGAAAGTAACCAAATAACTCCCCCACGCATTTAGGAGGATATCATGCACGAAACTATCAGAGATTATGCTGCCAGGCAGTCCGAACTATGCCGCCGACACGACACGATTTCCGATGACCTGTTTGTGGAGTACGGTGTAAACCGCGGACTGCGTGATGTAAACGGAAAAGGAGTCCTGACCGGACTCACTACGATCTCAGAGATCATATCATTCAAGGATATAGGCGGCGAACGTACCCCTGTGGACGGTGAGCTGTGGTATCGCGGATATAAGGTAAACACCCTTATTAATGAACTCATGCAGGGCGAACTCGGTTTCGAGAGGACGGCTTACCTGCTGATCTTCGGCGAGAAACCGGATGCCGAGCAGCTGAAGGAGTTCAGCACCGCACTGGCCCTGTGCAGGAGACTGCCTACGAATTTCACACGAGATGTCATCATGAAGGCTCCGTCAAAGGACATCATGAATACGATGACGAGGTCCATTCTGACACTTGCGAGCTATGATAAGAACACCGCAGACCTGTCGATAGAGAACTGCCTGCGTCAGTGCATACAGCTGATCGCAGAGTTCCCGATGCTCGCATGTTATGCGTATCATGCATATAATCATTATGAGAATGACGACAGCATGTACATACATCGTCCCGACAAGTCGCTGTCGACCGCGGAGAACTTCCTGCGAATGATCCGTCCCGACAGGAAGTATACCGAGCTTGAGGCCAGAGTACTGGATGTGGCCATGATCCTGCATATGGAGCACGGCGGCGGTAACAACTCGACTTTCACGACCAGAGTCGTAACCTCGGCGGGTACGGATACATACTCGGCGATCGCAGCTGCGATGAGTTCCCTGAAGGGTGCGAAGCACGGCGGAGCGAACATCAAGGTCATGGAGATGATGGCCGATATCCGTGCACATGTCAGCGATATCACCGACCGCGATGAGGTCAGGGCATATGTGGCCAGGATACTGAACGGAGATGTGTTCGATCATCAGGGACTCGTATACGGCCTCGGACATGCGATCTACTCTCTGTCCGATCCGAGAGAAAGGATATTCCACGGTTTCGTGGATAAGCTGGCTGACGCCAAAGGCAGAAGCCGTGATATGGAATTCTATGAGATAGTCAGTGAGGAAGCCATAGATCTGATCTGTGAGAAGAGACGCATCTTCAAGGGTGTATGCCCGAACGTTGACTTCTACAGCGGCTTCGTATATGACATGCTCGGGATACCGATGGAGCTCTACACACCGATATTCGCGATAGCGAGGATAGTGGGCTGGAGCGCACACCGTATCGAGGAGCTCATAGGTATGAACAAGATCATCCGTCCCGCATACATGAGCGTGATGGAAGAAAAGGAATAAGAGAAGAAATGACAACGATCAAGGATATAGCGGAATACACGGGGGTTTCCGCGACTACCGTATCCAACGTGATACACGGACGCAAAAACCGTGTGTCGGAGGAAACCGTAGCTCGTATCATGAAGGCCATAGATGAGCTCGGCTATGTACCGAATATGTTCGCCAGGAGCCTGGTATCATCTTCGTCACGGGTTATAGCACTCATCCATTTCGTGCCGACCGAAGCGGAAGCCGCATTCTCGGATGAAGCATTTCAGATGGCGTTCTTAAGCAGGATGGAATCCGATCTGAAGAAGAGCGGATACTATCTGATGTTCCGCCGTGTGGGAGATGTCGATGAGCTGAAGGAGTTTCTGCATAACTGGAATCTGGATGGAATATTCGTGACGGGTGCCAGCGATCCTGAGTTTATAAATGAGCTGACCGAGGTAAAGAAGCCGATCATATATATCGATGCCTATGCCAGTGAAGATGTGTATGAAGTAGGTCACGATGACTATGAGGGCGGAGGCATCGCCACTGCGCATCTGATATCGAAAG
>CAMONC010000103.1 GCA_946620235.1 uncultured Lachnospiraceae bacterium | reverse complement strand
CAGGCTGCGGAGAAGGAGCCGACGCCGGATCATCGACATCACCGGAATCGCCTGAGGGCTGGGGTGCCGGGGCGGGTGTGGGTAACGGGTTGGGGCCATCAGCACTGGGAAGATTGGGATTAGTACACTCAATATTTCCGTTCAAAGTTCCTCCATGGTTATTTGTCACCTGACTTTCGCCGGTAACAGAACCACTGGCCCAGTTATTTGTAACTCTCGCATCGGAAGCTGATCCGTAATTGTTGACTATTGTACCGCCGTTGACGATATTGTTGTTGTTTTCGACTATTGATGTATCTAAGGATTCGTTATTTACAGTGCCATTGTTGTTGGTTACCCGGCCGCCGTCTCTGTTAGTTACCTCACTGTAATTATTTACAACTACACCACCGCTTTGATTTATGACTGAACCACTGGAGTTGTTATTGGTGACGGTTCCGCCGCTGTTATTTGTGACTGATCCTCCAGCGTTATTGGTAACGGTTCCGCCGCTATAGTTAGTGACCGTACCACCATTATTTACTTGTACTGTTCCGTAATTGGATGTAATTGTTCCGGCATTGTTATGTATAGTTTTACCATCTGGATTTGTGGCAAGTGTGTCCTCAGAGGTGAGATTTATTTCTCCATTGTCATTCTCTGTAATTTCATCAGTTGTTAGATAATCTCTTGCGTCAGCCTCGATCACTATCCCCATTGCCGCGGTTGCGGGCGACATCACCGCAGCGGCTCCCATTATGGCTGCCATGCATTTTACGGATATTCTCTTTATCATATTGGGATTACGCATTTTCTTATTCTCCTTTATCACCCGGCTTACTAAGTAACTCACTTATCGATTCGTTAAACGGTGCCCGCGCGATCCCGCGCTCTGTGATCACGGCCGTTACCAGCTCATGGTCGGTTACATCGAATGCGGGATTATAGACTTTTACACCTTCGGGGGCCATACGCTCATTATACCACATTTCGGTGACTTCCTTATCCGGTCTTTGCTCTATGATTATATGGTCTCCGTCGGGGGTATTCATGTCTATGGATGAACTCGGAACGCAGACATAGAACGGTACGCCGTATCTTTTCGCCACGGTCGCCACCCCCAGAGTCCCGATCTTGTTTGCGAAGTCTCCGTTGGCAGCCATCCTGTCACAACCGACGAATACGGCGTTTATCTTGCCCTGTTTCATAAGGGATGCACTCATGTTATCGCACAGGAGAGTCACATCCATACCTGCCGACTGAAGTTCATATGCGGTAAGCCTTGCTCCCTGGAGGAGAGGTCTGGTCTCATCGCAGTATATATGCAGACCGTATCCGCGTTCGTGCCCCAGATACATCGGAGCCGTGGCGGTTCCGTACTTGCTGGTGGCGAGCTGTCCGGCGTTGCAATGTGTGAGCAGGCCGTCTCCGGGTTTGATGAGACTGAGTCCGTATTCACCGATCTGTTTACAGGTGTCGATGTCTTCCTGTTGTATGGAGACGGCTTCATCATACAGACGGTCAATTATATAGAGCAGAGCGTCATTGACACGCGATGCTTTGACATGTTCTATTGCTTCTCTGCATACGCCGTCCATGCGCTTAAGAGCCCACGACAGATTGACTGCCGTAGGACGGGCGGAGTTCAGGTAGTCGCTCTGTTTGCTGTACTCTGCATAGAAATCGTCCGGATCAGCATGTTCCTTCGCTATCTGCCTTGCCAGCAGATATATCCCGTAACCTGCGGCTACTCCGATGGCGGGTGCGCCCCTGACTTTCAGCAGATATATAGCATCCCATATCTCCTGAGCGGTTTTTAATTCTATGATCTCGGTGCGGCCCGGCAGCAGAGTCTGGTCTATGATGCGCATCGCATCCCTGGTTTCGTTCAGCGCCACAGTTTCGTAATCGAGTATGCTCATGTTCGTATGACTCCTGATCAATAATTTGAATTTGATTCTGCGTGTATCTGCATCACTATATGTTTCTGCATCACTACATAGGATAAATGTATCGTGTTAGCTTTTTCAGGTCAAGAGAACACACCCGACGGAGATCATATAGTGATCGTGGTAACGTCCCGATAAAGAAGTCACCGGAATGTGATATAATGAGCGTGTGATTCACGAGAGGACCTGTAGATGCGCAGCACTATGACGAATGGACAGCCACCGGCGGTGGTTTCGTTTCTGCCACCGGAATTACCGATGCAAACTGATGATTATACCTTAGATTTTAATGACGGCGCGCGTGTCCGGGTTCCTGCGGGTAATTATCATGTCCGCTTCACGGATCTGGACACGATGAACGTGCTCTTCGAAGCCGATTTCAGTGATGCGGTCGCATCGAGTACCAAGAAGTATTATGTGAGATTCAGAGTCGAACTGTGGAAGGACGGGCAGTTGATCCTCACACACGATCTTGATCTGAAGGGCAGGAATGTTCATATTATTTTTCCCATAGGGACACTGGGAGATATAATCGCGTGGTTTCCTTATGCGGAGGAGTTTCGCCTCAAACACGGCTGCAAGATGTACTGTACCATGCAGGATGCTCTGGCAGACCTGTTCAGGCTCTCATATCCGGATATCATCTATCTGCATGAGGGAGAAGAGGTACCCGACTGCTATGCCACATACTATATGGGACTATACCCGATGTCCGATGAGAAAAAACATAACCCCATCGACCATCGCTTAGCCGGCCTGCAAAAGGTCATACCGCCCCTGCTCGGACTGGACTACAGGGAACTGCGTCCTGAGCTTAAGCACTGTCCCGAGCGTCCGATCGCGGAGCCGTATGTATGCATAGCGACTAAGACCACCGCATATGCCAAATTCTGGAATAACCCCACCGGATGGGCTGAGGTGATCGCGTATCTGAAAGGAAAAGGATACAGGGTTCTGTGCATAGATAAAGATCGGAATATAGAGGTCGGCGGGTTATCGATCACGATGCCGGAGGGAGCAGAAGATTATACCGGTAATCTGCCGCTGCAGGAGAGAGTTGATCTGTTAGCCCATGCGGATTTCTTTATAGGATTATCGAGCGGTCTGTCGTGGCTTGCCTGGGCCGCAGGCACACCGGTCATCTTGATATCGGGATTCTCACTGCCTTTTACCGAGTTCTATACCCCTTACAGAGTCATCAATTATCATACATGTACAGGGTGCTGGAATAATCCGGAGAACAGTCTGGATCTGAAGAATTTCTTTTCTTGTCCCGAGCATGCGGGGACAGATCGGGCGTTTGAATGCAGCCGCCTGATCACGGCCGGGCATGTCTGTCGCGAGATTGACAGGCTTATGAATGACTTTGAGCTGGATCCCAGACGGGAGAAGCCAGTATGAGCGAAGCGGCCTCTGAAAGGTCCGCTGCGTATCGTATATCAGGATATATTCCCTTTTTTACATCATCAATGACGGCTTCGGGCTCCGTAGTATTTAACAGGAATCCCCGGCACCCCGTGCTCTTACATATCTCCAGGTCTCTCATCCTGTCACCGATTGCATATGAGAGGGACGGATCTATATCCCATTCACGTATTGCTTTTTCATAAAGACCGATAGCGGGCTTGCGGCAGGTACATGCCATGCGGTATCGTTCCACGGGGGCGTCTGGCAGGTGCGGACAGTAGTATGATGCCGTGATCTCGATCCCCTGAGCCCGGAGTGTGCTCTTAAGCCACTCATCCAGTGCAAGATAATCCGCCTCTGTATAATAGCCCCTGGCAATGCCGGATTGATTGGATATGATGATCAGTCTGTAGTCGGCATTCATGAGTGCACGCAGTGCGTCTTTGCATCCGGGGATGAATTCGAAGTCGCTTATCCGGTAGAGATAGTCTTTATCCATATTGATGGTGCCGTCTCTGTCGAGAAATATGGCTCTGCTGCTCATTGCTTTTCTCCATGTGAAATGCGTTCTATGATGGCGGTGGTGGATCTGTCCTCGACATAGGGAATGATCTCTACGCGGCCGCCGTATGATTCCACTATATCACAACCGACAACTTCATCTATGCTATAGTCTCCGCCCTTAACGATGATGTCAGGGCGCAGACGGTCTATCAGTTCATAAGGCGTATCCTCGTCAAAGATAATGACTTCATCCACACATTTGAGTGCGGAGAGCATCTCGATGCGGTCGGCTGCCGTATTGATCGGCCTGTCGGGACCTTTGAGCCTGCGTACGGATGCATCGCTGTTTACTCCGACGATCAGCCTGTCACCGAGTGCACGGGCCTGCTCCAGGTATCGCTTATGACCGACATGCAGGATATCAAAGCATCCGTTGGTAAAGATAACGGTGCGGTCGGGCGAAGCGGTCGCAGGAAGCACGGCAGTCTCGCGTGTGTCAGCGATATGCTTATCCGTGAGCTCCTGTCTGGAGACGGTCGCAGTGCCCTGCCTGGATACTCCGATGCCTGCTGCACGGTTCGCAAGCTCCGCAGCCTCTCTTATATCCATACCGTCAGCGAGACCGGCAGCGAGGTAAGCTATGACGGTATCGCCGGCTCCAGTAATGTCATATACATCCTGTCCATAAGCCGGGATGTGGTGAGATCCTTCTCCGGAAGTGAGGACCATGCCGTCAGCGCCACAGGTTGTCAGCACATATTCACATCCGGTTTCAGCACGGAGTCTGTCGGCTGCATCCGCTATTTCATCCGGAGTGGCGACAGGCATATGAGTCATATATCCCAGTTCGGATCTGTTGGGTTTGAGCAGCCATGCACCGGTATATTTATCGGTGACAGGGTCCTTGACATCGATGAGTGTCTTGAGTCCGTGATCGGATGCAAGCCGGATCAGAGACTGTGTGAAGTCTGTTGTCAGCAGCCCCTTAAGATAATCCGAGATGATGATCAGGCTTACGTCAGGCAGGACCGCCTCTATGGCATCAAGCATATGATGATGGTCGGTGTGCGCCTCTATGTCATCGGGATCCTCGGTATCCACTCTGATCAGCTGTTGGCTGCGGTCAGTGATGAATCTGGCTTTGGTTATGGTATCTGTATCCGCACGTTGTACGAGCGAGCAGTCGATACCGGCCTGCTTTAACAGTGAGATGAGTGTATCACCGTTTTCATCGATACCGGTGATGCCGGCCAGATATACGGTATGGCCGGATGCACTGACATTCATGGCGACATTACATGCACCGCCGGGGATGCAGCGGTCGGGAGCCGTTATGTGCAGGATCGGAACGGGGGCTTCGGGAGACATCCGTGTAACCTGTCCGCTATGGTATATGTCGAGCATCATATCGCCGACTATCAGGATCTTCTTATTCATCAATATATCTTAAATCCTTTATCCAGATATTCTTTCACGTACTCACGCATGCCCTCGTCCGGTGGTGTAAAAGGCTTATCATATCCCACCGCTCGAAGCTTGGCGATCGAAGCCTGTGTGAAATACTGATATTGAGGACGGATGTTGTCCGGCATGTCGATATACTCTATGGCAGGCGTAAGTCCCAACGCATTGAATGTTGTCTCTGCCAGCTCACGGAACGAACTCGCACGGCCTGTTCCGACATTATATAATCCGCTTACATCCGGATGATCGATAAACCAGAGCACGACATCGCATATGTCCATCACATATATGAAATCACGCAGCTGTCCGCCGTCCTCATACTTCGGATCATACGACCTGAAGAGCTTCATACGGCCCGTCTCGCGTATCTGCTTATAACCGTGATATACCATGGAGGCCATAGTGCCCTTGAAGTATTCGTTGGGACCGTATACGTTGAAAAACTTGAGTCCCACGTGCTGGGGTGGCATGGTTTTGGCTTCATCACGTGCCCAGAGGTCAAACATCTGTTTACTGCGGCCATAGGCATTGAGTGGCTTAAGATCACCTATATCGCACTCATCATCGAATCCCTTCGAACCGTCTCCGTATGTGGCAGCAGATGACGCATATATAAAAGGAATATCGTGAGATGCACAATACTCCCACAACGACCGCGTATACTCGAAGTTGTTGTGATACAGGTAGTCCCAGTCGGTGACCGTGGTCGATGAACAGGCTCCCATATGGATGACGGCCTCGATATTGCCCAGACTGCCTGATACCAGAGAGCCTGTCAGCTCACCCTTGGGGATGTATGACAGGAATCTGTGAGGGGACAGGTTACGCCATTTCTCATTACCGGCTGTGTTATCCGATATGATCAGATCATACCTGCCACGGTCGTTTAACGACCTGACTATGCAGCTGCCTATAAAACCGGCTCCACCGGTCACGAGGATACTCATATGTCCGCTATCTGTATTGCGTATTGTGTATTGTGTATTGTGTATTGCTTGTATACTGTGTATTGTATGATACCTGAAATAAATGTATCGCGAGCGGCATACACGGTCAAGAAAATCGTTGAAAAATGGAGCTGTATACCACAAAATATAGACTATAGATTACAGATTACAGATTACAGACTATAGATTTTGGGTTCTGTATTCATGTCCGATCAAAACAAACACAAGAGGATGCAATATGAGATTTCCTGAAAGTATACCCAATAACGGTACAATAGGCCTCGTGGCACCGAGCTTCGGATGCAATATCGAGCCGTACAGATCCGCCTTTGATGCGGGGCTTAAGATGTGGCAGGGCCGCGGATATAAGACCAAGCTCGGACCTAACTGCTATGCGGGTGACGGTATTGGCATCAGCTCCACCCCGGAGTCGTGCGGTCGCGAACTGACCGCGGGCTATCTGGACAGCGGATCGGACATACTGATCAGCTGTGGAGGCGGTGAGCTGATGTGCGAGATCCTGGACTATGTGGATTTCGACCGCATCAGGGAAGCGAAACCGAAGTGGTACATGGGATACTCGGATAATACGAACTTTACTTTTACGCTGACAACGATGTGTGACGTGGCGAGCATATATGGGCCCTGTGCATCGGAGTTTGGGATGATGCCCCTGCATCAGTCGCTTCATGATGCTGCGAGCATACTGACCGGAACAGGTGATTACCGCAGAATCACTAATACTGACGATACGGAGACTCAGGTATACACTTTTTCCGGATACGGGCTCTGGGAGCGGGACGGCGGACGCGATGAGGAACATCCGTATGCCCCATACAACCTGACGGAAAAGACTGTGCTCCATCGGTTCATCGGTGACGGACAGCCTATGCCACGCGATCCGGCTGATCGTACAGAAACTGACAGTATCAGTATGAAAGGAAGATTGCTTGGAGGATGCCTGGACTGTCTGGTGAATCTGTGCGGAACTAAGTATGACCATGTCGGCCGATTCAACCGAAAATATTCTGAAGACGGAGTTTTGTGGTTTCTGGAAGCCTGCGACTTAAACGTGATGTCTATCCGCAGGGCCGTATGGGAACTGGAGCATGCAGGATGGTTTGATGCAGCGAGCGGATTCATCATCGGCAGACCGATGCATTTCGATGAACCGATGATGGGACTTGATCAGTATATGGCTGTATATGATATCATAAGCAGCCACCGCGTACCGATCCTTATGGACGCGGATGTAGGGCATTTAAGTCCGATGGTACCGCTGATCACAGGAAGCTTCGCAGAAGTAAACTCATCAGGAGATACGTGGACAGTGCGTATGTCACTTAAGTAGGCGGTTTGTCCGGTGATGTATGCTTCACCGGCAGTAACGGAGGTTGTTTATGTTGCCCAAAGATCCTCAGATGTTGTTAAGTGTTCTGAATATGAAGCTTCGCGACCTGTATTCGTCGCTGGATGATCTGTGTGATGATATGGATGCCGATAAGGACGAAATCATTAATATCATGGAGAAAGCAGGGTATCACTATGATGCGGATCAAAACGCATTTAAGTGATGCGCCGCGTCCGGTCTGATTCTGCCCGGCATTAAGGCCAGTTTAGTTCCATCTGGTCCATCCCATGGTTACCACATAGCCGTTGTCAAACTTCTCTACCCTGCTGAAGTAATAATTCTTGCCGCTCATATCAAAACCATACATCGGCATCACGTCATTGATCACCGCATTGGCAGCTTCTTCGGCGGAAGTGCCGAATCTGACGGGCATTCTCCTGAATATGAGTGATCCGGGATCCGTGGATGCGGTTGCGCCCATTCCGTCTAACTGTGCGGTGACTGAGTTTCTGACGGCGGTCGCAAAATCATCATTGACAACAGTTCCCTGTTTTGCCGACATCATCACACCATGCTGGAATTCTTCTTCATCTATCACAACACCTGTTTTGGCAGCGGACTCTTCTTTTACAGGCGCGTTTTCGGTCTGCTCCTCTTCGGGTGCGGGAGTTTCTTCTTTTTCCGGTTCGTCCGGTTCG
>CAMONC010000102.1 GCA_946620235.1 uncultured Lachnospiraceae bacterium | reverse complement strand
GAAAGAGGGCCAGGTGATCTCACGCATGCAGGAGTACTATACCGAGGATCACAAGGCCAATCCTACAGAGGAAGAGATCCTCGAGCAGGTGGCACAGAGTGCCAATCAGATCTCACCCAAGACAGGACACGGCGGAAGTGCGATCACTGTCAAGGGCATACATGATGTGGCGGTCAGATTCTCCAAATGCTGTTCACCGTTGCCGGGAGATGAGATAGTCGGATTCGTGACCAGAGGCAGGGGCGTATCCATACACAGGACCGACTGCATCAATATACTGAACCTACCGGAAAAGGAGAGAGTACGTATCATAGATGCCGAATGGCAGCGGCCTGACGGTGAAGCAGGGGAGACATATCTGGCCGAGATATGTATCTTTGCAAATAACAGAAGCGGTCTGCTGGCTGAAGTTTCCAGGATGTTCACTGAGCGCGGTATAGACATACTGTCCGTGAATACACGTGTATCCAAGCAGGGTACGGCTACGATGGATATCAGCTTTGAAGTAAAGAGCAGACAGGAACTCGACCATATGATCGAGAAGATCAGAGGCATCGAGAGTGTAGTCGATATAGAACGTACTACGGGATGACGATGTGCGGCTCGTTGATCCTACGGAGGTAATTTATGGCTGATATCAAGATAGGGCGTATGATGCTCGGAGCAGTGGGCACTAATTGCTACTTTGTGTACAGAGAGGGATCACAGGATGTGATCTTTTTTGATCCTGCTGATTCCGGATCATACATATATGAGCAGCTGAAGGATAGAGGGTTTACGGTGAAGGCCATCTATCTGACACACGCACATTTCGACCATATATGGGGATGTAACGAGCTCCGTGAACTGACCGGAGCGAAGGTCTGTGCTTATGAAGAAGAGCGTGTTCTGTGTGAGGATGCAGAGACCAATGTGTCTGCACAGGCAGGCAGACCTTATACCGTAAAAGTGGATGAATATCTGCGTGACGGAGAGATCCGCACCGAAGGTGACATATCATTCAAGGTAATATATACTCCCGGTCATACCATAGGCAGCTGCTGCTATTACATAGAGGAAGCCGGTATACTCATCAGCGGAGATACACTGTTCCAGGCAAGCGTGGGACGTGCAGATCTTCCTACCGGGTCCGAATCCACACTTATCCGTTCCATATCCGACAAACTTATGTGTCTGCCCGATGAGACGCGTGTGTATCCCGGTCACGGAGCATCCACAAGTATAGGATATGAGAGAGAGAACAATCCGTTCATCTATTCATTCTGACCATTAACCGTCATTTCACGGCTCGATCACAGGAGATCATTATGTTCAAAACATTGGCTGCGCAGACCAAACAGTTCAAGACTGCGTCAATTCTTACACCAATACTGGCAGGCCTCGAGGTTGTCATGGAAACACTGCTGCCGCTTATGATGGCAGGTATCATAGATAAAGGCATCATGCCGGGCAATCTGAACGAAGTATTCAGGTACGGTGCCCTCATGATCGTTATGGCCATAGCATCCTTAAGCTTCGGTATAGCTGCCGGGCGTCTTGCGGCAAATGCATCCGCCGGGTTTGCGGCGAATATCAGGACGGCTATGTACGATAATATCCAGACATTCGCTTTCAAAAATATAGATAAGTTCTCAACATCCGGTCTGGTTACCCGCATGACCACGGATGTGACCAACCTGCAGAATGCTTTTCAGATGGTCTTAAGGATGTGCGTGAGAGCCCCCATGACTCTTATATGTGCTCTGGTCATGGCTTTTCTCGTTAATGCTCAGATCGCTTCGATATTTGTGGTGGCAGTGCTGTTTCTTGCCTGTCTGCTGTTCTGTATCATCAGGATTACAATGCGCCTGTTCGATCAGGTCTTCAAGAAATACGATGCACTCAACGAATCCGTGCAGGAGAATGTTACGGCCATACGTGTGGTCAAGTCATTTGTACGAGAGGATTATGAGAAAAAGAAATTCAACACGGCAGCGGAGAATATCTACAAGCTGTTTGTAAAAGCCGAGCGCAACATAGCCCTGAATGGTCCGATCATGATGACGACCGTATATGCCTGTGTGTTGAGTATATCCTGGATCGGTGCTCATCTGATCGCATCGGAAAAACTGACGACCGGTGAGCTGACCACACTTCTGTCATATGTCATGGCCATCATGTTCAGTCTGATGATGGTATCGATGATATTCGTCATGCTGACCATGTCGGCGGCCAGTGCAAGACGTATATATGAGATCCTGTCCGAAGAGACCGCCCTGACCAATCCCGAGAATCCCGATTTCGATGTACCTGACGGATCTGTGGATTTCGATCATGTTACTTTCTTGTATAATGACAACGGTACCAGACCGGTTCTTAAGGACATTGATCTGCATATCGCATCCGGTGAAATGATAGGTATCATAGGCGGTACCGGATCGTCCAAATCATCGCTCGTGAATCTGATAAGCCGTCTCTATGACGTGACCGAAGGATCCGTGAAGGTGGGTGGCAAGGATGTACGCAGCTATGATCTGGAGACACTGCGTAACAATGTGTCCGTAGTGCTGCAAAAGAATGTATTGTTCGCCGGTTCCATTATCGATAACCTGCGCTGGGGTGATGAGAATGCGACGGAAGAGGAGTGTATCAGGGCCTGCAAACTGGCATGTGCCGATGAGTTCATATCACAGATGCCGGATGGCTATGAGACACATATAGAACAGGGCGGCACTAATGTATCGGGCGGTCAGAAACAGCGTCTGTGTATCGCCAGGGCGCTGCTCAAGAAACCGAAGATCCTGATCCTCGACGATTCCACTTCGGCGGTGGATACGGCGACCGATGCCAGAATACGACAGTCCTTCCGTGATGAGATACCGGATACCACCAAGTTTATCATAGCGCAGCGTATCTCATCGGTTCAGGATGCGGATCGTATAGTGGTTCTCGAGAACGGAGAGGTGAACGGTTTCGGAACTCATGACGAGCTGCTTGAGTCCAACGAAATATACAAAGAGGTCTACGAGAGTCAGATGCAGGGCTCGGGAGACTTCGATGAGAAGGGAGGCGAGGCATAATGGCAGAAGTCAAAGAGGTCAAAATGGGCCGCAGAAACATGGCTGCCATGGGTCAGCGCCCCAAGATAGATAATCTCGGAGAGATATCGGCCAGACTGTTCAAGAGGATACTTTCGAAGTACTGGCTGCATGTATTACTGGTTCTGTGCTGCATAGGTATCAATGCATATGTGAACATAGTCTTCCAGCTCTACACGCGGGAACTGATAGACGTATATATCGTACCTTATATCGGCGTACAGAATCCCGATTTCTCGGCTCTGGCAGCCCGGATCACGCAGATGATAGGCATATTTGCCGCGGGTATCATCTGTAACTACGGACAGGCGCGGATCATGGTCAATGTAACACAGGGGACTCTGTCAAACCTGCGCATGGAGATGTTTGATCATATGCAGAGCCTGCCTATCCGATATTTCGACACACATTCGCACGGAGATATCATGTCTATGTACACCAACGATATCGATACTCTCCGGCAGATGATATCACAGGGTATCATTCAGTTTATATCCAGCTTCGTGACCATAGTGACGGTCATGGGGACAATGATAGCACTCAGCGGCATACTGACCGCTCTTAACGTGGTCATGCTCGTCATTATGGTGATCGCAACCAAGAAACTCGTGTCTCTGTCGGGTAAGTTCTTTATCAAGCAGCAGAAAGATCTGGGAGCCCTGAACGGATATATTGAGGAGATGATGCAGGGACAGAAGGTCATCAAAGTATTCTGTCATGAGGAAAAGGCTAAAGAGGAATTTGCACGTCTCAATGAAGAACTCCGTGATTCCGCTGAGAATGCAAACAAAAATGCCAATATACTCGGCCCCGTCAACGCACAGCTCGGAAATGTGAGCTACGTGCTGGTAGCGGTAGCCGGAGCGGTGATGGCCATAAACGGTGTGGGCGGACTTACGATAGGAACGCTGGTAGCATTCCTGGCTCTTTCAAAGAGCATCAACTTCCCGATCAGTCAGATATCCCAGCAGCTTAATTCCGTCATAATGGCTTTTGCCGGTGCCGACAGGATATTCAAACTGCTCGATGAGGAGCCGGAACCCGATGAGGGATATGTTACCCTGGTAAATGCCCGTGAGGCTGAGGACGGCACTCTTACCGAATGTGAGGAGCACACCGGTGTATGGGCATGGAAGCATCCCCACTCGGCTGACGGTACATTCACATATCAGCGAATGGAAGGCAAAGTGACCATGGATGATGTGGACTTCAGCTATAACGAAGAGAAGCAGATACTGTATGATATCAAGCTCTTCGCCAAACCCGGACAGAAGATCGCTTTTGTGGGAAGTACGGGTGCCGGTAAGACCACCATCACCAATCTGATCAACAGATTCTATGACATCCAGGATGGTAAGATCAGGTATGACGATATCAATATTGGCAAGATCAGGAAGGATGACTTAAGACACAGTCTCGGAATGGTTCTGCAGGAGACGAATCTGTTCACCGGGACAGTAATGGAGAATATCAGATACGGTAAACTCGATGCCACGGACGAAGAATGCATAGCAGCTGCGAAACTTGCCAATGCACATAATTTCATATCCATGCTGCCCGAAGGATATGATACACGGCTGACCGGTAACGGAGCAAACTTAAGTCAGGGACAGAGACAGCTGATCGCGATAGCGAGGGCTGCGGTTGCGGATCCTCCCGTACTGATATTGGATGAGGCGACCAGTTCGATAGATACACGTACCGAGAGACTGGTCCAGGAAGGCATGGATTCATTGATGAAAGGTCGTACCACTTTCGTGATAGCACACAGACTGAGTACAGTCAGAAACAGTGATTGTATCATGGTCCTGGAGCAGGGGCGGATCATAGAACGCGGTACACATGAAGAACTGATAGAACTCAAGGGTAAGTATTATCAGCTCTATACCGGTAATGCGATCACAGCCTGAGAGAGCAGTATGAAAAATATCGAAACGGAAAACAGTAACAACACTATGACAGTCCGGGTGGATACGCCCGGACTTCAATATGATATCAATGCTATAGTGAAGGCGTTCTATCCGGATAAGGAGATCAGGGTCCTGGAGCCGGGGACAGTCATGCCCGCGTCAGATTGGGATCCTCGCAGTATCTGGATGGATGTCCGTGTGGACGATGCGGTGATCAATGTTGAAGGTACTGATCATGTTTACAGCATGGACTCGGAACTAGGTCCCAAGAACAGTTTCAAACTGGCACTGTATGATGTGATGTGCGATATTACGGGGAGAACACTTCCGTGGGGCAATCTGACGGGAGTTAGGCCTACCAAGATCGCGATGGCACGGATGCGTGAAGGGGCTGACGATGAGCAGGTGCTTGAGTATATGATGTCACATCACAAGGTCAGTCCGGCCAAGGCGCATCTGGCTCTCGATATAGCACATCGTGAAGAGGATATTCTGTCTAGGATTGATCACAGACACGGGTACAGTCTGTATCTGAATATTCCCTTTTGTCCGACCACATGCCTGTATTGTTCTTTTACGAGCTATCCGTATGCGGCATGGAAGAGCAGAGCGGATGAATACCTGGATGCTTTATTCAGGGAGATTGATTATGTCGCGGACGATATCGTAGCCGGCAGAGCAGGGACAGACGGGGACGGATCAGGACGGACCTTATGCGGCTGTCCCGATTCGATATATATAGGCGGCGGTACACCTACCAGTCTGGATGAAGAACATCTGGAAAGGCTTCTTAAGTATCTGACCGACAGGATCGACATTTCCCGGTGTCTGGAGTTTACCTGTGAAGCGGGACGTCCCGATTCGATCACCCGTCGGAAGCTGGATATACTTAAGCGATACGGCGTAACGAGGATATCAGTAAATCCTCAGACCATGCAGCAGAAAACATTGGATATCATAGGACGCAAAGCTACACCCGGTCAGGTCATTGAGGCTTTCCGCATGGCACGTGAAGCCGGATTTGACAATATAAACATGGATATCATCCTCGGACTTCCGGGTGAAGGGAAAGACGAGGTTTCAGATACACTTGAACGCATATCGGAACTAACCCCTGATTCGCTGACCGTACATTCACTGGCGATCAAAAGGGCATCTGCACTGCGTGAGCATCTGGATGAGATCGGGATAGAGGCACTGGTAAATACCGAAGAGACGATGGCACTGGCCGCAGATTGCGCACGTGATCTGGGGATGAAGCCGTACTATCTGTACAGGCAGAAGAATATGTCCGGTAATTTCGAGAATACCGGATATGCCGTTCCCGGAAAGGAATGTATATATAACATACTGATCATGGAAGAGGTCCAATCGATAGTGGCACTCGGTGCCGGTGCCATATCCAAACGCGTGGATTATAAGGATGGCTCAGCTTCCCCGATAAACATAGAAAGAGCGGAGAATCCGAAGGATATAGAGAACTATATCACGCGGACGGGCGAGATGATCGAGAGAAAGAGGGCACTCTACGGATAGCCCGGATAAGCTCCCCGGCTGCTTTCGTATGTGCCGATTCCAGCGGGTGGTAATCTGAAACATAACCTGCTTCGGCATCCTGCTCGGTCAGATGAACCGTGCTTATCCGCATATCACCGGTTTCATCGACATAGTCCGAGACAGCGTCACATACGCACGGGTACAGACGGTCACCCATCAGACCGAGAATGCATATTATATGAGCATCCATATTGTGTGAGCGCACGACCTTCAGAAAATCCGTGTAACGCGCGATGAATTCGGACTGTTTATCTTTATCGTCCTGACAGAAACTGTCATCATTTGTTCCCAGATTGATCACGATCACATCCGGTATGAAGCGATAGAAATCCCACATTATCTCCTGTGTATCGGGGATATCGGGCAGACTGTCATGACTTAATCCCATAGATTCATAATAGGGTGGTATAAGCTCGGGCTCATTTCGTTTGGCAGGATCATCGGTATATCCGGAGATGATTCCGTAACCGCTGGCAGAGAACATGCTGTAATCGGCCCCAAGCTGCATAGCGGTCTTGTATGCATATGCTCTGGTGACATCCTCGGTGGCGGTCTTAAACGGATGGAGGGGATCTTCATCATCCACACCGTACCCGCAGGTGATCGAGTCGCCTATGAATTCTATCTTATGATCGGAAGCGGGGACCGGAGTGATCGATTCTTCTTCACCGATCTCTATTTCTGTGATGAATGCCAGAGACATGGCCACTTCAGAGAGCTTGATCAGACGGATGCGTGAAGTGCGTACCGTATCAGACTCCGCAATATGAAGCACGGTCTCCGGAGAAGCCAGCTGCATATCGATAACCCGTTTGTCATCAACATATACTGCGATCCGTGCGTAATTGGCATCATTATCGGGAATCTCCGATGCCGAACCGGCCTTCAGAGTGATATCAAGCCCGCATCCGGTGTAATCAAACTCCACGCCTGTTCCGGACAGTGACATCAGCAGTCCGTTTTCACAGGGAAGTGTGCGCCCCAATAATTTCAGATTCCGTTCGTTTAATTCTATATTTTTCATAATTCGTATGTTATCATAGTTACAGCTGTTTAGATACAGTTTTTTCGGGGCATTAGCGCAGTTGGGAGCGCGCCACACTGGCAGTGTGGAGGTCACGGGTTCAAGTCCCGTATGCTCCATTACAAAGCCTGAAAAATTCAGGCTTTCAGACTGTAGACAAAGTCCACGGCATGAACCGTGGACTTTGTCTACAGTCTGAGTGGTTATGACCACTTTTTTCTTGACAATAAATATTGCGCGCAATATAATATGACAAAAGCATTAAAACAAAGAGGTGAGATATATGGCACAGAAATATGAACAGCTTTTATTGAAAAATCAATTATGTTTTCCTCTGTATGCATGCAGCCGCAAGATCGTCGGTAATTACACGCCTTTTCTTAAGCCATTGGGACTTACGTACACTCAGTATATAGTTCTGATGGTTCTGTGGGAGAAAGAGAGTGTCAATGTGGGGCAGCTCGGAGATATCCTTTATCTGGATGCCGGAACACTGACACCGCTCCTTAAGAGGCTGGAGAAGGCCGGATATGTTACCAGAGAGCGTTCAAAAGAAGATGAACGCGTTACAGTGATCAGCATCACTCCTGAGGGAAACAAACTGAAGGAGAAATGTAAGGATATTCCCATGAAGATGGCATCGACGGGTTCCGCACTCACTGAAAAGGATGCTGCTGAATTATATCGTCTTCTGTATCTGTTTTTGGAAGGTTAGTTACATGGAAAAAGAATTTG
>CAMONC010000101.1 GCA_946620235.1 uncultured Lachnospiraceae bacterium | reverse complement strand
TGAGCTTCCTCATAATCATTTGCAGGCTCTGCAGGCTCTTCGGGTGACCACCAGTCACGGATAACGATCTCCATGCCACCTAAGTCATAGGGATTGCCATTCTCGTCGGTAAGTACAGTGTAAGCACTAACCTCTTCCTCATCCTCTTCTTCCTCGGCAACTTCTTCGGTCGATGCTTCTGCAGTTTCAGTGGTTTCAGCTGCCTCAGTTGCGGTGTCATCAGCTGCGGGAGCTGCAGGAGTCTCTGCTGCGCCGCCACAAGCGGTAACACTCATAGCCATAGCTGCTGCAGTAGCTGCTGCTATGACTTTCTTTGCCATAGGCTTTTTCATAGTTTTCTCCTCCTTATGAAATGAATCGCGGTCTATGACTCCGCATATATATATAAACCGTATAACGGCTTATATCGTGTCAGGATCCCGAAGGATCACATCTTGATACCGGTCGAGCTGATACTCTCGACGAACTGTCTCTGTGCGAACAGATACAGTATGATGAGCGGTAATATGATCATCAGGGTACCGGTAGCAAGTATACAGTTCGAATATGCTATCGATATGGTCGTCTTAACGCCTGTGATCCTCTGAATGTATGCACCCAGCGAATCCACGATCCTCGAAAGTGATGTGCTGACGAGTGTGGTGCCGCTCATGAACATCCTCGCATAGAATCCGTCTGTCCACTGCCATACAAAGGCAAACAGGAAGCAGGATGTGATGATAGGCTTGGCCTCGGGAAGCATGATCTGTACAAATGTCTTAAGTGTGCCGCATCCGTCAACATACGCCGCCTCTTCCATGTCGGCGGGAATGTTTCTGAAGAACTGTCTGATCATATATATGTACAAACCGTTCTTTAGTCCCATACAGCCCGCACTCAGAAGATAATACGGCAGGATCGAACCTCTGAGGTTTATGGTATCACCCTTTATGAGTTTAATCAATCCGAGTATATCGAAGAACTTAAAATGCAGATGCAGTGAACTCGATATTGTCTGCGGCGGTATCAGTATAACAAGTATAACACACACGAACCAGAACTTCTTTAAAGGGAAATCAAATCTGGCAAATCCGTAGCCGACCAGCGTACATACAAAGATCTGTACTATGGCTATGGTCAGTGAGATAACGAACGAATTTACTATGCCCTTTTTATAGTTCATCAGCTCAGCCGCAAGCTTGTAATTATCCGTGGTAAAATGCTCGGGAATACTGATGACTATAGGGTTATAGAGATCCTGCTCCGTCATGAAGCTGACTGAGATCTTATTCAGTATCGGCTGCAGTATCATGAAACACATGCCGAACAGCAATATGAACCTGACAAAGCTCAGAGCGTAACTTAATATTCTCTTCTTGAGCAGATATCCACCGGAGGCTTTGTTCCTCTCCCAGAAGTTTTCAAATGTCTTTACTTTTGCTTTACTCATAGTAGTAAACCCCCCTGGAAATGATGCCCGCGGTGATTCCTACAAATGCAAGTACGACCACGAAATAAACCCATGACATGGCTGACGCCAATCCGTAATTCATCTGATCGATCATGACCTTCTGTATCTTCTCGATAACACCATTGTCGGAACGCATGCAGAAATCTATGACCGTGTAGATCCAGTTAACCAGGAAAAGTGAACTGATCATAGGGAATGTGATCTTCCACAGGCTCTCCCACTTGGTACATCCCTCTATCTCGGCAGCTTCATACATACTGGATGATATGGTCTGAAGTCCGGACAGGAAGATGATGATCTGTATACCCGAAGCGATCGCTACATCATAAATATTGTCGATGATCTCAAATACTTTCTCAAAAGCTCTCGTACCGACACCGGCGGTGGTAAGAACCTGCTCAAGTGCATCGGTGATGCTGACATTGGAAGTAGTCGTCTCTATCTGCTGTGCAAGGGTTGCCATCAGCTGGTTGTCTGACTCAAGTCCCAGGATAACACCGCTCGACAGGATAACAGGCAGGAAGAACACGGCTCTGACGAGCGCTCTGCCCTTGAACTCCTGGTTGAGAATAAGAGCGACAAAGAAGCTGAATACCATGATAGCCAGTGAGTATACAACCATTCGTGATATCTCTTCGACCAACAGTCTGGTATATTCGGGGTCAACCGTAAATGAATACTTATAGTTCACCAGGCCCTGCCATATGGGTTCAAATACCGCAGAACCAAGCTGCACATCACAGAAACTCATATAGAGCGACTGGAAGAAAGGCTTAACCATAAATGCGAGAAAGCCTATTATGAACGGGGATATAAACAGATATCCCGCTATCGCTTTTCTCTTTTGCAGGCCGGCCAGCTTTTTAGCGTTTTTCTTCATCATATTCCTCCAAACTGCCGTGTTTATCTAACAACCAGATAGTCTCTGGCGGGAACGGTCACACCGTCACTTGAGTATGTCTCATAACCGTAATTGACATACACTTTGGTTCCGTCATCGTATTCCGTACAGGATACAGTCTCGGTAAGCTTCTGATGACCGGCCATCTCCTGATTAAATGTATGACCGAGTTCAGCATTATATCTCTTATATGTATCCACTATATCCTGATGGCAGGAATCAAACTCCGAACCGTAATACTGGGTATAAAGCGTCTTCTGAAGTATAAATGCACTTTCTCGCATGATAGTATATGAAAGACCTGCACCGTACTCTGCGGCATACAGCAGCTCATCCTGAGCATTACCGCATATATTGATGGGATCACCGGTATAATCGATGTATCCGTGAAGAGCCAGCTGATAGAAAGGAATATACTCATCAAGTATTGTATATTCGCTGCCTCGCAGATCCATGCGGGTCACAACATCAACATAAGGAACTGCATAGTCGTTACCCATATTGATCATGACCTTGGTAGAATCCAGGTTCTTAAATCTCTCCTCCTGAAGTCTGGAAACTGATTCTCTGGAGTGAGGGTTCTTACGATAGAAGTCACCCGAAAGATCGCGTCCGTCATTCTCAAATGAAGCACCCACTCCGTACTTCTGTGCCTGGGCTGCCAGATTATCGGACATCTTTCCGGCCAGGTCGGTATGCAGCAGGTAGTAGGGATCCAGATCGTCACGCTCGGCGTATGTGGTACGGCTGTATTCGAGCAGCTGTACTCTCTCCTTGCTTATGAACTTGGCAGCATCGGTATATGAGAAGAATCCGTCGGTAATATCGGAATCCCATGCATACTGAGTGATGCCGTTCAGATACATATTGGCTCCCATGCCGTTAACGGTATCAGCCAGGTTCTGCAGATCTTTCTTGGATCCGAGTTTGGAGTTGATATGCACTTTCTTCAGGATCTTCTGCTTAACACCGCCGTTACACCATCCGGAGAGCTTAACAGACATATTGTTAAGGCCTTCATCATGCAGAGTGGTAAGCATCTCTCTCGCTTCATCAAATGTCGTAAGCTTCAGAGGTTTGGATACGGGCACGCCCATGACCTGCTTGATCTTATCTACCGCTCCGACAACTTCAATGACAACAGGAGCGTTGGCATCGGTGTTCATGCTCAGATACTGTCCGTACTTATCCTTCAGATAATCTCTGTAATCCTTCGCCATATCAACATAATCACCTGATGAAATAAAGCGATAACGCTGAATAAGCGACTCATCGGGCAGTTTGTCAACATATTTGTATACATCCGAATTGGCGATATCGCCGACATCATACTGCTCTCTCTGACATATGGAATAGATGGCGTTTACGAAGTTATATGAGTGTGTCTTGCCGGCCACGTCAGCCTGTATGGCCGCATATGTCCTGCCGTCTTCAAGGATGCAGATATAGGAATCATCCTGATTGGCAACACCGTATACCGCATAATAAGTTCTGGTATTATGCACGACAGCATCACGTGACAACGCCATGTCCCAGCCGTATACATTTGCATAGTATGTATTCTGGGAAGTCTTGCCGTTGTTGAAGTTGATGAGTGAACCACCGCCTTCGGGAACAACCATATATCCCGTATCTTCGGGACCGCCGGCCCCGAAATAAGGAAGCGGAGTCAGTGTATAGATCGGATAATCACTCTTATAGTGCATGTCGGAGAAAGGAATCTCGACAGTCATATCACCGCCGTCAAGCCTGTAGATCATGCTTATGTCAAAGATAGGCTTGTCGGAGGACTTAACCGACAGGTCAAGTTCCTTATCTGCGGTAAAATCATCATAAGTATAGCCGGCCTCTTCAAATATGCCCTGCAGCTTCTTACGTACGGGTTCCTTGGTGGAGCTTCGCAGGATATAGAGCTTCTGGTTGGCCAGCTCGGGATAATTTGCCAGAAGTTCGTCCTTATCATCCTTGGGGGACAGCTTGTTGATATCGTATTTCTTATAATACTGGGATACGGTATTTACATCGCTTCCATCCATCTGGGATGTCCACTTTTCATAGCTTGCCTTGGTCATGACCGTGGGGATGACATATTCTTTCTCAACATTACCCAGAGAATAGTCAACTCTGATGGTCGTGTCATCGATCTGGCTGATCTCATATATGCCGTTGGCGATACTCATGTCGTAGCAGTTAAGAGCAGTCTCCAGACCGGTTTCAACGGCATATGACATAAGCAGAGGTGACTGGAGCTTGTTCTTCTCTTCGGGAAGTGCGGCTGCATCATCGGCAGCTCCTTCGGGGTTTGAACGCCATACCTTGCCGGACTCCTTAACTTCGACAGTGAACTGCGTCGTCAACGGATCCATGGTGAACTTAAGTTTGTCATTCTCCATGACGACAGGCTTCTCGTCTCCACTGAAAGCACGTACCTCTATTATCTCCTCGGGTTTCTCAACATTCTGATAATTGATGACAAATGCTACGATTCCGAAGATAATGAGCGCGAGTACCGTAGGAAAGATCAGACTCTTTAAAGTGTCTTTGATCTTATTGTTGCGCTCTGTTATTAATTCCTGACTTTTCTCTCTTCTCATGTGAGCTCCCTAATCGTTATTTACAGTCTGAATAAGAACTCTCTTACCAGAGATATGAAATACAAAACACCCTGCGATATCATACTGAAGAATATCGTAAGAATAAATACCTGTACCAGCATCGCAAACAGCGAAGCAACGGTGAACAGCAGGTTCTTGCCGGCAGAGAACTCATGGATCTGCCCCATTGCGGAAACGATAAGTATGGCGGCATATACCAGTGATAATGCACTGAGAACACTGTAGAACTGTCCTTCTTCCACTGTTACGACATTACTGAGCAGCATCAGAGGGAACTGAATGACCGGATAAGGTATCAGGCCGTAACATGTGGCCATATAAACCTGTCCAAGCTTGCCCTTGCCGTCAAACAGCGTTGTCAGAGCCCAGTTGCCTATTACCCAGAGGGCCAGAGGGAACAGTACGCTGGCCAGATACAGGAAGATGTTCAATTCTTCCCAATATACCTGCAAAAAGAGGAAGCTGGTAAATCTGAGCTTCGCCAGTCTGACGATCAATGTGGCGATCAGTATGGTATTTGCAGCGGCATACGTGCCTCTGTGTTCATGTGTCAGATCCCAAAATCCGTCGACGGGATGCGTCATGCAGTAAAACGCAAACTTGAGCGATCTCCAGTATTCGGACCATGTTTCCTTTTTGGTTAATGATGAAACCATAACAGCTCCTTTAACTTCAGGTATTGAATATATCAGCGGTATCTATCTCATGTTTGATCGATCTGACCTTGCCGATGCCCATAGGGATCAGGAACATGGCCAGCAGAACTATCACTATTACAGCGATATGATCTTCAACCCACTCTTTGCGGTATTGCTTAAATGCCTTGGAGTAGTTCTCATCATCATACTTGACTTCGAAGTAATCCATGGCTTCCTTATATCTCTCCTGACGAAGATAGCTTCTGCCGATACCGATGTAAGCCAGATCATAGTTGCCGTTCAACTGCATTACACGCTCCCATGACTCACCGGAGGCGGTGTAATCACCCTGATCGAACTTATCGATTGCATCATATACCAGTGCACCGAATTCGGTGGGAACAAATACCGTGATGGCACAATCCAATGTATCGAGAACATACAGGTCGTGGTTGTAATGCTCTATCGCTACGGGACGACGGAAATATCCGTCCATATTACCGTTTCCGCCGAATGCGAATACCAGATGTCCCTGATCGTCGTAACCGAAGCATCTGCCTCTGTTTCTGTCGAGACATACGAATATATCATTGGTAAATACGGTCACATCCGAAAAGTATGAGGGGCCTTCATATCCACCGCCGCTGCCCATATGTATATCACCGTATATGGGCCACTCTCCGTTTCTGACGAGGATATCATTACCCATCAGGTTGATCTTGCGTACGGCATCAGCCTTCTCGGCACGCAGATCCTCTCTGGTAACAGCTCCGGTACAGGCATATACGAATCCTTCGTGATCCATATACACGTTGTCATACTCTGTGGGAACGAAGTTCTCCATCTGAGCACGCTGTGCCTGTGTTGCAAACTTCTTCCATATATAGTCGAGGAAATCGTAAGTAACCTTGGTAGCACCTACAAATCCCGAGAAAGTACCGTCGGGTTCATATTTGATCAGACCCTTGTTAATACCGGTGGCGATGCAGTATACTCTCTCCGCGGTATCGATAACGATCTTGTTCGGCTGGAACGTGATCGAAGGATCAAGTGTATTATCAACGGGTTTATCAAAAGTAAGTATCAGATTGAAATCCGGGTCGAGCTTAAGTAT
Organism: uncultured Lachnospiraceae bacterium; assembly: GCA_946620235.1. Taxonomy (GTDB): domain Bacteria; phylum Bacillota; class Clostridia; order Lachnospirales; family Lachnospiraceae; genus XBB2008. The sequence goes on along the minus strand of CAMONC010000101.1, from coordinate 1,656 downwards.
CCTGCCGTTACCGCGATCCGCGATAAAGTAATTGCCTTCTTCGGAAATGGCAATATCGGAAGGAGCATTAAACGTGGAGTTCGGATCACCCTTAAAGCTGTCAATGATGCGGAGAACATCAAACTTTTCCGAAGATACTCTCTTCAGCTCGATGATCCTGTTGTTACCGGTGTCGCATACATACAGCAGATCTCCGTATGAGAACAGTCCTTCGGGAGCCTTCAGTTTCACATCAAGACCGAGCTCGGATGATGTAAACACCTTGCTGACCGTATAGAAGTCAGGTGAATCCTGCACATCTCCCCAATAATCCAGATTATAGGTATAACTGGTATCTCCGGTGGAGGCATCCGCAAGAGCTGTGATCGGAGTGATCCCCACTGCGACGATAATACCGAGCAATGCTATGCTTATGAATCTTGTGATATTCTTCATACTCATGCCCCTTAGTCTTTCAGTCCCGAACTAGCCATGGTTTCAAGTATCTGGCTCTCTGAGAAGATGAATATAATGATAGGAACTATCATAACTACGACAAGAACTGCAGCCCCCTGACCGGTTCTGGCAATACCGCCGCCCTGAATCTGCTGGAGTGCATATACAAGAGTCTTTCTCTCTTCCGAATAGATGTATGTCGATGCCTTGTTGTTCCACAGCGCCTGCACCGAGAATATGATCAGCGTCATCCATGCAGGCTTAACGTTCGGCATAACTATACCGGAGAAAACCTTCCACTCGCTCGCGCCGTCGATATGTGCCGCCTCAATAAGTGAAGTCGGAAGTCCTTCCATGAACTGCTTCATCAGGAACAGACCCATGGGGGAAGCAAATGCGGGGATTATAATCGCCCAATATGTATCGATCCATCCGAGCTTGTTCAGGATCAGGTAGTTAGGGATCTGTGTAACATAACCGGTGAACATCATGGCAACGGTAACTATCTTGAAAAATACCTGATTGCCCGGGAAATCATATTTTGCAAGGACAAACGCGCCCATCGAAGCTATGATCAGATGTCCCGCCGTACCGACAAATGTGATAAATACGGTATTGAACAGGTATCTTGAGAAAGAAACCCATGACTTGCCCATCGTAACGAACAGATCCGAGAAGTTATCAAGAGTCGGATGCTGTGCAAATACGCGCGGAGGGAACTTGAACAGCTCATCGAGCGGTTTAAGAGCACTGCTGACCGCATATACTATAGGGAAAACCATTACCAGTGCAACCAACACCAGGAACAGATATAATGCTATATCTCCCGCTATGGAACGATTGGGCTTTCTCTTTTTGATGAGAGGCTTCTTGTAAGGCTTCTCGACAATTTCTTTTTTCTTCTTGCTCATATCAGGTTCCTACTCTCCTAAGTAAACTCTGGATAGCTTTGTTGCATAAGATCATCATCAGGAACAGGATCGTTGCGATCGCGCAAGCATATCCCATCTCGAATCTCGAAAAACCGTAGTCGAAAAGGTGCGTAACTATGGTTCTGGCTGCATAGTCCGTACTTGGATAACCGCACAGAGCCATCGTGACATCACACACACCGAAAGCCTGGGTTATGGACATAACGGCACCGAACATAAGCATTGGCTTCATGTTTGTCAGAGTGATGTACCACAGCTCCTGCCAACGGTTCTTGACACCGTCCATATA
>CAMONC010000100.1 GCA_946620235.1 uncultured Lachnospiraceae bacterium | reverse complement strand
GAGAGATTCAGTGTGACAATGTACGGTGAGTATAAGCTGATACATGTTGATGAGGATGGGGACTATCTGCTGGTACCTGAAGACACGCCGGTGCCTGCGGGTGTGCCGGATGATATCACTGTCCTGCAGATGCCGCTTGACAGCTCTTATATCGTATCCACTTCGGCGATGGATCTGGTCAGCAAGGCGGGGGCTCTGGGATCGGTCAGCATGTCGTCTCTGGAAGCAGAGGATTGGCATGTGGATGAGGTCAGGTCGGCAATGAAGGACGGAAGTATAGTATATGCAGGCAAATACAAGGCTCCTGACTATGAACTGATAATGGGGCGGAACTGTGATATAGCCGTGGAGAATACCATGATATATCATGAGCCTGCAGTGAAGGAAAAACTCGAAGAACTGGGGATCCCTGTCGTGGTGGAGATGTCGAGTTATGAAGAGCATCCTCTCGGCCGTCTGGAATGGATCAGATTTTACGGAACACTGTTTGGGACCGAAGAGACAGCGGATGCGTATTTTGATGAAGAGATAAGTAAGGCACAGTTCGTCATGGAACAGCCTGATACCGGACTCAGCGTTGCTTTCTTTCATGTGACAGCATCCGGCATGATAAATGTCCGTAAACCGGGAGATTATATATCCAAAATGATAGAACTGTCCGGGGGACACTATATAATCAAAAGCAACGATGATGATAATATGCTGTCCACGATGAACATGCAGATGGAAGACTTCTATGCCACAGCTGCGGATGCGGATATCATCATATACAACAGCACCATCGGCGGAGAGATCGCATCTCTGGATGAACTGATATCGAAGAATAAGCTTTTTGCCGATTTCAAAGCGGTGAAAAACGGCAGGGTCTACTGTACATCCGAGGATTTTTTCCAGAAGACCACCGGCATGGCGGACTTTATGAATGACCTGCACAATGCCTTCACGGGCAGCAGTGATGAGTTTGTTTATCTTAACCGGGTTGAATGATCATGGATCGTAAGAGAGTCACAATTGTTTTCATATTGATGCTGGTCTGTCTGGTACTGCTGGTATGGATCAATGCTGTGACCGGGAGTGTGAGCATACCCCCGGGAGATGTGATATCCGTGGTATTGGGCAGATCCTCTGATGAGATGTGGACCAATATAATCATGAACATCAGACTTCCGAGGATGATCGCTGCCATTGTGCTCGGCGGCTGTCTGGCATTGTCAGGATATCTGCTCCAGACCTTTTTTGATAATCCGATAGTCGGACCGTTTGTACTGGGCATCTCCTCCGGAGCGAAGCTGACCGTAGCGCTCACTCTGATCTTTCTGCTGTCGAAGGGACACAATATAGGCTCCTTCGGAATGATCGTCTCGGCTTTTGCCGGAGCGATGATGGCTATGGGTTTCGTGCTTCTGATCTCATCCAAAACACGCAGCATGAGTCTCCTGGTAATATGCGGGATAATGATCGGATATATATGTTCCGCAATCACCGATTTCGTCGTCACATTTGCCGATGATTCCAATATAGTCAATCTGCATAACTGGTCTATGGGCTCACTTAACGGCATAAATATGACACAAGTCACAATAATGTCCGTTTTAGCTCTCGTTTGTCTGGCATGTGCGGTATGTATGTCCAAACCGATAAGCGCATACCGTCTCGGACAGGCTTATGCGGCCAGCATGGGTGTGAACATACGTCTGCTCAAGGTTATGCTTATCGTGATTTCGAGCCTGCTGGCAGCATCCGTGACGGCATTTGCCGGCCCTATATCGTTTGTGGGGATCGCTGTTCCTCATCTGGTCGGAAACACGGTCAGGACTTCTTCGCCGGCGGTGATGATACCGTCATGCTTCCTGGGAGGAGCGGTAGTAACGCTTATGTGTGACTGTATATCCAGGAGCATATTTGCACCGACTGAAGTGAGTATCAGTTCAGTGACAGCGGTATTGCTGGTTCCTGTCGTTATCCGGATGATGCTGGGGAGAAGAAAGAATGCGGACTGATATGCAACAGGACAGAATACTTCATACGGATGACCTGACTATCGGTTATGATTCCGACCTGATCTCCGGTATCGGGCTGGATGTAATGCCCGGCAGGATAGTGACGCTCATAGGTCCCAACGGAAGCGGCAAGTCCACATTGCTTAAGACCCTGACCGGCCAGCTGGAAGCCCATGGCGGATGCGTATATCTGGACGGCAGGGATATGTCGGGGATGAATGCTCTCGATAAAGCACAGAACATGTCCATACTGATGACCTCATCTGTGCGTCCGCGGATGATGACATGCCGTGAAGTGGTGGCAATGGGCAGGTATCCGTATACCGGCAGATTCGGTAAACTTAAGGAATCTGATGAGAAGGCAGTGGATCATGCTCTTGATCTGACGGGATCCCGTGAGGTGGCTGACAGATTCTTTGACCGGATCAGTGACGGACAGAGACAGCGTGTTATGCTGGCGCGCGCGATATGCCAGCAACCGCGTGTGCTGATACTCGATGAACCGACTTCGTATCTGGATATCAGATACAGGCTTGACATACTTAATACTATCAGAACCATAGCGAACCGGGACAATGTTGCAGTGGTAATGTCGCTGCATGAGCTCGAGCCTGCCATGAGGATATCCGATACCGTGATTGCCGTCGGAGAGGGTCGTATATTAAGGACCGGCACTCCGCAGGAGGTCTTTGAAGAAAGCTTCATACGCCGGTTATACGGCATAGAAGACAGGGATATCAGTCTGCTGGGTCCGGGACCGTGGATGGAGAAAGCCGCGGATATTGAAGCAGGTATTGAAACAGGTAATGTAACAGACGGGCCGGATACTCATCGCACGGGTGCCAAAGCGATCATGATCCAGGGCACCATGTCCGGAGCGGGCAAAAGTATGATCGCAGCCGGTCTGTGCAGGATATTTACGCAGGACGGTTACAGCGTGGCACCTTTTAAGTCTCAGAACATGGCGCTTAACTCATACGTCACGGGTGAAGGTCTGGAGATGGGGCGAGCTCAGGTAATGCAGGCAAGATGCTGCAAGAGAGAACCTCTCGTATGCATGAATCCCGTTCTCCTTAAACCCACTGACGATCAGGGATCGCAGGTCATAGTCAACGGCATCCCCTTGGGCAATATGCGTGCCGCCGAGTATTTCCGGTACAAGCAGCAGCTGATCCCGGAAATAATGGCTGCATATGAGAAACTCTCCGGCATGGCCGATATCATTGTCATCGAAGGAGCCGGGTCTCCCGCTGAAATCAATCTGAAGAAGAATGACATAGTTAATATGGGACTTGCCCGGATGACGGATGCACCGGTACTCCTGGTAGGAGATATAGACAGGGGAGGTGTGTTCGCACAGCTCATCGGTACACTCGATCTGCTCGAACCTGATGAAAGAGCCCGTGTTAAGGGGCTGATCGTCAATAAATTCAGAGGAGATATCGGGCTGTTTGAAGACGGTGTAAGGATCCTGGAGGAAAAGGGACACAAGCCCGTGACCGGTGTGGTGCCATACCTTGATATCAGACTGGAGGATGAAGATTCACTCTCGGACAGATTCTCGGTGCGCGGTAAGAAAGCATTTGATATATGTGTTATCAGATTCCCGAGGATTTCCAATTTCACGGATATGGATGTCTTTGGGCAGGCGCCTGATATATCCGTGAGATATGTGGATGAACCGGATGGTGTGGGCGATCCCGATGTCATCATTCTGCCCGGCACGAAGAATACTGGCGGTGATCTTGAGTGGATGAGACAGCAGGGACTGGATGATGCCGTTATTTCTTATGCACGCGCAGGCGGCGTGGTCATAGGTATCTGCGGCGGATATCAGATGCTGGGCATGCGCATCAGCGATCCGGAGGGAGTGGAGAGCGGTGTTACTTCCCCGGGACTGGGTCTTCTGCCTGTTGAGACTGTGATGGCCCGGGAAAAGACACGTACCCTATACACCGGACATATTCCGGCATGGAAGGGTGTGCTGGAAGATATGAGCGGGATGCAGGTGACCGGATATGAGATACATAACGGGATCACGACACCGGCCGGGACGGATCCGAATTACACCGATGCAGAGGCCTGTGTCTATGCGCCCGACGGCACCGGATGCAGCAGTGGAAATGTATACGGAACTTACATACACGGTATTTTTGATGAAGAGGGTGTGGCTCCCCGGCTTGTCAGTCTTATCGCTGCACATAAGGGCAAGGATATCGATGTGAGCTTGATGCGGGGACATTTCGATGAAAGCGAAGCCATGTATGATAAGCTGGCAGCACACTTAAGAGAATGCCTCGACATGGACGCGATATATGAGATGATGGGGATAGTCAGGTCATGACTGTAGACGGATTATACGGATTAAAACTAAATAAGCCGTCCGGGCAGGCGTATGAGGAAGCACGCCATCGTCTGGATGCGATAGCCAAACCGATAGACGGGCTCGGAGACCTGGAGAAGATGCTCTGCCGGATCGCAGCGATACACGGGACTGCTGATTTTGTGACAGATAAAAAGGCTTTGATCATCATGTGTGCCGATAACGGAGTGGTTGCCGAGGGAGTCACTCAGACCGGAAGTGAGGTGACTGCCCGGGTGGCACATCTCATGGGACAAAGGAGCAGTTCGGCAGGTACCATGAGTGCTTCCTATCCCGTGGACATAATCCCGGTGGACATAGGTATCGACAGCGATGATAAGATCCCCGGTGTTACAGACCGTAAGGTCAGACGCGGAACAGGAGATATTGCCGTGGCAGCGGCCATGTCAGAGGAGGAATGTCTGCAGGCGGTCACGACGGGCATGGAGCTGGTTCATGAGCTGAAGGAACAAGGATACTCTCTGATAGCAACCGGTGAGATGGGCATAGGCAATACGACCACGGCGACAGCAGTGATGTGTGCATTGTGCGGGCTGAGCGCGGAGGCGGTCACGGGGCGTGGCGCCGGACTTGATGATGAAGGTCTGGCACGCAAGATCGATGTGATAAACCGGGCACTTAAACTGCACTGCATGGAAGGTAGTTCCGGTGACGATGCCGGCACTCAGGAGATGGCATTTAAAGCGCTTCGTACTCTCGGCGGTCTGGATATAGCCGGGCTGTCCGGCGTATTTATCGGAGCGGCATATCATCATATCCCCGTCATCATAGACGGGCTGATCAGTGCAACGTCAGCTTTGTGTGCGGATATGATCGTTCCGGGATGCAGGGAGTATATGCTCGCATCGCATAACGGACGTGAGGCAGGATGCGGAGAGATACTTGATCGTCTGGGTCTGCACGCTGTCATAGATGCCGACCTGGCACTCGGAGAAGGAAGCGGGGCACTGCTTCTGATGCCTTTGATCGATATGGCTTATTCACTCTATACATGTGGCACACGCTTCGGATCCGATGCCGGGATAGACCGTTATGAGAGGTTTGATGAGAAATGATCGTGCTGGTACTGGGTGAGCCTGACAGCGGCAAATCAAGATATGCCGAAGCACTGGTGATGGCTATGTGCGAGGGTGGCGGAGCTGACGGCTCGAAGGCTGCATGCAAACTGTATTATATTGCGACCATGAGTGTGGTCGATGAAGAATCCGAAGTGCGCGTGCGTAAGCACAGGCAGATGAGAGAGGGAAAAGGCTTCGTGACATTGGAGATCCCGTACAGAGTAGACAGAGCTCTTGAACATATCACGTCACCCGCGCAGTCGGTTGTATTGCTGGAGTGTGTATCCAACCTGGTCGGAAATGAAATGTATGATGATCCCGACAGGGCGTATGACCGTGCCGGATGCCCGCGTGACGAGTGGCTTAAAGATACGGCGGATGCGGTCGTTTCCGATATCAGGATGCTGGCGGAGAGATGTAAGGATCTGGTGATCGTGGCGAACAGATTTAAACCCGATGCAAAAGGTTATGATGATATGACGAGGCTGTATGTTGAGCTGAACAATACGGTGAATGACCGGCTGGCGGAACTTGCCGGAAGAGTGGCCGGAATAGAAGAGATACGTGAGGCGCCCAGCAGATCATGAAGTTTTTCAGATGGATGGCAGTCAGTTTTTCCATATATTCCAGAATACCGATGCCACGGTTTGAGTGGACTGAGGAGGACTACGGGCATAGCCTGGTGTTTTTCCCCATGATCGGAGCCGTGATCGGAGTTTTATCCGTTGCGGCCTATGCCGGATCCGTGCGGATCGGTCTGCCTGATATTGCAGTGTGCACAGTGCTTACACTGATCCCGATCCTGGTCACCGGAGGATTCCATCTGGACGGATATATGGATACGATGGATGCCCGCAGTTCGTATCGGGACAGAGAGGAGAAACTCAGGATACTGAGCGATCCGCATATAGGATCTTTTGCAGTCATATCCGTGATCGCTGCGCTTCTTGCATATATCGGGGCAGCAGGCGTGATAGTTCATCAGCGCGACATGCGTGCGGTGATATCGCTGGGATTGCTGTATGTATCCGCCAGGTCTGTGAGCGGTCTGCTGGCCATGCTTCTGCCGGGAGCAAAAGATAAAGGAATGCTTCGGGCAGAGACTGCCGGAAACAGGAGAGGGATCCTGGTATCGCAGTGGATATGGTTCATCGCATCTCTTGCGGGGATCGCATGTACCGGATATATGTATGCGGTGGGTGTGGCTGTCGCACTGATCCTTTTTGCATTATATTACAGGCATATGGTCATCTCTCAGTTCGGAGGTGTGACCGGAGATACAGCGGGGTATCTGCTGACTATGAGTGAGGTGACAGGCTGTATCGCCATCGCTGCGGTAAGTCTTATAGTGTCATGAACAAGAGATGTATTCTGATCCGTCATGCAAAGACCGACGGCAACGAAACCGGCAGATTCATGGGATGTCGTACCGACGAGCCGCTGTCCGATAACGGCCGGCAGGAGGCAAGCGTCATTAAAGAAAAGATTGCTGAGATTGCGGGAAAGCATTTCAGCCTCTATGTAAGTCCGCTCATCAGAGCTGTCGAGACGGCACAGATCCTGTTCGGTACAAAAGAACGGACTGAGATGAGTGATTTGAAGGAACTTGATTTCGGGATCATGGACGGACACACACATGCCGAACTGGACGGTGATCCGAGGTATCAGGCATGGATAGACTCAGGCGGTCGTGACCGCATACCCGGCGGAGAATCAATGGATGATCTGATCAGGCGTAGCATGTCCGGGTTTGAGCAGGTGATCAGGCTGACGCCGGAAGACAACGATATCGTGATAGTATGTCACGGCGGAAATATAATGTCTGTGATGTCCACGCTTGCGGGGAATGATTTTTATGCGAATATCTGTCCTAATCTGGACGGATACGTTCTGGATATAGAGATAAGTGATGAGAGAATTGATCTGCTATCATATGATCGCATTAGTGACAGGCTGCATGCTTGATCTGTGCATCGGTGATCCTCACGGGATACCGCATCCGGTAGTAGGCATAGGCAGGCTGATATCCGCTCTGGAGAAAAAAACGTATCCGGAGAAAGGAACGGAAGCTGATACGGTATCCGAAGAAGCGTTCGCTCCGGCCCGGATGATCCGCCGTGGAACCATGCTGTGGATCACGGTATTGGTCGCTACGACTGTGGTCACTGCTGCGGTCATGGGAGGAGCCTATCTCATACATCCATACGCAGGTATTGCGGTTGAATCGGTTCTTACGTGCTATATCCTTGCGGCACGCAGTCTTTATGATGAGAGCATGAAAGTATGCAGGGATATTGAGCGGGGCGATACGGATGCAGCCGTACATGATCTGGCCATGATAGTGGGGCGTGATACTGACAGGCTGGATGAGTCCGGTATGATCAGAGCTGCCGTGGAGACCGTGGCGGAGAATACTTCCGACGGCGTGCTGGCTCCGCTCCTGTATACCGCTCTGGGCGGACCGGTTCTGGGGTTAATGTATAAAGCGGTCAATACCATGGATTCCATGCTGGGCTATCACAATGACAGATATGAGTATTTCGGACGGACAGCTGCCAGAGCCGATGATGCGTTTAACTATGTACCCTCAAGGATAAGCGCATGGCTGATCATCATATCTTCGGGCATACTGGGAATTATTTCACATGAGTATTCGGCATCGGGAGCGTACCGGATCTGGAGGCGTGACAGACGAAATCACTTAAGCCCCAATTCCGCGCAGACCGAGAGCGCATGTGCGGGGAGCCTGATGATCCGGCTCGGAGGTACGTCCTTTTATCACGGGGTGTCTGTGGAAAAGCCTGTGATTGGCGATGATGACAGACAGATCAGGACAGTGCATATAAGGTATGCCAACCGGCTCATGTTCGCATCGGAGTTCATCATGCTCATCATGATCGGCGCATTATATCTGATCATTAAGAAAGGTCTGTGACCATGACTCATGGAGGGGATATATACAGACACAATATCAGTATTGATTATTCAGTGAGCCTGAATCCAATGGGTACTCCGCAGGAGATATATGATGCGGTACAGAAAGGAATTGCTCATCTGGGGGAATACACTGATCCGCGGCAGGAGAG
>CAMONC010000099.1 GCA_946620235.1 uncultured Lachnospiraceae bacterium | reverse complement strand
CCATCCGAGGAAATCATTGCCGGCTCCCGACCTGGAAACCAGAGTCTCCTTTGCTTTCTCGGCTGTCTTAGCCATTTTCTTGATCTCTGCTTCCGTTACGAAACTCATTGCTTTTGAATAGTCAAATGTTATTTTATCCATATCGTCCTCCTAACGTAACTGATACTTACACAATCGTAGTTAGTTTATCAAATTCGGGTTTATTCTTCAATATCATCAGTCCGGATAATACTCTTTGATATATTCGTCTATGATCCTCTCGGACAGCTCATACATCCCGTCCAGGACCTCATCGGCGTTTTCCTCCGTAAGCCGGTCCCGTCCCTGTATCAGACTGTCGCATATATAATGATTGATATCCTTGGAGAAATGGATCGTATCCATATAATTATCCAGGTTCGTGATGATGTCGACATCATCCTGATAGTAGTAAACCCGGGCATTTTCGTATCCGATCAGTTCTTCTATGCATATCCTCTCGGCACTTAAGACCGCATCTCTTTCCCCGTTCCGATAGGCATTATCCCACCAGCACATTGAATACGGCGAGAAAAAGAATATGAATTCGGTCTCCGGATGTTCTTTCACCATGCCCGTAAGCAAAGCGGTATTCTCGCGGGCAAGCTCATCATACATATGCTCATCCTGCATTTCGGCTACCTCGGGCAGTCTCTCATACATTGTCATGCACATAAGATGATGGAAAGTTTTCCACTGTGCCCAGTTATAGGAATCTCCCTCATCGTAGCCGGACCGTGATTTAGCCAGCATAAATGGGATCTTTTCCATCAATACATCCTTATTGAACAGGTATTTCCAATCATTCAGCGGATTATCGTCATACAGATATACCGGACATCCCGTCGATACATAGGTGGTTTCCGTAGGTGAATAAAGACTGGAAGGATCGATATTGTAGAATACCTTCTTTACATCCTGATGTTCATATGCCATGTTCAGCAGATATATCAGATCAGCGGTAGCCCCGTACGACCGGATGGCTTTTACGGAAGTACAGTCAAATCCCTCATCAAACCAGCCGTTGTTGAAGTTCTCACAGACACTGGATCCCGCGATCACGGCATCATAATCAAAATGCTTAAGGGTACCCGTACATTGGTATTCCTTATCGTTAAGCACAGCTTTCAGCCCCGGGAGAGGTTTGTGATACACGTAAAACGGATCAAAAAGCACGACTATGCCCGCAACGATCAGTATACTGACCGCAACTGCTGCAGCAAAAACCGGTATGAAATTTCTCTTCCCATTATCCTTATGCATATCCGATCCTAAAAGTTAAAATACAGGAATGTGCTGACCTGATTGAGTGAGATGAAACACCATGTAAACAGAATGCCCATCAGGATACCGTCTCTGAGGGGATGATCGTTACGGGGTGCGATCTCATGCGAATTGGGCTTAAGTATTATGATAAAGCTGATGACAAGCATCATCGCAGCACATGCCAGATGCAGTATATTCAGCACTTGCATCGATATCATGCCTGCTGCCTCTTCAGCTACATAAAATTCAGGTGTCTTTAAACAGCTCAGGATCTCAAACAGCTTTCCGTTCCAGTTCACGCAGAATATGGATTTTATCAGGTGAAGTGCATCGGCTATGGTCGAACTCCTGAAGAAACACAGTGACAGCAGGAAAAAACAAAATGTCAGTACCTGTCCGAGCTTCCTCGGTATATATACCCTGCATTCTCTTTTATACTCGCATCCCTTCACACCTATGAGGCATACGTTATCCCATACGACCAATAATCCGTTGATCGCTCCCCAAAGTACATAAGTCCATGCAGCTCCGTGCCATAGTCCGCTTAAAACAAAGACAATAAACACGTTTGCCAGCATCCGTCCGAATCCGCGCCTGGATCCGCCAAGCGGTATATACACATAAGTCGTGAAGAACCTGGACAGGGTAATATGCCATCTCTGCCACAGTTCCTTGACATTGGCACTGGTATAAGGCGAGTTAAAGTTCACGGGCAGGTCGATGTTGAACATTTTGGCTATACCCGAAGCCATATCACAATATCCACTGAAGTCAAAATACAGCTCAAACATATACATGAGCATCACGATGATGACAGTCAGCGTATCCAGTTCACGCGGTGTTATAAAAGCCTGATTCACAGGTCCGGCCAGCACATCCGCAAGCAGCACTTTTTTGGCAAAGCCGATCACGAAATATCTGATTCCGATACGCATATTTTCCGGATCGATCCTGCGAGCCCTCATATCGGTAAACTGCGGGATCATCTCATCATAAGTGACTATCGGTCCGGCGATGAGCTGAGGGAAAAAGGTAACAAACGTCATATATGTGATCAGATCATAATGTGGTGCACGGCCTCTGCACCTGTCTATCACATATGACAGCTGCTGGAATGTAAAGAAACTGATACCGAGTGGCAAAAGAATATGACGGAGTGCTATATTACTGCCTGTTATCGCATTTATGTTTTCTATCAGGAAATCCGTATATTTGAAATAAAACAGCAGACCTAGATTCGCCACTACGGCGATGATCAATATGACCTTAATCACCCGGTCTCCGGATGAATTGATATCTGACATTCCGACCTCATCGGCCTGTGTATCCGCAAGATGCTTACGATATGCTTCCACGATCAGGCTGATGATATAGTTTATCGCAATACTCCCCACGATCACGAACAGATAGGATATGTGGAAATAGGCATAAAACCATAAAGAAATGCCCGTCAGAAATATGCCTGCGAGACGGTTGTATCCAAAATAGTTTAAACTGAACCATCCCAGCAATGCGACGGGCAGAAGTATACATATGAATATATATGAATTAAACAGCATATCAGGTTTTGACTTTGCTCAATATCAGTTCCATAATGGCTGATATGGCATCTCTCTGCTTACTCTCCTCCATAGCCTGTATATATTTATCCCTTGTCTCATACAGTTCGCGTATCTTGGAGATCAGCAGTTTGGATGTCATATCCTCTTCACTTAAGACCATGCTGAAGCCCTGATCCTCATAGGATTTCGCGTTCATGATCTGGTCACCGCGGCTGGATGCCGACGGAAGCGGTATCAGCAGATTGGGCTTATGAAGCGCCAGCAATTCTCCTATCGCATTTGCTCCGGATCTGGACACTACGATGTCCGCCATGGCAAATATATCCGGAAGTTCATCGGTTATATATTCGTATTGCTTATATCCATCAACGGTCAGGAGCATGTTATCCATCTTGTCCTTCCCTGTCAGATGTACGATATTGAAATCTTTCAGCAGCTCACCCAAAGAATCCCTGATGGCTCCGTTGATCGCTGCCGAACCCTGACTTCCGCCTATGACCATGATCACAGGCTTATCATCGGTAAATCCCACGAATCTGCGTCCTGCTTCGCGATCACCCTTAAACAGCTCATCCCTGATCGGGGAACCGGTCAGATGCGCCTTCTCGGGTGGGATCAGGTCAAATGTCTCCGGGAAATTGCAGCATACTATGTCGGCTGCAGGTATGCACAGCCTGTTGGCAAGTCCCGGAGTAATGTCGGATTCATGGATAATACAAGGTATTTTCAGAGAGGCCGCGGCCCTGACTACCGGAACAGCCACGAAGCCTCCTTTTGAGAAAACGACATCGGGACGTATGTCCTTAAGTATCTTTCTGGCCTGGAAAAAGCCTTTTATAACTCTGAACGGATCGGAAAAGTTCTTCGGATCGAAGTAACGCCTGAGCTTGCCCACGGCTATGCCATAGTAGGTAAGGCCCGCATCCTCTGCCAGGCCTTTCTCTATGCCGTCAAAGGATCCGATATATGTTACATCAAATCCGGCATCTCTAAGTGAAGGAAGCAGTGCAAGATTTGGTGTTACATGACCGGCAGTGCCTCCGCCGGTGAGGACAATTTTTCGATCCATTATTTATCGCCCTTTCTGCGCACTACGCTGTAATTAACCTCAGGTGCCGGATCTTTGGAATACAGGAACTTGAGTATTATGGGTGTACATATCGATGACACTATTATAAGCAATATAACGGATGTGAAATAGACTGAAGTTATGAATCCTTCGGCCAGACCTTTCTGTGCAACGATCAGAGCTACCTCTCCTCTGGTCATCATGCCTGCCCCGATCTTTATCGAATCACGTCCAGAGAACCCGCAGGCAAATCCCATCAGTCCGCAACCCAATACCTTACAGAATATGGCCACTGCAACGAAAGCGAGCGAAAACCACAAAATCTGCATGTTCATATTATCCAGATTGGTCTTGATACCGATGCTGGCAAAGAATATCGGACCAAACAGCATATAGGAATTGATATCCACTTTTTCATCCACATAATGTGAATCCTGGATCGAACACAGTATGATACCGGCCACATAAGCACCGGTGATATCAGCGATCCCGAATACTTCTTCAGCTATGTATGCGAGAGAAAAGCACAACGCCAGTGCCGCTATCGGAATACGACGGGTATGGGGATACTTTCTATCTACCCAGGCAAATATCTTATAACAGATAAAACCGACTCCCACGGCAAGCGCGAAAAAGGCAACCGTGGAAAGCAGTACCATACCGATGCTGGATTCCGGATTCTTGAAACCTATAACGATAGTCAGTACCACTATACCAATGACATCGTCTATGATAGCTGCACTTACGATAGTGGTCCCCACTTCATCGGAGAGCTTACCCATCTCCTTCAGGGCCTGAACAGTGATACTTACACTGGTTGCCGTCATGATGGTTCCGATAAATACCGCTTTATAGAACTCTTCCGACCCCCACGGAGCTGAACCGTAGAATCCCATATACAGCAAAGTTCCGCCGACCAGAGGTACAAAAACCCCTGCTGTAGCGATAAGCGCGGCTTTCGGACCGATCTTGATAAGCTGCTTAAGATCCGTTTCCAGACCTGCCGAAAACATGAGCAGTATAACACCTATCTCGGCCATCTGTGCCAGAAAATCCGTCTGAGATACGAATCCCAGTATGCTCGGCCCTATCAGAAGGCCGGCAACTATCTCACCGACTACCTGCGGTGCTTTCAGCTTTCTGGCCAGGATCCCGAAGAATTTAGCCGCTATAATGATTATTGCAAGATCTCTGAGTATGGAATAAGATTCCATAATCCCACCTTCTTCCTTTTATGAATGATCATTCTTTATTCTCATAGTAAACCCTGCCGAATAAATTCGACAGGGTAACTGTTGCTATATCCGATGATATAAACGGGATCACTCGTCTTCGTCGGAATCCTCTACCGGAAGAGTTACTTCCTCATCATCATCGTAATTCATATCACTCTCGGGAATATCTTCCATGGCATCTTCCACTTCGTCATATTCCTTTGAGCCGTCGCTGACTTTCTCCCTGACCTTGGCGATCTTCACAACCTTGATATCATCATCCAGATTGATCAGTTTGACACCGGATGTGATACGGCCGAGAGTGTTTACATCTTCCATGCGTATCTGGATTATGGTGCCCGCACTGGTGATGAGCATCAGCTCATGGTCATCATTAACGGCTTTCACACCTACTACATATCCGGTCTTCTCTGTGATCTTATAACACTTGAGACCCTTGCCGCCTCGCTTCTGCAGAGTGAACTCATTTATGTTGGTACGTTTGCCCATGCCGTTCTCGGATGCGATCAGCAGACTTCCGCCCTGGGTATTGAGCTGCATTCCGACGATCTCATCATCATAGTCGAGGTTCATGCCCTTGACACCCATGGTGTTTCGACCGGTATTTCTTACATCCGATTCCTTGAAATGGATACACATGCCGTTCTTCGTAACCATGAATATCTCCGTATCAGGTACGGTCAGCTTCACTTCGATAAGCTCATCATCGTCTTTTAAGTTCATGGCGATGATGCCGCCCTTTCTGATATGAGCAAATTCTTCGATACTTGTCTTTTTGATGATACCGGTCTTGGTGACCATGAATAGGGACTTGTTGAAATCATCCTCGGTAACCGGCATCGGGATCGGTATCATGGCCGTAATCTTTTCATCAGGTGACAGCTGCAGAAGATTTACGATCGCGGTACCCCTGGACGTACGTCCGGATTCGGGTATCTGATAAGCTCTCAGTCTGTAGCATCTGCCGAAATTCGTAAAGAAGATCACATCATGGTGAGTGGTGGTCATCAGCAGGTCTTCGATATAATCGTCTTCGATGATCGACATGCCCTTGATGCCCTTGCCGCCACGATGCTGTGATTTGAAGTTATCCACGGTCATACGTTTGATATAACCTAAGTTCGTCATGGCAATGACTGTATTTTCATTGGGTATGAGGTCTTCCATATTGATGTCGTAAACATCATATCCTATCTGTGAACGACGGTCATCACCGAACTTATCTGATACTTCGATAAGCTCTTTCTTGATAACTCCGAGCAGAAGTTTTTCATCTCCCAGTATAGCCTTGAGTTCCGCGATAAGCTTGATCAGCTCCTGATGCTCGGTCTCGATCTTTTCCCGCTCCAAACCTGTCAGAGCACGCAGTCTCATGTCTACGATTGCCTGAGCCTGAGGATCGGTCAGTCCGAATCTGGCCATCAGGTTATCTTTTGCTTCCTGAGTATTCGCACTTCCTCTTATGATCTGGATCACTTCATCGATATTATCCAAAGCGATAAGTAATCCCTGCAGGATATGATCACGCTCTTCAGCCTTATTTAAGTCATATTTGGTCCTGCGTGTTACCACATCTTCCTGATGCTTCAGGTAATATGTGAGCATATCAAGCAGATTCATGACCTTAGGCTCGTTATTTACCAGAGCCAGCATGATCACACCGAACGAATCCTGAAGCTGTGTATGCTTATAGAGCTGATTGAGTATTATGTTGGCATTGGCATCACGCCTGAGTTCTATGACGATACGCATGCCTTCACGGCTGGACTCATCTCTCAGATCCGTGATACCGTCTATCTTTTTGATCTTTACCAGATCAGCGATCTTTGTTATCAGATTGGCTTTATTTACCAGGTAAGGCAGCTCGGTCACGATTATACGTGTCTTTCCGTTTTCCATGGTCTCGACATCCGTCACTGCACGTACTCTGACCTTTCCTCGTCCGGTCCTGTATGCTTCTTCGGATCCTCTGGTACCGAGGATGATACCGCCGGTAGGAAAATCCGGAGCCTTGACCAGATCGATGAGTTCTTCGATATCTGTCTCTCTGTCCTCTTCTACTCTGTTGTCTATGATCTTGACTACAGCCGAAGTGACTTCACGCAGATTGTGGGGAGGGATATTTGTAGCCATACCTACGGCTATACCCGTAGTACCGTTAACCAGAAGATTTGGGTATCTGGACGGAAGAACCGTAGGCTCCGACTCGGTTCCGTCGAAGTTATCCACGAAATCGACCGTATCCTTCTTGATATCGGCTACCATTTCCATGGATATCTTGCTCAGTCTGGCCTCGGTATATCGCATGGCAGCGGCGCCGTCACCGTCGACCGAACCGAAGTTGCCGTGACCATCCACAAGAGGATATCTCATGGACCATTCCTGAGCCATATTTACCAGAGATCCGTAGATCGAACTGTCACCGTGAGGATGGTATTTACCCATCGTATCACCGACGATACGTGCGCTCTTACGATGCGGCTTATCCGGTCCGTTATTCAGCTCGACCATCGAGTACAGGACTCTCCTCTGTACGGGCTTGAGTCCGTCTCTGACATCGGGAAGTGCACGTGCCGCGATAACGCTCATGGCGTAATCGATGTACGAGTCTTCCATCTTTTTCTTTAAGTCTACTTCTTCGATCTTATCAAAGATCTTGTCATCCATTGTGCGATCCTCTTAAACAATCAGGCTTAAATATCAAGGTTTTTAACGAATTTTGCGTTTCTTTCTATGAACTCACGTCTGGGCTCAACCTTATCACCCATAAGTGTATTGAATGTCAGATCTACTTCCGACTCCTCTTCTTCGTTCATGTTTACACGAAGCAGTATACGTCTTTCGGGATCCATGGTAGTCTCCCAGAGCTGCTCGGGATCCATTTCTCCCAATCCCTTATATCTCTGGATCTTATTGTTCGTATCCCTGCCGACCTCAGTCAGGATACCGTCAAGCTCTTCATCCGAGTACGCATACCATATCTGTCTGTTCTTCTCAAGCTTATACAGCGGAGGTTTTGCCAGATATACATGACCCTGCTTGATAAGCTCCGGCATGAATCTGTATATGAATGTCAGCATAAGTGTAGCAATATGGGCACCGTCAACATCGGCATCAGTCATGATGATGATCTTGTCATATCTGAGTTTGCTGATATCGAAGTCATCCTTTATTCCGGTACCGAAAGCGGTGATCATGGCCTTGATCTCGGCATTGTCATATATTCGGTCAAGACGCGCCTTCTCAACATTCAGAATTTTACCTCGAAGAGGCAGTATAGCCTGGGTTGCACGGCTTCTCGCGGTTTTGGCACTGCCACCGGCGGAATCTCCCTCAACTATGTATATCTCACACTTCGAAGGATCTTTTTCCGAGCAGTCGGCCAGCTTACCGGGAAGAGACGTACCCTCAAGGGCCGTCTTACGTCTGGTCATATCACGTGCTTTACGTGCTGCTTCTCTTGCTCTCTGTGCAAGTATAGATTTGTCAACTATGGTACGTGCTACAGACGGATTCTGCTCGAGGAAATAGGTCAGCTGCTCGCTGACTACCGAACTTACCGCACCTCCCGCTTCCGAGTTACCTAGCTCCTGCTTGGTCTGTCCTTCAAAC
>CAMONC010000098.1 GCA_946620235.1 uncultured Lachnospiraceae bacterium | reverse complement strand
GCGTCCTTGCCTACCACGATGTGTCCGCAGTTCGAGCACTGCCAGATGGCATCTCCGTCACGTGAGAACACGATCTTGTCCTCGATATTCTTAAGCAGCTTCCTGTAGCGCTCTTCATGCTCTTTCTCAATAGCCGCTACTGCCTCAAAGAGCTCGGCGATCTCATTGAAACCTTCCTCGCGGGCGGTCTTTGCGAATCCGGGATACATCTCCTGCCACTCGTGAGCTTCGCCCTCAGCTGCTTCACGCAGGCAGTCAACTGTGCTTCCGATACCGGTCAGGATCTTGTACCAAATCTCGGCATGCTCTTTCTCATTGGCTGCGGTCTCGGTGAAGATGTTTGATATCTGCACGTATCCTTCTTTCTTCGCCTTGGATGCGAAGTACGTGTACTTATTACGTGCCTGTGATTCCCCTGCAAAAGCCTCCTGCAGATTCTTCTCGGTCTGAGTACCCTTCAGGTCCTCAGCCCTGCAACGCCACTTGTTATCCGCCATAATGCTACCTCCTTATACACATATTCAGCTCATGCCGGTTGCTCAGCCGGCTCCAACAAACCTCTTAAACTCATCATAGTCGCGTATGTAATCCGACTCATCATAAAGCTGCGATGCCAGTACCATCAGCACCGCATCCTCCGAGAAGTCATACATCTCACGCCACATATTGTTGGCTATGTACAGGCCTACATACGGCTTATCGAGAAGCACTTCCGCTGTTTCCGTACCGTCATCGAGGTGGATCTTACAGCTGCCGTGCACACAGATCAGTATCTGCTCGAGAGATTTATGAGCATGATGTCCGCGAACCGCACTCCCGACGGTCTTGTACATATAGTACACCCTCTTTATATCAAAAGGGATGTTCTTCATCTCCTCAAGCGACACGAGCTGTCCTCTGTCATCGCCGTGTGCTTCAAATGTGTAGGTCTTTATATCCAAAGTGAAACTCCTTATCCGAAGCCGAGACCGGGTCCGCTTCAGTTCTGCCTCTACTTAAACGAATTCACCGCATCGATCACATACGCTACCTGCTCGTCGGTCATGCCGTAATACATCGGAAGGCTCAGCTCCGTACGGCTGATCTCTTCGGCAAGAGGCAGATCACCCTGTTCATATGGCAGATTGCTGTGCAGATTCTCGCATCCGGGACATTCCGCATCGCTGTGTCCGGCGGCTGCACGTACTTTCTCACTGTAACACTCCTGCATATGGATCGGTATCGGATAGTGCATCATGGTACCGATGCCGCGCTCCTTCAGATACTCTGCGAGCTCATCGCGTCTCTTGGTACGTATCGCGAATATGTGCCATACCGGCACCGCGTAATCCGGCACATAAGGCAGGATGATATCGGGATTGTTCATGCCCTGCAGATACTCTCCGGCGATACGCCTGCGCTCCTCATTCATACGGTCGAGTGCGGGGAGCTTCGCCGACAGCAGGGCTGCCTGAAGCTCATCCAGTCTGGAGTTCTGGCCCTGATATATGAAATGATATTTATAGTCGGACCCGTAGTTGGCTATCGAACGTATCTTATCTCCCAATGCCTTGTCGGAGGTGGTAACCGCACCGCCGTCGCCGAGTGCACCGAGATTTTTGCCGGGATAGAAGCTGAATCCGGCGCTGTCTCCGAAGCTGCCGACTCTTTTACCTTTATATAACGCACCGTGAGCCTGAGCACAATCCTCTACCACGTAGAGTCCGTGTCTGCGTGCGATCTCCATGATCGGATCCATATCACATGGCTGTCCGTAGAGATGCACGGGCATGATAGCCTTGGTCCGCGACGTGATCGCCTGTTCTATCAGGGTGGGATCAATGTTGTATGTGCGTATATCCGGCTCCACGAGCACCGGAGTCGCTCCCACATACGATATGGCCAGCACCGTCGCGATATATGTGTTCGACTGCACTATGACCTCATCTCCGGGGCCCACGCCCAGTGCCTTGAGCGACAGGATGAGTGCATCGAGACCATTTCCGCAGCCGATACAGTGCTCCGTACCGATGAACTTCGCAAAAGCCTCCTCGAATGCGGTATCCTCATGTCCGAGGATGTACCAGCTCGCATCCAGCACACGGTCAAATGCCGCACGAAGCTCTGTATTTAATTCCTGCTCCATCGGCCTGAAGCTGACGAAAGGGATATTGTTCATTTTCTCCATACCATCTTGTTGACCACCCCGGTGTAGCTCTGGATGATCTTCACCACCTTATCGGATACATTGGTGTCGGCGTATACGGGTACGGGCACACCGTTGTCACCGTTATCGTTCATTGAGACCGCAGTCTCCACCGCCTGAAGCAGACTGTCCGTATCGATGCCTGCTATGACGAAATCACCCGCATCTATGGCCTCCGGGCGCTCCGTACTCGTCCGGATGCACACCGCCGGGAAGGGATGACCTATACTCAGGAAGTAACTGCTCTCCTCAGGCAATGTGCCGGAATCAGATACCACCGCATAGGCATTCATCTGGAGACAGTTGTAATCATGGAATCCGAGAGGCTCATGTGCGATCACGCGACTGTCCAGTTTGAATCCGGACTGTTCAAGACGTTTCCTGCTCCTGGGGTGACATGAGTAGAGGATCGGCATATCGTACTTCTCCGCCATGCGGTTGATCGCCGTAAAAAGCGACAGGAAGTTCTGCTCGGTATCTATGTTCTCCTCTCTGTGTGCAGAGAGCAGGATGTATTTATGAGGTTCTATGGTCACTCCGGTCTCGTCGCTTAAGCGCTTATGCACGTCACTGGCATTGATCGCCTCCAGATTCGCACTCAGCACCTCGGCCATAGGTGAGCCCGTGACGAAAGTACGCTCCCTCGGCAGTCCGCACTCCGCGAGATATCTGCGTGCATGCTCGGAGTACGCAAGGTTGACATCGGAGATGATGTCCACGATACGTCTGTTGGTCTCCTCGGGCAGGCACTCGTCCTTGCATCTGTTGCCCGCTTCCATATGGAAGATCGGAATATGAAGTCTCTTCGCTCCGATCACGGACAGACAGCTGTTCGTGTCGCCAAGCACAAGCACCGCATCGGGCTGTAGCTCAACCATGAGCTTGTAGCTCTTATCGATGATGTTGCCCATCGTAGCGCCCAGATCTTCGCCCACCGCATCCATATATACATCGGGATCGTCGAGTCTCAGATCCTTGAAGAACACGCCGTTCAGATTATAATCATAGTTCTGGCCCGTATGTGCCAGTATCGTATCGAAATAAGTACGGCACTTCCTGATCACCTCCGACAGTCTGATGATCTCGGGGCGCGTGCCGACTATAATGAGCAGCTTAAGCTTGCCGTTATTCTTGAAAGTAGCGTTGGCAATTGACATATAAACAAAAGCCTCCTCTCAGTTCTTAACTAAACACTAATTATATCATACTTTTCATATGGTCACGAACGAAACCGGACACTCTCCTGCATGCATACACCCATACAAAGCTGAGTGCATACATCGAAAGTGTAGCGGCAAGGAAATCAGCCGGTATATCAAAGCGACTCCACAACCCGAATATCATGAGCGGCATCGTGTGCCATATGAATATGCCGAGCGAGCAGCCGCCGACTGCGGAGATCACGCGTCCGATCATATCCGATCCGATCCGGATACGGGTAAACAGAAGTGTGAGCATCATGGCTTCGAGCACGACGGTCACTGACGAGTAGCTCCATATGCTCTCGGTGATGCGGCTCACAGCTGCGGTCAGCAGTGACGCCAGCACATACATGATCAGATAAAAGACTGCCGGGAATCGGTCCCAGTAATCTCTGTTAAGCCTGAGCGCATAGCCCAGACAGTACATATAGACGAAAAGTGCGATGTTAAAGCCGCTGCCGTCCCCCTGCCATGTCACTGTGGAGAGCCCCTGTATGTTCACTCCGGCCAGTTCACCGGCGACGCTTACGATCGTGGGAGCCACGGAGAAGGTGAGTGTGAGGATGCAGAGGAGTGAGCTGAGCGCAACTGCCTTGCCGGAGCAGAAACCGGTGCCTTGGGGAATCAGGTTGCCGGCGCTCGACCGGCTTAGCGAAAACAGCCCTCTATCTATAAACGGCGAGAACAACAGAAGCGTCACGAACAGGCACACAAACCAGTTGTTGGGCACCAGATATCCGATCAGGACTCTCGGACTGAAGTCTTGTGTGATCCACAGCACATACAGAACATAACCGACCACGCGGTAGAAAGAACACGCTATGAGAAGCCACAGGGCTTTACGCCAGGGGATGGAAAATACATCTTTTAAACCCTTTTCCGCCTTCACCGCTGCGAAGTATCCGCTCGATATGATAAACGCATCCACTGCGCATATCGCAAGTGACTGCGTGATCCTGATAAATATCTCCATACCGGGCGAGGATGACATCGCATTCAGTGCACCGCCCATATCACGATTATCGAAATGTAATGCTATCACCAGGAAGATGAGCAGAACACGCTCGAGATCCATGTTATACATACGGCCGGAGCCGTGCGAAGTATCACTCATAGTCCACCTGCATCAGGCACAAGCCTCTCGCCGGAGCGGTGGGACCTGCCTGTGATCTGTCGCGGCACTCTATCAGATCGGGTATGGAGTCGGCATCGCGCTGCCCCATCCCGACTTCCAGCAATGTACCGGTCATGATCCTGACCATATGCTGCAGGAATCCGGTGCCGTGATAAGTCAGATTGATATATCCGCCACGCTCCGTGATCTCGATCGAGTCAACGATACGGACCGTGGACTTCTTCATATGTTTGTTGCCGCAGAACGATGCATAATCATGCTTGCCGGTGAGATACTCTGCCGCCCTGCGCATGGCCTCGATATCGGGATGGGCATCGAGTGCCAGTACGAACCGCCTGTTAAATACAGGCTTACCGGGTCCCGCATAGCATGTATAGCAATATGTCTTGCCGACCGCATTGTATCTCGCATGAAATCTGTCGGATGCTATACGCGTCTCGAGCACACAGATATCCTCCGGCAGATGCTCGTTCATATATGCGGTGATCTCCTCGGGTGTAAGTACGGTATCCAGTCTCGCATTACACACCATCCCCTTCGCATGCACTCCGGCATCGGTACGGCCTGCACCGAGCACCTCTATATCATCCGAACCTGTCATCTGACCGAGGTGATACTCCATTTTGCCTTGGATCGTATTATCTATCCCCGGCTGATGCTCCCAGCCCTTATAGCGGGTGCCGTCATAGCACAGGATGAACTTATAGTTCCTGACTTCACTCATGACCGGTCTGACCGCCTAATTCTTATTCATAAATCCCTGCCATCTGAACTTAAACTCCATATGGCCGGATACATCGAGCAGATACTCGGGATGTACCCTCGATCCCCACGAATCGTCTCCCCCGACACCCATCTGTCCGAGGCTCACACGGACGATGGTATGATAGATAGGCGGAAGCTCATGAGGATGCGCTGCGTTTTCAAGTTCATGAGGAGTATATGGCAAAGCACTGAAGCACATAGGTGCACCGAGTGAAGTAAATCGGATGCCGTATCCGTCATCACCGTATACTTCACCCCATCTGACGTCGGTGTGATTGCCACACTCCTGAGGCACGAGATAGGCAGCCATGTTGTCGGTCACTTCATTTTCCCAGATGCCCATCTTACCGCCGCCGCATCTGTCGGCGTAAGTTTCCTCAGGCCCTCTGCCATACCACCTGACATGATTCAGATCCGCGTCCAGCGTAAACAGCATACCGAACTCGGGCATGTCGCCCAGTTCAGACACGGGATCGTATATAAGTGTCGTATCGACAGCCCCGTCGGGACGGACCTCGTATTTAACCCTGACCTCCGTCGCGGGAGATGTGGGTACGTTCAGCGTATATATGGTAGTCAGGCCATCCGCAGACGGTATTATCTCGGGGATCAATATATCGAAGTTGGCATTTTTCTTATGAGTCAGATACATGCTGGCGATCTTCCACTGCGCGTATCTCTGAGGTCCCACGCAGCCCATGTCGTTATCCACGGGTGCACGCCAGAAGTTCGGCACGGGCACTTTCATTCCGTATATGAACTCACGTCCTCCGTACACATACGACGCCACGCCTCCCTGACCGGGTGTAAACAGGATCTGATAGTCAGTGCCTTTCTGTCCGTAATTCTGGGATCCGCGAATGAACTCGCAGGCCTGTGCGCCGGCATGTGCCGACTTACCGTTCGCCCGTGCACCGTTCGCCGCCGATGCCTCTTCCTCTATCGTATAGGTATACTGGTCAAAAGCCACCTCATGTCCGGCCGGAGCATAGTCGGTATCGTGCTTTAAATGAAACGATACGATGATGGTATACTCTCCGGGATCTGTCGGTCTGGCGATCGGCAGATCGTATTTCCTATCGCACAGAGGTGATACGTTCGTGTCGAACGGCTCCCTGATCTCCTCCTCTCCGTCTCTGAGCAGCGTAATGTACGCATCATACTCGGATGTGGATGTGAACAGATGTCTGTTGATCACACGTACGCTGTGCTCGGTTATCTCGCATTCTATCGGTCTGTAGTTATACTTTACCTCCTGCATCTTCGGACTCGGAGTACGGTCACCGTACATAATGCCGTTGCCCGAGAAATTGTACTCGCTCGGACGGTCACCGAAGTCTCCGCCGTATGCCTGATACTCATCTCCGTATCGGTCAGTCTTCACGATCGACTGGTCTATATAGTCCCAGATGAAACCGCCCTGGAATCTCGGATCGGTGTGCATGAGTTCGATGTATTTATGCATGCCTCCGCATGAGTTGCCCATCGCATGCGTATATTCGCACATGATGAAAGGCTTGTCGGGATGCTCGGCCAGGAACGCTTTCACACCTTCAACGGGTGTGTACATCTGAGTTTCCATATCGGAAGTCTCGGGGCGTCTGCGGTCGTTGACTATGCTCTCGTAATGAACGAGCCTGTCCGGATCGAGGCTGTGAAGCAGCTCGGTCATATCCGCGATCACATCACCGCCGAAGGATTCATTTCCGTCAGACCAGATGAGTATCGACGGATGATTCTTGTGTATCTCATAGAGGCTCCGGACACGGTCCAAAAGCAGCGGCTCGTATTCCATATGGTTCGACGGCAATATCTGCTCGGGATGCTCATGTGCATCAGGTGTACACCAGGTACCGTGAGTCTCCATATTGTTCTCGGCTATCATATAGATTCCGTATTTATCGCACAGATCATACAGCGGCTCGTCATCGGGATAGTGGGAGGTACGTATCGCGTTGATGTTATTTGCCTTCATGTTCAGCACATCGGCCAGAGTCTCCTCGTAGGAGATCGCGCGGCCGGTATAACAGGAGAACTCATGACGGTTCACCCCGTTGAACTCTATACGCTTGCCATTAATGCACATGATACCGTCCTTCATCTCGAACCTTCTGAAGCCGACGTTTAATACAACGCGTTCTATCTCATTACCCACCGTATCCCTGATCAGCAGTGTCAGCGTATACAGGTAGGGTTTCTCGGCACTCCACAGCAGAGGGTTCGATACGGGATATATCATCTCCTCACCCAAAGCGAGAAGCACGGTATCGCGGAGCACCGCAGCCCCGTCGGAATCAGCGAGGATAAGTTCCAGGCTGCCGTCACCCGTAGCCCTGGTCTTCACCACCAGCTGGGCATCCAGGTAATCGTCATCAAGCAGCGTACGTACACCCACATCCTCCAGATGAACGGGAGGCACGGAGTATATCCATACAGATCTGTATATACCGGAGAATCTGAAGAAATCCTGATCTTCGAACCAACTGCCGACCGTCCATTTGAATACCTGCACGGCGAGCTTGTTTGTGCCGGGGATCAGCAGGTCGGTGATGTCATACTCACCCGCATCGAAGCTGTCTTCTTTGTATCCGATGAAATGTCCGTTCAGCCAGATTGCTGCTCCGGATTCTATACCTCCGAAATAAATCCTGGCTCCATATCCCTCGGGGATATCGGGACATTCAAAATACTTCACATAGCTGCCTACGGGATTGAACCTCTCGGGCACCTCACCGGTCGCCACATTTTCCAAACCGTCCCAGGGATAGGCTGTATTCGTATAATGCGGCTTATCATATCCCTGCATCTGAATATGACCGGGAACCGTTATGGTATCCCAGCCATTACAATCATAATCGGGTTTATGGAAACCCTTCGGTGCGGATTCGTAGTTTTCGGAATAAGCGAAGTTCCAGTCGCCGTTTAAGTCAAGCACGACAGAGGATCTGTGTCCGCCCTGCCCATCGGGCTGCATAGCATCGAAAAAGGCTCTCGCCGGCAATCTGCCTTCTGCGAAACACTTCGGATCACGTATCATATTTACGTCAAATTCCATACTGCCTCCAGTCTGTCCCGCGACCCGGGACGTAACATTACTCAGCCAATGTCCGTTACGGAATCTCTCTCGATCAGTTCTACCGGCAGGACCGTTCTGCCCTGATCAATGGATACAGGCTCCGTATCCTCTTCATCGGGTTCAACGCCCAGGATGCCGAGCATGAGTTTCACGGCGATCCCGGCTTTGTGACGCATATCCTGTCTGATGGTGGTAAGCCTCGGTGTGATCATACGGCTCAGCGGACTGTCGTCGTATCCGACTATGGAGATATCCTCCGGCAGATTCATGCCCATATCCTTAAATGCCGCCATCAGGCCTGCTGCCATGATATCGGTCGTCGCTACCACCGCGGTCACGTCCGGATGGGTATGTATGCTCTCCGCGGTCTGTCTGCACGAATCCGGATCCAGTCCGAACTCATATACAAGCCCGGTATCTGCCTCAATGCCGGCCTCCGCGAGTGCCGACAGATATCCCCGGTATCTGTGCTCCATATATCGTCCGTCCCTGATCGTGGTAGATGCAAAGGCTATGCGCTTATGCCCCTTCGATATCAGGTGTGCCGTGGCGATACGTCCGCCCTCATAGTCATCATTATCTACTTCATACACATCTTCA
>CAMONC010000097.1 GCA_946620235.1 uncultured Lachnospiraceae bacterium | reverse complement strand
AAATATAATAAGACGACAAGCTATATGTCGGGTGCGTACGGTCTTTCAATTTATTTCCCGTACTATAACATGGACTATGCAAATATGGTTTCTGATGTATATGATTCTATCGGAATGGAACCGTCATATGCGAGCTGCGTAAAGAAATTCGCGGCTACGGAAATGAGCGGACAGTATATATCAGGAGGAAGTTCAAATCCGTTCAACTCGCTCTTCGGTATATTCGGAAGCGGTGACTACGGCAGCAGCTATTACTACGGAAATGATACCGGCAGCAGTTATTCGGAGTCATCGGTTTATGATATGCTTGGCAGTCTCCTGGGCGGTGATACACAGAGCTTCTCCGGATACGACAGTTCTGACTTCGGATTTTTCAGAGGATCGTTTGACCAGGAAAAGACAGCTGAGTTTATAGCAAAGAACCAGTTCCTTGAAAGTAATCTGGAGTGGAAGACAGGTAAAAACAAGGTGCCGGTGATCACGCTCCCGGAAGATCAGTGGGACCTTGTGACTGACCTTAGCCTTAATATGTTCATAGATGACGGAGAAGGATTTATAGATCTTGGTCTCGACAATGTATTTACTTTTGAAGGGGATGACATGTATGCGGATATGTCCGGTGCATGGCTCGGATTAAACGGACAGATCATGCCGTACTACCACAGTGATACATATGAGAACGGAGATGAGTATACCATTACCGGTTATGCACCGTGTCTGTTAAACGGAGTCAGATCCAAGCTGATCATAGTCTTCGATAATGCTCATCCGGAAGGATATGTAGCAGGTGCCGTTGCTGATTATTCGCTTGAGTCTTCGGTACCCGAGGGAGCTACGGCGAAGAGTACTTTGGGTCTTAACAAAGGTGATAGGATCCAGTTTGTATGTGATTACTATGATTATGATTACAACTATGATGACAGCTATAAGTTCGGAAATGAGATCACTGTTGATGAGAATCTTAAGGTCAGTGACGTGACCCTGGACAACCTGGATACTGTCATTACCTACAGGTTCACTGATATATATCAGGATGAATTCTGGCTGCCCAAGATAGTACCTTCGGATTTTGAATGATTTCGGGGACGGACACAGCTCATGATACCCGATATCTGCGATAAGAGACGTTTTGAAGAAGCCAAGGTCAAAGTGCTGACAGGCAATCATGATCCGCACGGATTCGGTACTCTGGCCGAGAAGACCGTACATGCGGTCATGAAGCAGTATTATCTGCCGAATGAGGATTATCACGAAGTCCCGATCGGTAACTATATCGCAGACATTTATACCGGAGATGAGATCATAGAGATCCAGAACGGCAATTTCGGACATATGAGGGATAAACTGGCTGCTTTTCTGCCGGAGTATCATGTTTATCTTGTATACCCTTTTCCTCATAAGAAATGGATCATCTGGATAGATCCCGGGACCGGAGAGACCTCCGGGAAGCGTAAAACACCCATAACCGGAAGCGTATACCATGCGCTTCCGGAGTTCTTTAAGATCAAGCAATATCTGAACGATCCCAATCTGCACATACGCATACCGCTCATTGATATGGAGGAATACCGTCTCCTGGACGGAAAGCGCAGAAAGAACAATCCCAAGATAGGTTCGCATCGATATGACCGTGTACCTCTGGAACTGTTTGACGAAGTCATCCTGGATGATATCAGGGATTATACGCAGCTGCTTCCTGTGGATCTGCCGGATGAGTTCACAGTGAAGGATATGGCGGAAGCCGCTCATATCGATAAGTATCTTGCACAGGAGACGCTCAAGCTTATGTATGATATTGGGATCCTGACGCGTGTTAAAGTAGGCCGGGTATATGTATATAGAACATTCGAGATTATGTAAACTATATGTAGTGCATACGCATAAAATAACATACAATATATAGTTGATTAGCCCTCGCACTTAATGTATGATATATAAGGTTAAGTGCGAGTTTTATTATATTCTTTTACATAAAGGGGAGAAAACGATGCCAAAGAGAACTGATATCAACAAAGTACTGATAATCGGATCCGGTCCTATCGTGATCGGTCAGGCCTGCGAGTTTGACTACTCTGGAACACAGGCATGCAAAGCCTTACGCAAGCTGGGATATGAGATAGTCCTGGTCAATTCGAATCCGGCTACTATCATGACGGATACAGAGATGGCGGATGTGACTTATATCGAGCCGCTGAATGTGCACAGGCTGGAGCAGATCATAGCCAAGGAGCGACCTGATGCGCTTCTCCCCAATCTGGGCGGTCAGTCGGGCCTGAATCTTTGTGCGGAACTGAATAAAGCCGGTGTGCTTGATAAGTATAACGTGAAGGTTATCGGTGTACAGGTAGATGCCATAGAGCGAGGCGAGGACAGGATAGAGTTCAAGAATACGATGAATGAGCTCGGTATCGAGATGGCTCGTTCGCAGGTTGCTTATTCGGTGGAGGAGGCATTGGGGATCGCCGAAGAGCTCGGATATCCCGTAGTGCTGCGTCCCGCTTATACGATGGGTGGCGCCGGCGGCGGTCTGGTATATAACAGAGAAGAACTGCAGACTGTGTGCGCAAGAGGTCTTCAGGCTTCGCTGGTGGGCCAGGTCCTGGTTGAAGAGTCCATCATCGGCTGGGAAGAGCTTGAGCTTGAAGTTGTACGTGATTCCGAGGGCAATATGATCACGGTATGCTTCATAGAGAACATCGATCCCATGGGTGTTCATACAGGTGACTCGTTCTGCGCGGCTCCGATGCTGACCATTTCTCAGGAAGTAATGGACAGACTTCAGGAGCAGGCATATAAGATCGTTGACAAAGTACAGGTTATAGGCGGTACCAACGTGCAGTTCGCTCATGATCCCGTATCCGACAGGATCATAGTCATAGAGATCAATCCCCGTACATCCCGTTCATCCGCACTTGCCAGCAAGGCTACCGGTTTCCCGATAGCTCTGGTATCCGCATATCTGGCTTGCGGTCTGACTCTTAAGGATATTCCCTGTGGTAAGTACGGTACTCTTGATAAGTATTATCCCGACGGTGACTATGTTGTTATCAAGTTCGCCAGATGGGCATTTGAGAAGTTCAAGGGCGTGGAAGACAAGCTCGGTACCCAGATGAGGGCCGTCGGCGAAGTCATGAGTATCGGCAAGACATATAAGGAAGCATTCCAGAAAGCCATCAGATCACTTGAGACCGGCAGATACGGACTGGGACATGCGAAGAATTTCGATAAAATGTCCAAGAGCGATCTGCTGAAGAAACTGTCGACACCTTCCAGTGAGAGACATTTCCTGATGTATGAAGCTCTCAGGCAGGGAGCGACCGTAGATGAACTCTATGAGCTGACTCATGTCAAGAAGTACTTTATCGAGCAGATGAAGGAGCTGGTTGAAGAGGAAGAATCTCTGATCGCCGGCAAGGGAGCTGTTCCTGCCGATGATAAGCTGATCTCCGCAAAGAAAAACGGTTTCTCCGATAAGTACTTAAGCCAGATCCTCGAGGTACCCGAGGCTGATATCAGAAACCGCAGACATGAACTCGGTATCGAAGAGACCTGGGAGGGTGTACACGTAAGCGGAACCGAGGACAGTGCATATTATTACTCGACATATAACGGAACCGACAAGGATCCCGTATCCGAAAACAAGAAGATCATGATCCTCGGTGGCGGCCCGAACCGTATAGGTCAGGGTATCGAATTCGATTACTGCTGTGTACACGCGGCACTGGCTCTTAAGAAGCTCGGATTTGAGACCATAATTGTCAACTGTAATCCCGAGACTGTATCAACGGATTATGATACTTCCGATAAGCTCTATTTCGAACCCCTGACTCTTGAAGATGTATTGAGCATCTATAACAAAGAGAAACCTCTCGGTGTTATAGCACAGTTCGGCGGACAGACACCTCTGAATCTTGCCGGTGAGCTTGAGGCGAACGGAGTGAAGATCCTCGGAACACCTCCTTCGGTCATCGATCTGGCTGAAGACAGAGACCAGTTCAGAGCCATGATGGATAAGCTTGGTATTCCCATGCCCGAGTCAGGCATGGCCACTAACGTAGAGGAAGCACAGATTATAGCTAATCGCATCGGTTATCCTGTAATGGTCCGCCCTTCGTATGTACTCGGCGGCCGCGGAATGGAAGTCGTATATGATGATGAGGCCATGGCTGACTACATGCAGGCAGCTGTCGGTGTTACTCCTGACAGACCTATCCTTATTGACCGTTTCCTCAATCATGCGCTTGAGTGTGAATCCGATGCGATCAGTGACGGTACACATGCGTTTGTTCCTGCCGTTATGGAGCATATTGAGCTTGCCGGTGTGCATTCCGGTGATTCGGCCTGCATCATTCCTTCCGTACACATCTCTCCCGAGAATGTGGCTACGATCAAGGAATATACCCGCAAGATAGCCGAAGAGATGCATGTTGAAGGTCTTATGAACATGCAGTATGCGATAGAGAACGGTAAGGTATTCGTGCTCGAAGCCAATCCGAGAGCCAGCCGTACTGTACCGCTTGTATCCAAGGTATGCAACGTACGCATGGTTCCGATCGCTACGGATATCATCACATCACATCTGACCGGCAGACCTTCACCCGTACCTGCACTTAAAGAGAAGGATATCCCGTATTACGGCGTAAAAGAAGCTGCTTTCCCGTTCAACATGTTCCAGGAGGTTGACCCCGTTCTCGGACCGGAGATGAGATCTACCGGTGAGGTATTGGGTCTGAGCCATTCATACGGAGAAGCATACTTCAAGGCTCAGGAAGGCGTGCAGTCACCGCTTCCTACAGAAGGTACTGTACTTATATCCGTTAATCGCAAGGATAAGGACGAAGTAGTGGAAGTGGCAAAGAGCTTCTATGAGGACGGATTCTCTCTCGTAGCTACAGCAGGAACCGCTGATCTGATAAGCGAAGCAGGCATCCCTGTCACCAGAGTGAATAAGCTCTATGAAGGCCGTCCGAACGTTTTGGACATGATCACTAACGGTGATATCGATCTGATCATCAATTCGCCCGTGGGCAAGGACAGCGTACATGATGACAGCTACCTTCGTAAGGCGGCTATCAAGGGCCGTATTCCTTATATCACCACCATAGCGGCTGCCAAAGCTACCGCTGACGGGATCAGATATGTCAAGACTCATGATGCCGGTGAGATCAAATCACTTCAGGCTTTCCATGAAGAGATACATTGATCGGAGGACAAATGTCTAAAAAGGAAACTTATGACGCATCGTCCATACATGTTCTGGAAGGCCTTGAGGCTGTACGTGTGCGGCCCGGCATGTACATCGGTTCGGTGTCGACCAAAGGTCTCAACCATCTGATATACGAGATAGTCGATAACTCGGTCGATGAGCATCTGGCGGGACACTGTGACAGGATATGGGTGACGCTCGAGGCTGACGGATCGGCCACCATAGAGGATAACGGCCGAGGAATACCCGTAGGCATGCATGAAAAAGGCATGTCTGCGGAGAGACTTGTTTTTACGACACTTCATGCCGGAGGCAAGTTCGACAATGAAGCATATAAGACGAGCGGCGGTCTGCACGGCGTGGGTTCATCCGTTGTCAACGCACTTTCCGAGTATCTGACCGTAGAAGTAAAGACCGGTGGGTTCATATATCGTGACTCATATGCGAGAGGAATCCCCACTACCGAGCTTGAGAACGGACTTTTGCCTGTGGTGGGCAAGACACGTTCTACCGGTACCAAGGTAAATTTCCTCCCCGACAACACCATATTCGACAAGACCCGGTTCAAGGAAGATGATGTCAAGAGCCGCATGCATGAAACCGCATACCTGAATCCCGAGCTTACCATCATATTCGAAGATAAGCGCAGGGATGAGATCGAGCATATTGAGTTTCATGAGCCAGACGGCCTTGTAGGATTTGTCAGAGAGATCAATAAGACCTGTGAAGCACTTCATGAACCCGTATATCTTAAGGGCGAGAGCGAAGGTATCGAAGTCGAGGTCGCATTCCAGTATGTGAATGAGTTTCACGAGGATGTCCTCGGATTCTGTAATAATATCTATAACTCCGAGGGTGGTACTCATCTGACCGGATTTAAGCAGGTTTTTACTACTGTTATAAATAATTACGCCAGATCACTCGGTAATCTCAAGGACAAGGATGCCAATTTTACCGGAGCCGATGTCAGGAACGGCATGACAGCCATCGTGTCCATCAAACATCCCGATCCCAGATTTGAAGGACAGACCAAGACAAAGCTGGATAATCAGGATGCTGCGAAAGTCGTATCCAAGGTAGTCGGAGATGAGATAGTCAGATATTTTGACCGTAATCTGGAAGTCTTAAAGTCCGTCATCGCCTGTGCGGAGAAGTCTGCGAAGATACGCAAGACCGAAGAAAAAGCCAAGACGAACATGCTGTCCAAGCAGAAGTTTTCTTTTGATTCAAACGGAAAACTGGCCAATTGCGAATCCAAGGATGCTTCTCAATGTGAGATATTCATAGTCGAGGGAGATTCCGCGGGCGGATCTGCGAAGATGGCACGTAACCGTATGTATCAGGCCATTCTGCCTATCAGAGGCAAGATACTGAATGTTGAGAAAGCTTCCATTGATAAGGTGCTTGCGAATGCCGAGATCAAGACGATGATCAATTCATTCGGATGCGGGTTTTCAGAGGGATACGGCAATGATTTCGATATAACGAAGCTTCGTTACGACAAGATCATCATCATGGCCGATGCCGATGTCGACGGTGCACATATCGCTACGCTGTTGCTGACACTTTTCTACAGATTCATGCCCGAACTTATATATGAGGGGCATGTATATGTAGCCATGCCACCGCTCTATAAAGCGATACCATCCAAGGGCCAGGAAGAATACCTGTATGATGATGCTGCTCTTGATAAGTACAGGAAACAGCACAAAGGTCCTTTTACTCTCCAGCGATATAAAGGTCTGGGTGAGATGGATGCCGAACAGCTGTGGGAGACCACATTGGATCCCGACAGACGTCTTCTCAAGCAGGTAGAGATCGAGGATGCGCGTATGGCTTCTGAGATCACAGGACTACTTATGGGCAATGATGTTGCTCCCCGTAAACAGTTTATATATGAACATGCGTCCGATGCCGCTTTGGATGTATAGTTCTTTAGAATTGATGGGATGTTATGAATACTTCTTTAGACAGGATACTTAAAACGGAATTCTCCGAGATCATGGAGAAGAATTATATAGACTACGCCATGAGCGTTATCATCGCCCGTGCTCTACCCGATGTACGTGACGGGTTGAAACCCGTGCAGCGCAGGACACTCTATGACATGTACGAGCTGGGCATACGCTCCGATAAGCCTTATCGTAAGAGCGCACGTATAGTCGGCGATACCATGGGTAAGTATCATCCGCATGGTGACAGTTCCATATATGATGCACTTGTAGTCATGAGCCAGGACTTCAAGAAAGGTTTGCCAC
Source organism: uncultured Lachnospiraceae bacterium (assembly GCA_946620235.1). Lineage (GTDB taxonomy): Bacteria > Bacillota > Clostridia > Lachnospirales > Lachnospiraceae > XBB2008. Next base: position 1,759 of record CAMONC010000097.1, on the reverse strand, counting down.
TCGTCGACGGACACGGTAATTTCGGCAATATCGAGGGTGACGGTGCCGCCGCGATGCGTTATACCGAAGCGAGACTTGAGAAGATCACCGAAGAAGCTTTTCTCGGAGATCTGGATAAAGACGTCGTGGATTTTGTTCCTAACTTCGATGAGACAGAGAAGGAACCGAGTGTATTGCCTGTACGCATCCCGAATTTTCTGGTGAACGGATCGGAGGGCATCGCTGTAGGTATGGCCACATCCACGCCGCCTCATAATCTGGGTGAAGTGATCGATGCGACCAAAGCTTACATGACCAATCCCGACCTGTCTACCGCTCAGCTGATGAGATATCTGAAAGGACCTGACTTCCCCACAGGCGGTATAGTCATCAATAAAGACGAACTGAAGGAGATATATGAGACCGGAGTTGGAAAGATCCGTATCCGCGGTCGTATCGAGGAAGAAAAGCTTAAAGGCGGCAAGACCAATCTCGTCATCACCGAGATCCCTTACACGATGATCGGAATGAATATCGGAAAGTTTCTGCTCGATGTGGCTGATCTGGTTGAAAGCCGCAAAACCACCGATATAGTCGATATATCGAATCAGTCCTCCAAAGAGGGTATCAGGATAGTTCTGGAACTCAAGAAAGATGCTGATATAGAGAATCTCAAGAATCTGTTGTATAAGAAGACACGTCTTGAAGATACATTTGGCGTAAACATGCTCGCCATCTGTAACGGCCGCCCCGAGACCATGGGGCTTAAAGCCATACTTCAGGCCAATGTGGACTTCCAGATAGAAGTTGCTACGCGTAAATACAATACGCTGCTCAATAAAGAACTTGAGAAAAGAGAAATCCAGGAAGGTCTGATCAAAGCCTGCAACGTGATCGACCTGATCATCGAGATATTAAGAGGCTCAAAAGACCGGGCTATGGCTAAGAAATGTCTGGTGGAAGGAGATACTGCCGGTATCAAATTCAAGTCCAGAGAATCTCAGGGTATGGCTTCACAGCTCAAGTTCACAGAGAAGCAGGCAAATGCGATCCTTGAAATGCGTCTGTATAAGCTGATCGGTCTGGAAGTCGAGGCTCTTATCAAAGAACATGATGAGACCGTGGCAAATATATATAAGTATGAAGATATACTTGAGAGCAGGAGCTCCATGATGCAGGTGCTCATCAATGATCTGGATGAATTCAAGAAGAAGTATGCACGTAAGCGCCGTACAGAGATAACCAATGCCGAAGAAGCCGTATATGTTGAGAAAGAAGCCGAGGAAATGGATGTAATGTTCCTCATGGATCGCTTCGGCTACGCAAGGATCATCGATATACCTACCTTCGAGCGCAACAAGGAGACCGCACTTGAGGAGAACAAGTTCGTATTTAAGTGCAAGAATACGGGCAAGGTTGTCATATTCACAAATAATGGACTCCTTCACAGTATCAAGGTCAAGGATCTGCCTTTCGGAAAGTTCCGAGATAAGGGCATTCCGATCGATAATGTCAGCAATTTCTCCGCTGAGTCCGAGTATATCGTATATGCCGCATCACAGACCGACTTGAATCTCTACAGACTGATATTCGTTACGGCCACAAGTATGTGTAAAGTTGTCAGCGGAGGTGAGTTTGACGTCTCCAAACGTACCGTGGCTGCCACGAATCTGACCGAAGGAGATGAGGTCGTAAGCGTTATCAAGTTTGTTGATCTCAAGAATATAGTTTTCCAGACCGCAGGCGGAGTATTCCTGCGCTTTGACCCCGAGACCATTCC
>CAMONC010000096.1 GCA_946620235.1 uncultured Lachnospiraceae bacterium | reverse complement strand
AAACGCTTGCTGACCGCATCGCGGATGTAGGTGTATGCCTTTTCGGCTGCATCCAGTCTGGTCTGGCAGTTCTTGCGCTCTGTGGTGCCCTCTTCGTAAGTCTCAAGTTCCTCGCGCAATTCCTTACGGATCTTCTCGATCTCAGAGAACTGGTTCACGATATCTCTCAAGTCTTCTAAGTCTCTCGATACGCCGGGATCAAACACTTCGTACGCGTTGGTGTTTACCTGTATCGTCTGGTTGTAGCCTACGTCGTAGACGATCTGGGTTTCGGGATTCTTAACCGTAGCGTCACCGGGAACCGACGGATCCACAATATGCAACTCACTATTGTAAGTGATCTTCTTGGCAGCATCATTGGGATCAGAAGTGCACTTAAAATAATGCTGAGGGTTAAGATCACCTACATTCCACTCGTTTTTTTCGTATGTTACAGCAATGTTTCCACCATCTGTTAATACGCTGTTTAGCTTATCTGCTATTGCCGAAGTGAAGATGATCTCACCGGTGGTAGGAATATAGGTAACCTCAGGAGTAGACAGTGTTCCGTTTTCCACTTTTGTCATGTCCTGATATGCTTTTTCAGCTGAAGTCTCTGTTGCATCGGGTGCCAAGGTGAAGACCACATTGCCATCTTTATCTTTGATCTCAAAGGTCGGCATCGGATTGCTCTTAGTATTACTATATGACAATCTGATCCTGTTTATCTCTGCGTTCGTGATCTTCAGTTCATCAGCATTCTGAGCAGCTGTTTTGGTATCAAATGTGCTGTAATCCGTATAGCTGAAGCTGTCGAGCTGTGCTTCTTTAAGAATCTCAGTGATTGAGTAATAAGGTAATTTGTTATCCTTATCGATCTGCTCTTTTTGGAACGTCAGCGGAGTATCTGTCCTGTATCCGGTGAAAATGTATCTGCCTGCATAATCCTGATTACCGGTGGCATATACTTCATTGGTATATGAATCGATCTGGGAAAGGAGCACCTGCATGTCGGATGCGGTATAGTCCTTGTTAACGCCGGTCTCAACCTGATCATAGAGGGAAGTATAGACCTTAGTGATGGTATCTAAGGACTTGGCAGTCACGTCCAGCCACTGATTGGCATCGGGTGCATTCTTCTTATAATACTGTGTCGCGGTGGAAACATTGGTTCTGAGTCTGAGTGCACGGATAGCTACCACGGGATCATCGGAAGGTCTCGTGATCTTGGACTGGCTGGTCAGCTGTGTATTGTATTTATCCTCTGCTATCTTGGTCTGATTGATGTTATACAGCGAATTGTGCTGCATGATCTTATTCGTCATTCTCATAGTTACTACCTCATCATACGCCGGTCTGAAGAATCAGCCTGTCATATATCTCCTGGAATGTCTGGATCATCTTGGAAGAAAGCGTATATGCATTCTCGTATTTGACCAGATTCACAGCTTCTTCATCGCTGTCCACGCCCGAGATCGATGTACGCTGGTTGCCGAGTACCGACTGCAGGCTGACAAATGTCGCTGAGAAGGTTCTTGCATTGCCGGTGTTAAGTGCCACATCCGAAAGTACCGACTCCAGGAATCCGCTGGCATTGTAGCCTCTGAAGCTCAGCTGGGTCTTGTCGCCCAATACTTCTATGGCTTTCTTGATGTTATCGCACTCTTCGACACCGTTGGAGCTGTCCTTACGTGAACCGAGCAGGTCGGGATTCTCATTTACTTCGCTCTCTACGGTACAGTTGAGGGCTGTTATCTGATAATACTTTCTGGCATCGACGCTACCGTTCAGTTCATCCTCGGAATACTCACCTCTTTCAGTGGTCTTGTTTCCGGTGATCAGGATCCCCGCATCTTCATTTGTGGTGGTGTAGCCTGTGGTGAAAATATTGTTCATCGCACGGCTGAAGTTGCGAATCCACTCGTTCATCTGGCTCATATAGTAGGGAATGCCCTGGTATTCCGAGTAGCTTCCCATCTGAGACAGCTTGCCGATCTTCTCGCTCGTTACCATCTGGTCGCATTTTTCATCGTCCATGGTAAAGATGTATGAAGCGATGGTATCGGTATCATCTCCGTTTGAATCCTTAACATAGCTGACTGTCCAGTCCTTGTAGTAATACTCCTGATTACCGAGAATGATGCGACCGCCGCTGTTTGAAATATTGCATTTATCTATGGAGCTCAGCATATCGCTTCCGGGAGCGATCTTAACTATATGATTGTCGCCTTCGTATTCAACCGTGGTAACCGTTCCCGTGAAATAATTGCCGTTGTTTCCGTCTCTTAAGTCCGCGAGGCCCTTGATGGATCCGCCCATTGCGGCATTATCCAGGTTAAACTTCGTACCGTCGCTCCAATATACGTCATAGAGGCCGTCGGCATCAGTCTGGTAAACCTTTTCATAAGAAGCTCTCGCTACTACTTCCAGTGATTTGAAATCGTTCTGATCTACGATAGTCTGTCCTCCGGCGATCTTTATCAGGCATCTGGTAGCTCCGGTCTCCTCGTTATTCGCATTATATATGGGTGTTTCCTTAACCTGTACATCCACATATTTGGAAAGCTCGTCTACCAGGAGATCTCTCTTGTCTCTAAGCTCATTTGCCGTAGTGCCGGTCAGCTCGATGACATTGATCTGCTTATTGATGGTAGCCAGCTCCTCCGCGATGGAGTTTACCTGGCTGACCTGGATCTTCAATTCGTCATTTATATCCTTCTGCAGATCCTGCAGATCACCGGACATATTATTGAAGTAATCGGTCATGGTCTTGGCCTGAGCCAGGAACGTAGCCTTGGTAGATGTGGAGCTGGCGTTCTTGGTGACCTCCTCCAGCGTATCTATCAATTTATTAAATATAGATTTAAATCCCGTCTTGCCATCATCCTTGAAATAGGACTCCATGACAGACATATAATACTCTTTACGTTCGAACTCACCGAGGCGTGTTTCGTTATCTCTGTACTTCTCATCATAGAAGACATCACGTACACGCTCGATAGCCAGTGTATCGACACCTGCACCCGCACAACCGTATGTTGCGAACACCCGCATAGGATCGGTAGCAGCTGTTATTACTTTCTGACGGGAGTAGCCGTCAGTCTCAACGTTTGCCACATTATTGGCAGTGGTATTAAGCGCTGCGTTGCTGGCCTTAAGTCCCGAATATGCTATTTGTAATCCGAAAAATGTTGAAGGCATCAGGTTTCTCCTTTCTTACGGAATCATTAAATGTGAGAACGCTGCCGGTTATCCGAGGGTACTGAGCAGATGCTCAAGCATGCTGTCCACCACATTGATAAAGCGGCTGGCTGCGTTATATGCATTCTGGAACTGGATCATGAATGTCAGCTCCTCGTCGGTGTTGACGCCCAGTATCTGCTGTCTCGCCGATGAGATCGCGTTAACCGTCTGGTCCTGAGCATCCTTGATGGTCGTGTATATCTTACCTGAGTTGGATACCTGTGAGATCATCGAGTTATAGTATGAATTGAAGTTCACAGGAGTCGTAACTCTGGGGTTAAGCGTGTAATCTTCTCTCGTAAATGCTTCCGAGAGCTTTCTCATGGTCTCATTGTCTTCACTGCCGTCCTCAAGCCTGAAGCCGAGTTGTGAAGGAGACTGTCTTAAGTCCATATTGATGCGGATATTTGATACGGTGAAACCGTTCCAGTAATCCTGCATACCGGGATCGGGATTATTCAGCGAATCGGGCTCGCCTGTGGTCGGATCCTTATATACCGGTGATGTGCTGAACATTCTCTCGGGGCCGGTGATCTGCTCGAATATCTGGAGATAGGAATGATCATCATTTCTTAAATAGGTAGAAGCGGGATATCTCTCGCTCGCTCTGTCGGCGGCATCGGCCAGGATACTGTTGATCTTGGTCGTAACGTTATGTATGAGTGAATCGAACTCAGCCTCCACATTCATCAGTACCGACTGGGAGATGGTGGTATCGTAGTAGTCCAGACTGTCAAGCGATACTTCGCCCGGCTTGAGCGGGTCGGGATACCTGTTCAGATCCGCAAAGGTCGCATTATGATCACCTCTGGCGTACAGACAGGCCTTAAGTTCACCTACATCGGTGTTTAACTCGGATGAAATGGGACGGCTCAAGTCAAATACCTGAGCTCCCGGTAAAGTCGCGGTATCGACCACTTTCTCTCCGTCCGTATTGAGCTTGTACTCTGCAAGCTGCTTCCAGTACACACTGTAGAATCCGGTCTGGGGATCCTGATAGAGTTCCATCTTATTGATCATATCGCCCTTCAGGAGGTCAACACCCTCGAACTGAAGCGATACACAATGGTCTGAATCTTCTTTCCAGGTGATATTACCCATCTGGCCGAGCTTGTCGATCAGGTCGTTACGCTCGTCTCGCAGATCGTTCGCATTCTCAACCTCGGCGGACTCGATCTTCATGATGTCTATGTTGAGTTCGTAGATTCTCTGGGTCCAGTCATTGATGTTGTTTACATCATTTTTGATAGTGGTATTTAAGTTGAGCTGATAATCACACAGTGAATTGTATACGTTATTCGCCTGAGTGATGAATTCGTAGGATCTCGTAACGAGAAGGTTCTGGTTGACCTCATTGCAGGGATCCTTCAGAAGCTCCTCAACAGATACCCACAGTTCATCCATGCTCATGGAAAAACTGCGGCCGCCCGCTGATTCGCCCAATATATCCTCCACCTGATTCAGCGCATCCACACTTGTCTGATAGAATTCGCTTCGTCCGGATTCTTTACGATAATTAACATCGAGGAAATAATCTCTGACCTGCCTGGTTTCGGCATAGGTGACACCAAGCCCGAGCTGATCGTAACCGATAGCATGCTGCTTGGAGAAAGTCTGATATGTAGATGTGGCAAGAGACACCTGCTGGCGTGTATAGCCGTCAGTATCAACATTTGTCACATTATGTGCTGTTGTATTCAGAGCATTTGAGGAAATACGGAGTCCCGAAGTTCCCAAATACAGATTGCTGAACAATGACATATCGAATCACCTGTGTTGAAATCGCCCTCGGCGCCGGGGATCCTACTGTTTAGCGTCAAATGACTGCTTGTCAACGCCCAGCGTATCACCCGTGCTGTATGCTCCCCTGTTGTAGTTGGCACTCTCGGGTGCCGATTTGGCTGATTGGAGCATGTTCATATTAAAGTGGACCATGTCAAGTGCGCTTTGAATGAGTTCCGCATTTCTCTCATTTACCAGCTTAACCTGCCTGGCGGACGCCATCAGCCTGTCATAGGATTCCGCCAGAGCTCTCTGTTCGGAAGGTCTGCCCGCCATGATCCTTATGAGTCTCCTGAGACTCATCGTTTCAACATCCTTGTTGAGTACTTGTGCTATGTCCGCGATCGCCTCGTCCATTTTCTTTTCGAGGGTCTGTATGCGGCCCAGCTGCAGCTGCTCATCATCCGTGATTCGCGCCAGTGCATCCAGATTTTCGGAGACTATTACAGGTGTTTTTGAAAGGGTCAGCTCCAAGAGCTTGTCGTATTCGGCAGCTTGTTCATCCAGTATGCCGATGAGTGTTTCCATCAAAGACGCCATCCTAATCTCCTAAATCCGAATGTCAGATAAGTGATGCTCCGAATTTCTCGAGCAATTTGTCGGCAAAGCTCTCTGCGCTTACTTCATAAGTACCTGCAGCGATCTGAGCTTTGATAGGTTCGGTTTTCTCAGATCTGATATCAGGTGCATTTGCTACAGCCTGCTTAGCGGTCTGGATATCCTTTCCTATACTGGAGAGTTGCAGTTTATCAACGAAGCTTGTACCTGTCTTGGCTACAGCCTGTGGCTTCTTGGCAGCCTGTGTCTGATAAACCGATGTGATCTGATTATACGCATCTATACGCATTGCATTTCTCCTCCTTCCATGCAAAGTATAATCGAGCATTCAAATCTCTGCTTATTATATCGGACGAAATGCTCACGACTTTAGAGGGCAGTGCAAATTATTTTACGTTTTTTTCATGTATTTATGTATAATGTATATTATGAGCGAGAAAAAAGCCAAAAGGAGGCATACATATGAAAGCATTCTTCGCAGAATTCAAAAAGTTCATACTTCGCGGTAACGTGATCGATCTGGCTGTCGGCGTTATCATCGGTGCTGCATTCCAGGCAATAGTAACCAGTCTGGTCGATGACATCATTTCCCCTCTGATCGGGCTTGTAGCCAACACTGACTTAAGCGCAATGGTTGCTACGGTCGGCGATGTTGAGATCCGCTGGGGCGCATTCATAACCGCGATCATCAACTTCATAATAATGGCGTTCGTGATTTTCCTGATCGTCAAGGCCATCAACAAGGCTGCCGAGCTGGGCAAGAAGAAAGAGGAAGAGGCGCCTACTACAAAGAAGTGTCCGTATTGCAAGAGCGAGATCCCGATAGAGGCAACCCGCTGCCCTCACTGCACGTCGGAGCTGTAATTTTATAAGAATTATCCTGTAATCCGACGGGCTGTGTTAGCCCATAATTCAAGTTGAATGAGAATATAGTGGCCCAGGTTGCGAGGTCTGAACCAGACCTTGTGCCTGTGGCCATTCTTTATGTCCCGCCAGCATAGTCTGAATCCGCGACAGAGTCCCCGCAGATACGTGAATCCCATCATTCTCACCGAGAAAAAGAGCGTCTTGATGAGAAAACCGATGATCAGGAGCGGCAGATTGATGATGAACTGCACGAGTGGCATATTCTTGTAGATGATATATACGCTGTTCTGCGCAGCCAGATTCACCTTGAAGCGGTTATATCGCGAGCCCGACACTGCACTGCCGGCATGTAGTATCTCCGACGCGGGTTCATACACATTCTTAAAACCCATGATCCGTGCTCTGTACCCCACATCTATATCCTCGAGGTATGCGAAATGCTCCTCGTCAAACGTTCCCACATCCGTAAAAGAGCGCATTCGATACATAACAGCTGCTCCGCAACAGGCAAATACGTTGCAGGGGCGGTCGTAAGCCTCAGCCAGCTTTCCTTTTCCGGGAGTAAAAGCCCATCCGAGTGCAGAATACAGGTCACCGCAGTCATCTATCCTGTCCGGTTCCTTCATACTCAATATCCGTGACTGCGCGGAAAATATACGCTCGTCACAGTCCAGTCTCTGCTCGAGTGCAGCTATCGCGCCCGTGCGGATGACAGTATCGTTATTGAGCAGGAAAACATAAGGAGTCTTAATATGCTCCAAGCCCACATTTACAGCTTTGCAGAAGCCGGTATTCTCGGAAAGCGGGATCAATAACACGTGTTCGTATACCGGCAGAGCATCACCCGATATGTGTGCTTCCAGCACTTCACGCGAACCGTCACAGGATCCGTTATCAACTACAACGATCGGGTGATCGCCATCGGCCATGACGCTCTCTATGCAGGCTTCGATATAATCGATGCCGTTGTAATTCGGTATAAGTACGGTAGTACGGGCCATTCGGTTTACTCGCTTTCTTTGGCTTTTTGCTCGAGCTTTTCTTTGGCTTTTATGCTCGCGGATCATACAGTATCAGATAACCCTGCCTGTGCAGTTCTTCCGCGAAAGCCCGGTCACTGTCGGCTTTCCCTGCATCCTCTCCGGCTTTAGCGGCTTTGGCTGCCTTAGCCTCACTGAGCAGTTCTGCAAGCTCCGGGCGGACCGTTATATGATCTATATCGGCCATATATACGTCCTGGGTACAGTCAAATCTGTTCAGCTCTCCGGCATAATTCTTAGGTGTACCGGCATAGAGCCGGTTTCCGGCTTTATCCGCGATGCACTCAGTCATCCTTCCGCGGTTGTCCAGAACACGTCCGATCACGGCACCTACATCCGGACGAAGCCTAAAGAATGAATCATGGTTCCCAACACCCCAGTCGACCTCATAGAAGCCGCGATGCTTGCTGTGCGATACCCTGGGATGATCACTGTCTGCGCTCATATTATGGCGATAGAGGGTGTTGACCATATCAGTCACCGCATTTAATCCGGCTTCATAGGCGTATTCCTTGCTGGATGTATTCGCAGCTGTACTGCCGCTGTGACTTCTCCAGTGATACAGGACACGGGGTATGTGAACGATATAATCGGACAGCTCATAAGGTTGCAATCCGTATTCTTTGATCAGCGAGATCACCAGCTGCAAAACCAGATCATAATCCTGTGCTCCGTCATAAGCCGGTCTGAACTTGATAGTTTTAAGCATATCCTTGCGTACCAGCATTAAATGACATATGTAATTATTGGTCATGAGCAGATCATAGTTGAAATCATACTTCCTGTGAGGATCGAAATACGATTTTACATGCCTGTCATCTTCCGAAAGCTTATCCTCGTCCGAATACAGCATCATCGGATTATCACGGCTGACTATGGTTTTCGCCATATGATACAGTGCATCCGGTGCCAGCACATCATCATGATCCATGAATCCTATATAATCGCATCCGCCACCGGACGTATCATCCAGGGCGGCTTCCACTCCGACGTTGGTATTCTCGGATATGCCCATGTTGGATCCCAGCTCGACATATCTGACACGCAGCTCGGATGCGCATTTGTCTGCCCATCTCCTGACGACGTCATTATCACTGTCTGATGCATCGGCTATGACCAGCTTCCAATGGGGATATGACTGCCTGAGCACCGAGCTTAATGCCTCACGGAAAAAGTGCTCATCGGGATTATAAGCCGGCATAACTATAGTTATAGAAGGCCATCCTTCAGCATCATCCGTTTCTTTACGCTGTTTTGCAAGTTCTCCGTCATCAGGCATCACATAACTGTAACGGCTGCCCGCACGTGCCCCAAGCCGCTCCGCAGCTGCAAAGAAAGTGTCACGGAACCCGTTACGCTTGAGATATTTCATGGTTTTTGCCAGATCGGACTGAAATCTCTTTTTCATACCTATCATTATAGCAACAACCGGACAGATGTATCAAATGATTGACACCCGTAGTGGACGCACATATAATGTAGTTAATAAAGGTGCTACCCGTACAGCAACGGCTAGTCCTGAATTACAGAATGACAATTAAGTAATCGCCATCCGCCGTGCAGGGCTGTGGCGATTATTTAATGCTTGCTATTCCTACCGATGGAATAGCCGAGACCAAATACCGTAACGCATAGCCCGATAAGCGCCATAAGGCTTTCCATGGTGATCATAGTACATTTCCTCCTATAGTTTTATTCCCTCACGGGTTTCTATATAAACAGGGCTTGTACTCCCTGACAGAGGACTAACCGCCACCGTTTAGGTAGCACCTTATATTATTATAGCAAACATATGTTCGAATATCAATTGCCGG
>CAMONC010000095.1 GCA_946620235.1 uncultured Lachnospiraceae bacterium | reverse complement strand
GGTGTGAAAAACATTTATTGCCGATAGGAACGAAACATGAAACTTCGTGAACTTAGAAAACAAGATGCCCCCTATATGCTTGAATGGATGCGCGACGACAGTGTAGTCCATGATCTGCATAGGGATTTCGCATCTATGACTATAGATGATTGTCGTGGGTTTATTGAGAGAAGTATATCTGACTATGATGTGCTTAACACTGCTCCTGCAGAGCAGCCTGCTGTGATTCGAAATCTCCACCTCGCTATCACTGACGCCTCGCACGTTGATCCGGACGAATATCTCGGCACCGTGAGCCTTAAGCATATCGATACCACATCGCATACTGCAGAATTCGGTATCACAATCCGCACCTGTGCTATGGGAACAGGTATTGCACACGAAGCCATGAAACGGATCATGGCTAAGGCCCGCGATGAGCTGGATATCAATTGCGTATATTGGTGTGTATCACCCGATAATGCCCGTGCTCTCCGATTCTACGACAAGCACGGATATTTGCGTGTCAAACTTGCTGATTATTTTGATATATATCAGCTGATACAATCCTCCGGCGACTATTCCGCAGAGGATATCGACCTATACGTGTGGTATGTTGCAGATCTGTCTGCTGTATCTGGTGTCATGACCCAAGCTTCGGAAACTGACAGCAAATCTGCTGCTCCGGCCTCTTCTGCGCCCGACGTCTCTGTCTATATGATGACTTACTATCATGAGAAATATGTCCGACAGGCCATCGAGAGCGTACTCGCACAGCAGACTTCTTATAAGTTTGAACTCGTCATCTCCGACGATTGCTCACAGGATGGCACAGCAGATATACTGCGAGAGTATGCCGAGCGTTATCCCGACATCATCCGGATCAATATCAATGAGACCAACCTTGGAATCCCGACGAATATTTTTAAAGCCCGCACTATGTGTCGTGGACGATATATCACGAACCTCTCCGGTGACGACTATTGGATCGATGAGAAGAAGATTGATACCGAAACCCGATTTCTGGATGAGCATCCGGAGTATTCCGCTGTTGCCTGCCGCATAGAGCTCAGAATGGATGACTCCGATTCTGCTTATGGCACCATCCCCGAGGATACTAAACTTTTGAATCGGCCATACACTATCAGTGAGTATGAGAAGTGCCTTCCGCTGGGTACCCATGGTCTCTTTATGCGTAACTTCTTCCTGACTGAAGAGGGGAGAGCGTACTTCGCACAGGCCCGCGAGATCAGTGAGTTTGTCGACGACGCCGTCGACGAGGTTCTTCTTCTGCGTAAGGGCCCTATCTATGTTTTGGATATCACGTCAGATGCACATCGCGTAGTTGCATCTGATCTGGAAAAGAAAAACTACAACTCCAGGTACTCTCGCCTTGAGAAATTCAGACACCACATAGATCTTCTGAATGGGATGAGTTCCAGATGGAGTGATGAGATCGATTTTTCGAACTGGTATGCCAATTATTCGGCTACGGGAATCCTGAGCATGCTCATCAGCCGGGATTTTGCCGGTTACCGTGCAGTACTCTCAACCATCCCTCCACGGTACCGCACTCATATCCGCTGGATTCCGTATGCAATTAAGCTGATCACTGCCCGCCTCCGTCGCAAAATCTGATATAATGTAAGGAATGAGTGAAGGACAATAGAACTAATCCGGAGGAAAACTGTATGAGTGCCCACAATACTATCTCCCTTTCAATAGTTGTACCTGTATTCAACGAAGAGGGAAATATCGCTAACTTACATAAAGAGATAAAGGATGTCTGTGAAGCAAACGGATACATCTATGAGATCATATTCGTGAACGATGGTTCGTCTGACGGCACGGATGAGGTCTGTCGGACACTAAAGCCACTCAAGTATATCTGCATGCGCAAGAACTTCGGACAGACTGCGGCTATGGATGCGGGCATCAAGGCGGCACAGAATGATTATATAGTGACCATGGATGGTGACGGGCAAAATGACCCTGCGGACATACCGGCTATGATCAATCAGCTTCTGGATACCGGTGTAGATGTTGTATCCGGATGGCGCAAGAACCGCAAGGACTCTTTTATGAAGCGTTTTGTATCCAGAGGAGCCAATCTGTTGAGATACCTGTTGGTTCATGACGGTATCCATGACAGTGGTTGTTCCCTTAAGGTATATAAAAGAGAATGCTTCAAGGGGGTTAATCTGTACGGAGAGCAGCATCGCTTTATCCCCGCACTTCTTCGCATCAAGGGCTTTACAGTAGGTGAGATAGTAGTTAATCACAGACCACGTACTTCCGGATATACGAAGTATAACTGGAAGCGTACGATCAAAGGCTTTGTGGATATGATATCCGTGTGGTTCTGGAATAAGTTTTCCACGAGACCGCTCCATTTGCTTGGCGGAGTCGGTATGATATTTGAGCTGCTCGGATTTGCATGCGGTATATGGTCAATCGTCCTGTTTGCTATGGGACGTAAGATGTCCAATAATATTTTCCCGCCATTGCTTACCATCTTTTTCGTGATCATCGGTCTGATCATGATCATATTCGGTCTAATGAGTGAGATACTCGTCAAGACATACTATGGTGTACATGTGGATACTCCGTACAGTATCAAGAGTGTTGAGGAGTTCAACGACTGAATCCGCAATAAACCGGATAAAATACGAGCAAACGTTTTATGTATTTTGATCTGTCATTCTATAAAAACAAAAGAATATTGATCACCGGACATACCGGATTTAAGGGTAGCTGGATGTGCAGAGTACTGCAGATCCTGGGTGCTGACGTATATGGATATGCACTGTCACCGGGTGTAAATACGCCGGACACCGCATTGGACCTCGGCATGAATTTGCCAATATCCGGACCGGACTCCGGCTCGAAATCCGATGAACGGGCTCTCTTCGATATCGCTCGCATCTCCGACAACATGGATTCCATCATCGGTGATATACGCGACTATGATAGTCTGTCCACGATGATCAATCGAGTAAAGCCGGAGATAGTCATCCATATGGCTGCACAGCCCATAGTCAGAGAATCATACAGGAATCCGCTCTATACCTATGAGACTAACGTAATGGGCACGGCGAACATCCTGGAGGCATGCCGGCAGACTGATTCCGTAGCATCCATTGTAAACGTGACTACCGATAAGGTCTATCGGAACGACGAACTGGGACGTGCATTCGCAGAAGGAGATGTTCTGGACGGCTACGATCCATACTCCAACTCAAAGTCCTGCTCAGAGCTTGTTACTGCTACATACCGCAGATCTTGGTTTAATGATATGGACATCCCTGTGAGTACCTGCCGTGCAGGCAATGTCATAGGTGGTGGTGATTTTGCATCAGACAGGATCATCCCGGACTGCTTCAGGGCAGCTTCTGCAGGCGAGGATATAATCGTCCGCAATCCCTACTCTATCAGGCCGTATCAGCATGTTCTTGAACCCGTGATGGCATATCTCGTGGTAGCTATGAGGCAGTATCAGGATCATAGTATATCCGGCAGCTATAATATAGGTCCGGATGATGAAAACTGTATCACTACAGGTGATATGGTGGACCTCTTCTGTGAGAAATGGGAGAAGCATTCATCCGGCAGACCTAATTGGATCAATAAATCGGACGGTGGTCCTCATGAAGCCGGATTCCTGAAACTGGATAATACACTCTTCAAGAAGACTTTCGGATACGACCCGATCTGGACTATAGATGAGGCTGTCGATAAGACCGTGGAGTGGTATGCGGCATACAGCCGGGGCGAAGATGCTATCAAGAGTATGGATGCCCAGATATCCCAATACCTGAAAGAACTGTAAGTATAGGATCAGTGATAAATGCTTTTTAATTCATCGGCTTTTCTGATATTTTTTCCCATTGTAGTTTTGGCCTATTACATTATCCCGCGTAAGATCAAGAACTATTGGCTTTTGGCAGCCAGTTTGTTCTTTTATGCGTGTTGGAATGTGAAATATCTGGCGCTCCTCCTGTTCAGCATAGTTGTCACTTATGCAAGTGCCATTCTGATGGGTAAAGCAGATACCTCCCGCAGGAAACGGGTAATACTTGTTCTTTGTCTGGTGTTGAATTTTGCTGTATTATTCTTTTTCAAGTATTTCAACTTCCTCAGTGATTCGGTAGTAAGAGTGGGGGCGAGGTTTGGTCTGATCATACCTTCATTACACCATAGCTTCCTCTTGCCGGTGGGTATCAGTTTCTATACCTTCCAGGCACTGTCTTACTCTGTCGATGTATATAAGGGAGATATATCTCCGGAGAAGAACTTCTTTAAATATGCCTTATTCGTATCCTTCTTTCCACAGCTTGTAGCCGGTCCTATCGAACGCAGCTCGAATCTGCTGCCACAGTTTGACGAGGAGCATCGGTTTGATGCTACCCGGGTAAAACACGGACTTGAATTAATGCTGTGGGGGTTCTTTGAGAAACTGGTCATTGCGGACAGAGTAGCTATCTTTGTTGATCAGATATACGACCATTACACCGGATATGCATTCTTTGAGATCGCACTCGCTACTATCGGATTTGCCATTCAGATATATTGCGATTTCGGAGGATACAGCCATATAGCGATCGGGGCAGCAGAGGTACTGGGAATTAAACTGAGTCGCAACTTTGAGCAGCCTTATCTCGCTGTTTCCATCAAGGATTTCTGGAGAAGATGGCATATCAGCCTGTCGACCTGGTTCAGGGATTATGTGTATATACCGCTGGGCGGAAACCGAAAGGGTAAACTCAGAAAATACTTCAATCTGATGATAACGTTTCTGGTGAGCGGTCTGTGGCATGGTGCCAGCTGGCACTATGTTATATGGGGCGGGTTGCATGGCCTCTATCAGATAGTGGGTGAACTCACATCCTCTCTCAGGGCTAAGGCAGTTGCGCTTTTCAGGATCAAAACCGATTGCGAAAGCTTCAAGGCTATCCGCATAGTTCTGAACTTCCTTTTTGTTGATTTTGCATGGATCTTCTTCAGGGCATCCCGATTCAGTGAAGCTGTTTCAGTCATACGTCAGATGTTATCGGCGTTTAATCCATGGGTATTGTTTGACCAGTCACTGTACAACTGCGGTCTGGACAGGATAAATGTATTCATTCTGATCGTATCTGTACTTATACTGATCATCGTGGATCTGTATCATGAGAAACACAGATCATTCAGAGAAACTCTGGACCGTCAGAACGCCATATGCCGTTTTGCTTTTTATTACTTAGGGGTAATGTTGGTTTTGATATTTGGCATCTACGGACCGACTTTTGATGCCTCGAAGTTTATATACTTTCAATTCTAGATGCGTGTAGATTTACAATGAAAACAAGACTTTTTCTGATAAAAGGAATAGTGCTGTTTATCCTGATCATCTTCTCTGTAGACAGAATCGGAATGTTAATGGCAACAGAGGAAAGAGAGATCAATATAGACAGGATCGGAGACTGTGATGTGGCGTTTGTCGGATCCTCACATATATACAGATCTGTGAATCCGCAGTTGCTTTATGATCAAAAGGGATTAACGTCCGTAAACCTGTCTACATCATCACAGACGATACAGGGATCATATTGGCTTATCAAGGGTTACTTAAATCGTTACAGACCACAGGTTATATTTATGGATCTGTATCCTACAGCTAACAGCGCGAAAGATGCTGCCGTTCTGTGGACGATGCATGAATATGACCCACTGAAATATGTTGGATACTATGATCTGAAGAATGATGAATTTGATCTAAATGATGCCAACCGTTTCCTGGCTTTCAGAACCGGGTATAACAGTATCGATAAGGCTGATTTTGATTATCTGAAGGGAAAGGGGCAGTATAAAGCATCACACTGGTATATGGCAGTATACTCCGAAACAGTTCCGATCACCGAAGAAGAGGTTCAGGAGATTCATAATGCCAGTATAGATATAGATACTGACAAGCAGATCAGATATATAGAAAAGACGATTGAAGAAACAAAGAAGAAAGGCGTCAGACTTGTTCTGCTGGCATCGCCGTATACGACAAATCAATCCGAAGAGGCATTCTATGACGTCGTTAATGGGGTAGCAGAGAAACATGGTGTGGAATTTCTGAATTTTACTTCTGACGACAGTCCGATCGGGTTTGACTTAAACTCTGATTATTCCGATGCCTTTCATTTAAGCTATCAGGGTGGAACTAAATATACGGAGTATCTGGGGGATTATATACAGAATGAGCTGGGGATAAATCATGATCCCGGAAGAGCGGTCGAGAACATATGGGAAGAGAATAAGGGCAACTATCAAAGCATATACGATATAGCCCACTTACAGGATGATGTCACTCTGACAGAGAAACTTGATATTGTCGATAAGCTTCCGGATGCTTTTGCCTGGATCATTACTTTCGATAAAGACTCTTATCTGGCATGTGATCATGAAGAAAGAGAGGCATTGGCACGATTGGGAATCACACCGGATTTCGGAGATAATAACTATTATGCAGCCTTTAGCCGCGGACAGGATATGATAACTGTCATGGGGGAGGAAAGTGCAGAACTGTATGAGAATATCGATGGTACATCATATCATATATACCGCGGTGGAGGCGGCGGCTCGGTAAATGTGGGAGGTCACCCGGCAGGCATAGCTAACACAGGTGTCTCGGTCACCGTATATTGTATGAGCTACAGTAATAGTCTCATTATGAACAGATAACGAGGGGAGCATAATTGGAAAAGGTTAAGAAATTCTTTGATGATACGAGTAGATTTATATTTGTTTCATCTGTAGTGATCATGATCATAGCTCATGGCTTCTGCTTTATGAATATTATGTTTTCACATGATTCATTGAGCTTTGCTGAAATTGACGGACTTGATAAAGTGGGACTTGGACGATGGCTGTATCCTTTTTTGGCACATAGAAGGCTGATTGCGACACCTTGGTTAATGGGTGCTCTTAGTATTTTCTATGTTTCTCTTGCTGTGGTTCTGGTTTCCAAGGTATTAGAACTCAGCAGACTGCAGGGAATGTGCGTGGCCATATTGTTTGGTACAAATGTTACATTGACATCGCTGTTCTGTACTTATGTGTTTGATGCGGACGCAGATTGTCTGGGACTGTTATTTGCCTGTATTGCGGTTTACTCATTCAGGAAATTTCCTAAGATACTGAATATTGTTATTCCGGTGATCTCAGTTGTCATTTGTCTGGCTTTATATCAGGCATATATATGTGTTGCGATAGGTTTATATATACTGATATTGATAAAAGATGCGATGAATAGTGAAAGCTGGAATGACATTTTGAAAGTATTTATATGTGGCATCAAAGAGTTGTCAACGCTTTTACTGGGCATAATAGTATATATACCTCTGATGCATGCGGCTGCCGGGCATTATGGAGTTGAATTATCCAATGAATATAACGGAGCCGGTAATCTGAGTTCACTGACTGCTGCCGGTGTTATAAATGATATTCCTGTATCATATGAATACTTCAGAGATTATTTTTTCTCAATTACTGAGTATAATAGTCTTTCAATGGTTAGGGTCAGCTGGCTGATAGCTATCCTGATAGTTATATCAGTTGTGTATTACATATTGAAACATAGAAAGTTTTTGGGGTCTCTGGTTATTGTTATACCCTGCCTGATCATATTTCCATTGGGCTTGAATGCGATCCATTTAGTCTCATTTGGTTTAATACATCAGCTGATGATCTTCGCATTTTGTTTGGTATATATGCTGCCGATCGTTATCGTTGATATTTCACAGGAAAAGGACGACGGTGATCAGGCGATTGATAAGGTTTTATCGTATTCAAAAAAAGCAGTTTATGCGATCACAGTTATAGCTATAGTATATATTGGATTTAGTAATATTGTTTATTCCAACGGAGCTTATCTGTATAAAAAACTTGTTTATGATAATACAGCCTTGCATGCGCAAACTATCTGGAAAGATATCAACTGTATCGATGGATATAATGAAGGTGTAACCGAAGTCGTATTTATGGGTGATTTTTCTGCATCTAAGATAGCCTATAAGGGCATAGTTGGAGACAGATATTTTAATGTGTTAACCGGAGCGGGTAATTCATCAATCACTTACCCCAAAACAGCAAATGCCTTTTTCTATAATATACTGGGACGTGACCTGATCATTGTACATGATGATGCAGGACTGGCTGATAACACAGATTACATTGAAATGCCGGCTTATCCACGTGATGGATATTGCAAAATGATCGGAGACAGAGTTGTAGTAAAACTTCAAAACTGATGGCAGCACTGAACTATGGATTCAAAATGGGATAACAGATTATGTGCGGAATATGCGGATATATAGGTGAAAACAGAATATCTGACGACACCCTTATCGGGATGCGTGACACGATGGTTCACAGAGGACCTGATGACGGTGGTATCTGGCAGTCGTCATTTTCGAATGGAGCTATAGGACTGGCTCACAGGCGTTTGTCCATCTTCGATCTGTCTGAGTTGGGGCATCAGCCGATGCTGACAGACGACGGATGCATAGCTGTCGTGTATAACGGTGAGATATATAACTTCAAGGAGCTGCGTGATGAACTCCGTGGTTTAGGCTATTCATTCAAATCCGAATGTGATACTGAGGTGATCCTGTACAGCTACAGGGAGTGGCGAGAGAAATGCTTCGAAAGATTCAACGGTATGTTTGCGATAGCGATATGGGATGCCGATACAGAGAAACTTGTGTTTGCCAGAGATAGGATGGGTGTCAAGCCACTTCACTATTATTGGAACCCGCAGGCTTCAGAGCTTGTATTTGCATCAGAACTTAAACCCATTATGAAATATCCGGGATTTCCGCGTGATATAGACATGGAGATGCTGGGACAATATCTGTGCTATAAGTATATCGCAGCTCCCGCCACTATTTTCAAGAATACATATAAGCTTCAACCGGGAACATATGCTGTATATGACAGTCATAACCACACTATCAATGTAGTCAGATATTGGGACATAGTAGAGAAGAAAGCACAGGCTTCCACTGAGATGATCAACGGCTTTGCTCAGGCCAAATCCCGTATCAACGACATATTAACCGACGCAGTATGTAAGAGGATGGTAGCTGACGTGCCAGTCGGCATGTTCTTGAGCAGCGGTATCGATTCAGCGCTTGTAACAGCTATAGCACAGCGAAATACGGATACCCCTGTCAGAACCTTTACGATAGGATTCAACGAGCCGGAGAGAAACGAAGCTGATAAAGCAAAAAAGATTGCGGAATATCTCGGCACAGATCATACAGAACTCTACATCG